>CAJMQT010000060.1 GCA_905215655.1 uncultured bacterium | reverse complement strand
CCCTATCACCGATACTCGTAATAATTTCGTTCTTGAGTTCTTGGATTACTATATCGATCCGCCCCGTTACACCATAGACGAATGTCTGGAGCGTGGTCTGACTTATAGCGTACCCTTGAAGGCTAAAATGAAACTGTATTGCACCGACCCGGATCACGAAGATTTCGGAACGTTCATACAAGACGTTTTCCTTGGCACAATTCCTTATATGACGGATAACGGCACATTTATTATTAATGGTGCCGAGCGTGTTGTTGTTTCCCAGTTGCACAGATCACCAGGCGTTTTCTTCGGTCAAGGTGTCCATGCCAACGGAACAGTCCTTTATTCAGCACGTATCATTCCGTTTAAAGGCTCATGGATTGAGTTCGCCACCGACATAAACAATGTGATGTACGCTTACATCGACAGAAAGAAGAAGTTGCCGGTTACGACTCTTTTGCGTGCCATCGGATTTGAGACGGATAAAGAAGTTCTTCAGATATTTGACCTTGCGGAAGAGATTAAGGTCAACAAGAAGAACATGAAAGAAGCCATCGGTCGCAAATTGGCTGCAAGAGTTCTGAAAAGTTGGAACGAAGACTTTGTCGATGAGGACACGGGCGAAGTTGTTTCAATCGAGCGTAACGAAGTTATCATGGAGCGCGAGACTGAAATAACAAAAGAAAATGTAGAAGACATAATCGACAGCGGTGCGTCAACGATCTTGCTCCATAAAGACGTTGATTCCGCCAACAAATATTCGATTATTTTCAATACGTTGCAGAAAGACCCGAGCAACTCTGAAAAAGAAGCTGTTCTTTACATTTACCGTCAGTTGCGTAATGCTGACCCGGCAGATGATGCCAGCGCACGCGAGGTTATCCAGAACCTGTTCTTCTCTGACAAGCGTTATGACCTTGGCGACGTAGGTCGTTATCGTATCAACAAGAAGCTCGGTCTCGATACGGACATGGACGTTCGTATCCTTACCAAGGAAGACATAATCGAAATTATCAAATATCTCATTCAGTTGGTTAACTCAAACGCCACGGTTGACGATATCGACCATTTGAGTAACCGTCGTGTTCGTACCGTCGGAGAACAACTTAGCAACCAGTTCTCTATCGGTCTTGCAAGAATGAGCCGTACCATACGTGAACGCATGAACGTTCGCGACAACGAAGTGTTCACTCCGACAGATCTTATCAACGCCAAGACCATTTCAAGCGTTATCAACTCATTCTTCGGAACCAACCCGTTGTCACAGTTCATGGATCAGACCAACCCGCTTGCCGAGGTTACTCACAAGCGCCGTCTGTCAGCACTCGGTCCCGGCGGTCTGTCTCGCGAACGTGCCGGATTTGAGGTGCGTGACGTTCACTACACCCATTACGGACGTCTCTGTCCTATTGAAAGCCCTGAAGGTCCTAACATCGGTCTTATTTCTTCACTCTGCGTTTATGCCAAGATCAACGAACTCGGATTTATCGAGACTCCTTACCGTAGAGTCAAGGACGGACAAGTAGACCTTGATAATAAAAACATCGTTTATCTTACGGCAGAAGAGGAAGAAGACCACATCATCGGTCAGGGTAACGCACCTCTTAACGACGACGGAACCTTTATCCGCGACGTTGTCAAGTGCCGTCAAGATGCCGACTTCCCCGTTGTTCCGCCGACGGATGTTGACCTTATGGACGTATCGCCGCAGCAGATTGCATCTATCGCGGCAGGTCTTATCCCCTTCCTCGAACATGATGATGCCCACCGTGCGTTGATGGGAAGTAACATGATGCGTCAGGCTGTTCCGTTGCTTCACAACGAGGCTCCTATCGTAGGAACCGGCATTGAAAGGCAGGTCTGCGTGGACTCCCGCACGATGATTACCGCAGAGGGAGATGGCGTTATCGAATATGTTGACGCAACAACGATCCGCATCCTCTATGACAGAACGGAGGAAGAAGAATTTGTAAGTTTTGAGCCGGCGTTGAAGGAATACAGAATTCCGAAGTTCCGCCGTACCAACCAAAATATGACCATCGACCTTCGTCCTATCTGTAATAAAGGACAAAGAGTAAAGAAGGGCGATATTCTTACCGAAGGCTATGCAACGGAGAACGGCGAGCTTGCTCTCGGTCGCAACCTCCTTGTTGCTTACATGCCTTGGAAAGGTTACAACTATGAGGACGCGATTGTGCTTAACGAGCGTGTTGTCCGCGAAGACATCCTGACCTCTGTTCACGTTGATGAATACTCGCTCGACGTCCGTGAGACAAAACGCGGAATGGAAGAGTTCACCAGCGATATTCCCAACGTAAGCGAGGAAGCGACCAAAGACCTCGACGACAATGGTATTATCCGTGTCGGCGCACGCGTAGAGCCCGGCGACATCCTTATCGGTAAGATCTCTCCGAAGGGAGAGAGCGATCCTTCACCTGAGGAGAAACTTCTTCGTGCAATCTTCGGTGATAAGGCAGGTGATGTGAAAGACTCCTCTTTGAAAGCAAATCCGTCGCTTACCGGTGTCGTTATAGACAAGAAATTGTTCTCTCGTGCCGTTAAGACACGTTCGTCAAAGCAGCAGGATAAGGTTGTCCTTGCGAAGATAGACGAAGAGTACGCTGCAAAGATTGAAGATCTGAAAGATATTCTTGTTGACAAACTTCTCGTCCTTACGGAAGATAAGGCATCAATGGGAATTAAAGATTACACCGGTGCTGAAATCATTACCCGTGGCAGCAAGTTCACCATGGCTCAGTTGAAGAACCTCGAATACGACGGTATCCAGTCAAACAACTGGACTGAGGACGAACACACCAACGAACTTATCCAAAAACTGATAATGAACTTCATCAAGAAGTACAAGCTCCTTGATGCAGAGATGAAGCGTCGTAAGTTCGCGATAACCATCGGTGACGAACTGCCCTCAGGCATTCTTCAGATGGCTAAGGTTTATGTTGCCAAGAAACGTAAGATTGGCGTTGGTGATAAGCTTGCCGGTCGTCACGGAAACAAGGGTATTGTCTCAAAGATTGTACGTCAGGAAGACATGCCGTTCCTCGAAGACGGTCGCCCTGTTGACCTTGTGCTCAACCCGCTTGGTGTGCCTTCGCGTATGAACCTCGGTCAGATTTTCGAGGCAATTCTCGGCGCGGCAGGAAAGAAACTCGGCGTCAAGTTCGCCACACCGATTTTCGATGGTGCCAAACTTGACGACTTGCAGGAGTGGACCGACAAGGCAGGACTGCCCCGTTTGTGCTCAACCCACCTTTACGATGGTGAGACCGGAGAGCAGTTTGACCAGCCTGCAACAGTCGGAATTACCTACTTCCTCAAACTCGGTCACATGGTTGAAGACAAGATGCACGCCCGCAGTATCGGTCCGTACTCACTCATCACTCAGCAGCCTCTTGGAGGTAAGGCACAGTTCGGTGGTCAGCGTTTCGGAGAGATGGAGGTTTGGGCATTGGAGGCATTCGGCGCAAGCCACGTTCTCCAAGAGATATTAACAATCAAGTCTGATGACGTAGTAGGTCGTTCAAAGGCTTACGAAGCTATTGTCAAGGGCGAGCCAATGCCTACACCGGGCATTCCCGAGTCTCTCAACGTCTTGTTGCATGAGCTCCGTGGTCTCGGTTTGAGTCTTACTCTTGATTAATAACGGACTCTTTACATTAAAAACAATATAAAAGTAAGAATTATGGCTTTTAAGAAAGATTCAAAGATAAAGAGTAATTTTACGAAGATTACCATCGGACTTGCATCACCGGAGGACATCCTCGAAAATTCATACGGCGAGATAACAAAGCCCGAAACCATAAACTATCGTACCTACAAGCCGGAGCGCGACGGTCTCTTCTGTGAGCGCATCTTCGGTCCTACGAAGGATTACGAATGCGCCTGCGGCAAGTACAAGCGTATCCGTTACAAAGGTATCGTCTGCGACCGCTGCGGTGTCGAGGTTACCGAAAAGAAAGTACGTCGCGACCGCACCGGACATATCGAACTCGTCGTGCCGGTGGCACACATCTGGTATTTCCGTTCATTGCCCAACAAAATAGGTTATCTGCTCGGTATTCCGACAAAGAAACTTGATTCGGTCATTTATTACGAGAAGTACATCGTCATCCAGCCGGGTGTGATGGACGGCAAGAAAGACGCCGAAGGCATGGAGGTAAACGGTTCACACAAGATGGACCTCCTCTCTGAGGACGAATATCTCAACATCATGGACAACCTGCCCGACGGCAACGAATACCTTGACGACAGCGACCCCAATAAATTTATTGCAAAGATGGGTGCCGAGGCTGTTTACGACCTCCTTGTAAATATCGACCTCGACTCACTGTCATACGAACTGCGCGACCGCGCCAACAGCGACTCTTCACAGCAGCGTAAGACTGACGCTTTGAAGCGTTTGCAGGTAGTTGAAGCATTCCGCGCGAGCCGCAACATAAACAAGCCGGAGTGGATGATAATGAAAATTATTCCTGTTACTCCGCCGGAACTTCGTCCGTTGATACCTCTCGACGGCGGTCGTTTCGCCACATCAGACCTTAACGACCTTTACCGCCGCGTCATCATACGTAACAACCGTCTGAAAAGACTTATGGAGATTAAAGCCCCCGAGGTTATCCTCCGTAATGAGAAACGTATGTTGCAGGAGGCTGTCGACAGCCTGTTCGACAACTCCCGCAAGAGCAGCGCCGTAAAGAGCGACTCCAACCGTCCGTTGAAATCACTCTCTGACTCGCTGAAAGGTAAGCAGGGACGTTTCCGCCAGAACCTCCTCGGTAAGCGCGTCGACTATTCGGCACGTTCAGTTATCGTCGTAGGTCCTGAGTTGAAGATGGGCGAGTGCGGTCTTCCCAAACTTATGGCGGCAGAGCTTTACAAGCCGTTCATTATCCGCAAGCTCATCGAACGCGGTATTGTCAAGACCGTCAAGAGCGCGAAGAAGATTGTCGATCGCCGCGAACCGGTAATCTGGGACATTCTTGAAAACGTGATGAAAGGTCATCCTGTTCTCCTCAACCGTGCCCCGACACTTCACCGCCTTGGTATTCAGGCGTTCCAGCCGAAGCTTATCGAGGGTAAGGCTATCCAGCTCCACCCGTTGGCATGTACTGCGTTCAACGCCGACTTCGACGGTGACCAGATGGCTGTTCACCTTCCTTTGAGCAACGAAGCCGTGCTTGAAGCACAGATACTGATGCTCCAGAGCCACAATATCCTTAACCCAGCAAACGGTGCTCCTATCACCGTGCCGTCTCAGGACATGGTGCTCGGACTTTATTACATCACAAAGATACGTCCGGGTGCAAAGGGTGAAGGACTTACCTTCTACGGTCCGGAAGAGGCGCTCATCGCCCACAACGAGGGCAAGTGTGACCTTCACGCCTTGGTTAAGGTCAAGGTTAAAGACGTGGACGAGAACGGCCAGTACTTCGACAATATGGTCGAGACATCTGTCGGACGTGTCATCGTCAACGGCATCATTCCCGACGAAGTGGGATATGTCAATAAAATCATCTCAAAGAAGAGCCTGCGCGACATCATTGCCGACGTAATCAAGAATGTAGGTTTCGCCCGTGCCTGCGAGTTCCTCGACGGTATCAAGAACCTCGGTTACCGCATGGCTTACCTTGCAGGTCTTTCGTTCAACCTCGATGATATCATCATTCCTGAGAAGAAAGTCGAGCTTGTAGAGAGAGGTAACGAGGAAATCCGTCAGATTACCGACAACTACAACATGGGCTTCATCACCGACAACGAGCGTTACAATCAGGTTATCGACGCATGGACCCACGTCAACAACGAGCTTGGCGACGTCCTCATGAAAGAGATGACCGAGGCAGATCAAGGATTTAACGCCGTTTACATGATGCTTGACTCAGGAGCCCGTGGTTCTAAGGACCAGATCCGTCAGCTCGCAGGTATGCGTGGACTTATGGCTAAACCTCAGAAAGCCGGTGCCGAAGGTGCTCAGATTATCGAGAACCCTATTCTTTCAAACTTCAAAGAGGGTATGTCGGTGCTCGAATACTTTATCTCAACCCACGGTGCGCGTAAAGGTCTTGCCGACACCGCCATGAAGACAGCCGACGCAGGTTACCTTACACGTCGTCTGGTTGACGTCTCTCACGACGTAATCATCACGGAAGAAGACTGCGGAACGTTGCGCGGACTTGTGTGCACGGCGCTCAAAAACGGTGACGAGATTATCTCTTCTCTTTACGAACGTATCCTCGGACGTGTTTCCGTTCATGATATCATTCATCCTAACACAGGCGAACTTATCGTCGCTGCCGGCGAAGAAATCACCGAGTCGGTGGCTCAGGCTATTGAAAACAGCCCCATCGAGAGTGTCGAAATCCGTTCGGTGCTCACCTGCGAGAGCAAGAAGGGCGTCTGCATGAAGTGTTACGGACGCAACCTTGCCACCAGCCGCATGGTACAAAAGGGCGAGGCTGTCGGCGTCATTGCCGCTCAGGCTATCGGTGAGCCGGGTACTCAGCTTACCCTCCGTACGTTCCACGCCGGTGGTGTCGCAGCCAACGCTGCCGCCAATGCGTCGATCGTTGCCAAGAACGACAGCCGCATCGAGTTCGACGAGCTGCGTACCGTTCCGTTCGTAGAGGCGGGAGATAACGGCGACGTCAACTGCGAGATGGTTGTCAGCCGTCTTGCCGAGATCCGTTTTGTTGACCCGAACACCAACATCGTGCTCTCAACGATGAACGTTCCTTACGGAAGTTCGCTCTACTTCAAGGGCGGAGCACTGGTGAAGAAAGGCGACATGATAGCCCGTTGGGACCCGTTCAACGCCGTAATCGTTACCGAATACGCAGGTAAGTTGAAGTTCCGCGATGTTATAGAAGGCGTGACCTTCCATTCAGAGACCGACGATACGACCGGTCTTACCGAGAAGATCATCACCGAATCAAAAGACAAGAGCAAGGTTCCGACCTGCGATATCGTCGACAAAGACGGCAACGTCATCAGCACATACAACCTGCCGGTGGGCGGTCACGTAGTTGTTGAAGACGGTCAGAAAGTCAAGACCGGTGCAACGCTTGTCAAAATCCCGCGTACCGTCGGTAAGGCGGGCGATATCACCGGAGGTCTTCCTCGTGTTACGGAGCTGTTCGAGGCACGTAACCCGTCAAACCCCGCTGTTGTCAGCGAAATCGACGGTGAGGTGACAATGGGTAAGGTAAAGCGCGGTAACCGCGAGATTATCGTTACCTCAAAGACCGGCGAACAGCGCAAATACCTCGTATCTCTGTCGAAGCAAATCCTTGTTCAGGAGCACGACGCCGTGCGTGCGGGCACTCCGCTGTCAGACGGCGTGATCACTCCGGGCGACATCCTTTCTATCAAGGGTCCCACCGCCGTACAGGAATACATCGTCAACGAGGTTCAGGATGTCTACCGTCTGCAAGGTGTGAAGATCAACGACAAGCACTTCGAGATTATCGTTCGTCAGATGATGCGTAAGGTTCAGATTAACGATCCGGGCGACACAACGTTCCTCGAACAGGAAATTGTCGATAAGCTCGACTTCGCGGAAGAGAACGACCGCATCTGGGGCAAGAAGGTGGTAGTAGACGCCGGCGACAGCGAAACGCTGCAAAAGGGTCAGATTATCTCTGCCCGCAAACTGCGCGACGAGAACTCCATGCTCAAGCGTCGTGACCTTCGCCTCGTTCAAGTACGCGACGCCGTTGCCGCAACGTCAACCCAGATACTTCAAGGTATCACGCGTGCCGCTCTCCAGACCAAGAGCTTCATGTCTGCCGCATCGTTCCAGGAGACCACCAAGGTGCTCAACGAGGCAGCCATCCGCGGTAAGGTAGACGGACTTGAAGGCATGAAGGAGAACGTTATCTGCGGTCACCTCATACCCGCCGGTACCGGTCTGCGCGAGTTCGACAAGATTGTTGTCGGCTCGAAAGAAGACTACGACCGCATGCAGGCAAACCGTAAGAACGTGCTTGATTTCAGCGAGAAGAAAGCCGTTGAGGAAGAAACAAAATTCTAAATGAAACGTGTAATGCAGGGGGCATGACGAATAAGCCCCCTGTATTCAGATAATAAAGATGAGGGTGTATCAGTTATTTTTGATACACCCTCTTTTTTTCGGCAAAATCAACCCGGTAGGACATGCCTTCGGTATGTGTAAATATCCGACGCATTGACATTCAATTCAATCAAAACAATCAAATCAATCAAAACATGCCAAAGGCATGTCCCTACCGGGTTATTCAAATTACGGCGCCGTGTTACAATCCGTTACTTTATCACAATACTTTCCTTACAGTTTTCATCGACAAACCGCCGTTCTGCAAAAGGCAGCCTTTTACCTTACGAAAGGTAAGCTTTTGCACGCCAAGAGACGGTCTTTTGCAATGTAAAAGACCACCTTTTAAAATTGAAAGAACCACATATTATATATAAAGAACGATCTTGCCAGACATTATTCCGACTAAATGCGGATATAATCCTGTCCGCTCCGTCCATACTGTCGGATGCGGACGGTTGCGCACTCGGCAGATGTTCCGTTTGTTTTTTTAGATTTTCTTTCCACAGATTATCTTTCGTAAAGATAACGTATTCTCGAAAAAAATGTGTAAGTTTGCAACTCATAATTCTATAACATAAAGAAACAACACAATGGGAAAAATCATATTGACCGGCGACCGTCCTACGGGAAAGTTGCATCTTGGACATTACGTCGGCTCGTTGCGCCGCCGCGTGGAACTGCAAAACGAAGGCGCCTTCGACCGTATGTTTGTATTCATTGCCGACGTACAGGCATTGACGGACAACGCCGAGAACCCTGAGAAGATACGTCAGAACCTTATCGAGGTGGCGCTCGACTATCTGTCGGCAGGTCTCGACCCCGAGAAGGTAACCCTCTTCGTACAGTCTCAGATACCGGAACTTGCCGAACTGACAACATATTTCATGAACCTTGTCACCGTGTCGCGCCTGCAACGCAACCCGACGGTGAAGACAGAGATACAGATGCGCAACTTTGAGACGAGCATCCCCGTGGGGTTCTTCACCTATCCTATAAGTCAGGCAGCCGACATCACGGCGTTCAAGGCAACGACGGTGCCCGCCGGCGAAGACCAAGAGCCCATGCTCGAACAGACACGCGAGATAGTAAAGCGCTTTAACAACGTCTACGGCGAAGTGCTCGTGGAGCCGAACATCATGCTGCCCGAGAACCGCGTGTGCTGCCGTCTGCCGGGAACCGACGGAAAGGCAAAGATGAGCAAGTCGCTCGGCAACTGCATCTACCTCTCCGATCCGTCGAAAGAGATGCAGCAGAAGGTAAAGAGCATGTACACCGACCCCGGTCACCTGCGCGTTGAAGACCCCGGAAAGGTGGAGGGAAACACCGTCTTCACCTACCTCGACGCATTCAGCACGGAGGACGATTTCGCCGAGTTCCTGCCCGAATATAAGAACCTCGACGAGCTGAAAGACCATTACCGCCGCGGCGGTCTGGGCGACATGAAGTGTAAGAAGTTCCTTATCAAGGTGCTCGACAGCCGTCTCGAACCCATCCGTCAGCGCCGTCGCGAGTTTGAACAAGACATTCCCGAGGTCTACAACATCCTCAAACGCGGCTCAGAAGCAGCGCGTGAGGTTGCGGCAAAGACGCTCGACGAGGTTCGTAACGCCATGCGGATAAACTATTTTGACGATACCGAACTGATAAAGGCACAAGCAGAAAAATACAAATAAATTAAGAACTAAGAATTATGAATTAATGAAACATGACGTGTTTCTTCTTTGATTAATTCTTGACTCCCAACTTAAACAATTATGGAAAATAACAATCAACAAGGACAGTTGCAGGTAGACCTGCCGCAGGACGTGGCTCAGGGTGAGTACGCCAACTTCGCAATAATAACCCATTCAAGTTCAGACTTCGTGCTCGATTTCGCCAGAATATTGCCGGGCTTGCCCAAAGCAACGGTAAAGTCGCGTGTCGTTCTTGCGCCCGAGCACGCAAAACGCCTGCTTATGGCACTTCAAGACAATATTGTCAGATACGAAAAGACATTCGGACCGATACGTATCCCTCAACAAGAAAAGGGCACAATCGCACCTTTTAATATAAATAAGGGAGAAGCGTAGAAAAAGTAAGGAAGTAGGAACGCAGGACAACGGAACTTCCGCACTTCTGCACTTACTTCCTTAACGCATACAGTTAAATTATTTTAATAAAGCCTATATTCTGCAAAATTTATGCAAATATAGGCTTTTTAAAATTCTTATAATTAGGTAGTTTAAATAATAATTCGTACTTTTGCACCCCAAATTGGTCTGAAACGTAGACCTTTACACATATTTGAAAATAACAAAACAATATATAACTAAAAATTAACAACAATGCCTACAATTCAACAATTGGTAAGAAAAGGTAGAAAGGTGCTTGTTGACAAGAGCAAATCGCCTGCGTTGGACTCATGTCCGCAGCGTCGTGGCGTTTGTGTTCGTGTTTACACAACAACCCCGAAGAAACCTAACTCGGCAATGCGTAAAGTTGCCCGTGTGCGTCTGACAAACCAGAAGGAAGTAAACTCTTACATACCGGGAGAGGGACACAACCTTCAGGAACACTCAATCGTATTGGTACGTGGCGGTCGTGTTAAAGACCTCCCCGGTGTACGTTATCACATCGTTCGCGGAACATTGGATACCGCAGGTGTGGCAAACCGCACACAGCGCCGTTCAAAGTACGGAGCAAAACGTCCCAAGGCTAAGAAATAAGCATAAAGGACAAGCGACAGGCGCGGGAGCGTTTATATAAGTAGACTTTTTTAATCTCGTCGCACGTCGATTTTATTCAAAAACAAACCGTTTTGCTGGAGAATTGTTATAAAGGTTGAGTAAGTGCTCCGGTGGGAGCGCTGAAGAACAAAAGAAACAGCCCCATGCAGAATTAATTTCAAAAACAGAAATGAGAAAAGCAAAACCTAAAAAGCGTGTGATCCTTCCGGATCCCGTGTTCAACGACCAGAAGGTCTCTAAGTTCGTAAACCATTTGATGTATGACGGTAAGAAGAATACATCTTACGAAATTTTCTACAAAGCATTGGATACCGTAAAGGAGAAGATGGCTAACGAAGAGAAATCGGCTCTCGAAATATGGAAGACCGCTCTCGACAACATCACTCCGCAAGTGGAAGTAAAGAGCCGCCGTATCGGTGGTGCTACATTCCAAGTGCCTACGGAGATACGTCCCGACCGTAAGGAAAGCGTATCAATGAAGAACATGATCAACTATGCACGCAAGCGCGGAGGCAAGACAATGGCCGACAAGCTCGCTGCTGAAATCATGGACGCATTCAACAATCAAGGCGGAGCTTACAAGCGTAAGGAAGACATGCACCGCATGGCAGAGGCTAACCGCGCATTCGCTCACTTCAGATTTTAATAATTGAGGTAAAGAAAATGGCAAAGCAAGATTTACATTTGACCCGTAATATCGGTATTATGGCTCACATCGATGCCGGTAAGACAACAACTTCTGAGCGTATCCTGTTCTACACGGGTAAAACTCATAAGATTGGTGAGGTTCACGATGGTGGTGCTACGATGGACTGGATGGCTCAGGAGCAGGAGCGCGGTATTACCATTACTTCCGCTGCAACAACTTGCTACTGGCAGTATAACAATAAAAAATATAAGATCAACCTGATTGACACTCCGGGACACGTTGACTTTACCGCAGAGGTAGAGCGCTCATTGCGTGTCCTCGACGGAGCTGTTGCAACATACTGTGCCGTTGGTGGCGTTCAGCCCCAGTCTGAAACAGTATGGCGTCAGGCAGATAAATACAATGTCCCCCGTATCGGCTACGTTAACAAAATGGACCGTTCGGGAGCAAACTATTATGATGTGCTCCGTCAGATGAAGGATGTGCTTGGCGCAAATCCTGTCAATCTGGTTGTTCCTATCGGTGCAGAGGAAACCTTCAAAGGTGTAGTAGACCTGATCAAGATGAAGGCTATCATCTGGCACGATGAGACAATGGGTGCAGAGTTTGACGTTTGCGAAATCCCCGCAGACCTTAAAGATGAGGCTGAGGAGTGGAGAGGCAAACTTCTTGAATCGGCAGCTGAGTTCGACGAGGCTCTGATGGAGAAGTATTTTGAGGATCCCAACTCAATCACAGAGGAAGAGATCATGGCTGCAATCCGTAAGGGTACACTCGCCATGGAATGTGTTCCTATGCTCTGTGGTTCTTCATTCAAGAACAAGGGTGTTCAGACATTGCTCGACTATGTGTGCGCATTCCTGCCCTCACCGATGGATACTCCCAACATTGTCGGAACCAATCCTTCAACAGGTGAAGAGGAAGACCGTCAGCCGTCAGAAGACGCTCCTACATCAGCTCTCGCGTTCAAGATCGCAACCGACCCGTATGTTGGTCGTCTGGTGTTCTTCCGCGTTTATTCAGGAGTTGTTGCGTCAGGTTCTTACGTTTACAACACTCGTTCAGGAAAGAAAGAGCGCGTAAGCCGTCTGTTCCAGATGAGTTCTAACAAACAGCTTCCTATGGAGTCAATCGACGCCGGTGATATCGGTGCAGGTGTAGGCTTCAAGGATATC
>CAJMQT010000059.1 GCA_905215655.1 uncultured bacterium | reverse complement strand
TCTCATCGTGGGCACCGTAGCATGTTTCGCCCAAGGAAGCGTAAGAGGAAAAATCGTTGACAGGAATACGAACGAGACACTGCCGTTCGTAAACGCGGCGGTGTACGACAAGACAACCGACAAACTGCTCAAAGGAGCAATCTCGGACGAGAAAGGACTGTTCCACATCACAGACCTGCCATACGGCAGTTACACGCTGAAGCTGACATTCCTCGGCTACAAAGAGCTGACAAGAGACTTCACCGTGGCACAAGACAGAAGGCATGTAAACTACAAACTGCTCTACCTCGCGGAAGACACAAAGACGCTCGACGGTATCACCGTGACGGCACAACGACAGACAATGAAGCTCGAAGTAGACCGCAAATCGTTCGACGTGTCACAGGAAATACTTAACGCCGGCGGCGCCGCATCAGACGTGCTCGACAACATTCCCTCGGTAGAGGTTGACAACGACGGCAACATCTCGCTGCGCGGAAACACCAGCGTGGAGGTCTGGATCAACGGCAAGGCAAGCGGACTGACATCCGACAACCGCGCCGAAATACTGCAACAAATGCCCGCCGAGAGCATAGAAAGGATTGAAGTGATAGACAACCCGTCGGCAAAATTCAGCGCCGAAGGCAGCGCCGGAATTATCAACATCGTGCTGAAAAAGAACCGCAAAGCGGGATATTACGGCTCGCTGCAAGCCGGAGGAAACACCCGAGGAGGAGCAAACACCAGCGGCAACATAAACTTCAACACCGGACGCTTTGAGGGTTACGCCAACATCGGATACAGACACCGCAACAGCAAAGGACACAGCCTCAGCAACCAAGAATATCTGAAAACACAGACTTACCAACGATACAACGCCGACAACCGCAACCGAGGCAACAACCTGTTCAGCCGTCTCGGACTGACATATCACGCAACGGACAAAGACGAGTTCTCAATCGGCGGAATGATGATGTTCGGAGGACGCAACGGCGAAAACTCGACACCTTATTATTATGGCACCATCGGCGCCCCGACAGACTCGCGACTGATGTTGCGCCGCACCACAAACGACAACAACATGCGCATGTTGCACGGCGACTTCAACTACCGCCACACGTTTACAGACAAACATTTCCTCGACTTCAACATCGGCTACAACAACTGGCGGATGGACGGAAACGACGTCTATCAGGACAAGACGGAATATTTCGACGAGCCGACGCCCGAAGAATATTACTACCAATACCGCCCGACAGAAATGCGCACACACTCTGTTGAGGTGAAACTCGACTACGAAAACGCGCTGACAGACAACATAACGCTGCAAGCCGGATACCAAGGCAACTTCAACAGGGAGAACTCTCCGCAGAAATCTTACATCGACCCGCTCAACTGGGACGGACACGACATGGTGGAAGACGAGGCTTATTACAACCGGTTTATCTACGACATGGACCTACACGCCTTGTATGCCACCACCACAATGAAGTTCGGCAAGTTCGGCATAATGGCGGGACTGCGCGGCGAATACTGGAAAGTGAACACCGAAAGTTTCAGCTTCGAGCAGGAGAACGACCCCTCGAAACGCGACAAACCCTTCAAAAAGGACTATGCACAGCTCTTCCCCAGCCTGTTCCTCTCTTACCAACTGACCGAGAACGACCAGCTGCAACTTAACTACACACGCCGTCTCCGTCGCCCGTGGGGCGGTCAGCTGAACAGTTTCAGGAACACCCGCGACGCCACGATGATATCTTTCGGTAACCCCGAACTTACACCGGAATACAGCAACTCCTTCTCGTTCAACTACTTGAAGACATGGAAGGCGAACTCGCTTTTGCTCAGCGCGTACTACCGTCCGACAACCGACGTGATGCAGCGCGTGAACTATCAGAGCACCGACGACGGAATGATGTACTCTACGACAATGAATGTCACGAAGAGCACGAGCAGCGGTCTGGAGCTGACAATGAAGAACAAGATTTGCGACCGGCTGAACCTTACAACCTCTGCAAACGCCTATTACTACGAGCTTGACGGCTTCTCATACGTCATCGACGGGCAAACCGTGACGGGAGAGAGCAACCACAACTTCACTTGGAACGCACGAATGCAGGCGGCACTGATGTTGCCTTACGACATATCCGTCCAGCTCACAGGCCGTTATCGCTCGCGTCAGGTAGTCACACAGGGCTACCGCAAGGCGAACTACAACCTCGACTTGGGCGTCCGCAAGACGTTCCTCAACAAGGCGTTGACGCTCGCCCTCAACTGCCGCGACCTGCTTAACTCGCGCAAATTCAAGGTTTACACCAGCTCGGACACCTTCACCCGCTATCAGGAAAACCGCCGCAACGGGCGCAACGTAAGCATGACGCTGACCTGGAGCTTCGGCAACTCGAAAGCGAAAAAGCAGAAAAAGGAGGACAGAGAGAACTCTTCCGACCCGTCAGAGAGCTACGGCGGCGAGATGGGAGAGCAGCAGGGATTTAATAATTAAGAATAAATTGTCAATAAAACATCCTTTTCCGGGAATACGGAAAAGGATGTTTCATATTACAAAACGAGCAGACATCAAGCGGCAAAAGCCTCCTGTTGTCTGCTCGTATCTTATGTATGGCACGGCAACCGCAAAGATTTCACGGTCTCGCAGGTTGCCTCTTATTATACGGTATATGAGAAAATAAGCAGCACGAAGATGATAAATGCGATTATCCAAAGCGCCCGATAGGCTACTTTTGCAAACCATTTTCTTCTCCGCTGACTGTTAAGAAGTTCGCGTTTCAATATCTCAGATTCATCAAGATGTTCATTCTCGTGTTTCTTAAAGACAGTTTTCATTTTGTTGGTTGTTTTAGTTTTTCAGTTCATTTAAGGTCATTCACAATCAGGACAGCAACATTTTACTGCATTGCCTGTTGTATTCTTTCGGATAACGTAATATAGATTTAAAGTCCTACAAAAATAAATAAATTTGAGCCAACCGACGAATAAATCACTATTTTTTTGCGCGAAAGCGCAAAAAAAATTAAGAATTAGAGTACAGAATTAAAGTCCGGAAGTACAGAAGTGTAGAAGTACAGGAGTACAGACATCGGCATTGTGTGTTTTAATTTGTTGATTAAAAGCTACAAAACAATTGTCTGTACTCCTGTACTTCTACACTTCTGTACTTCTTTATTCTTAATTCTTTTACCCCACTTGGCTGCCGGGCTTAACGCCGCGGACGGTCGTTGTGACGCTGAGTGAGCCGTCGTGATCGACTGCCGAGAGTATCATTCCCTGGCTTTCGACGCCCATCATCTTGCGCGGAGGGAAGTTGGCGATAAACAGGACGTCTTTTCCTACAAGCTCTTCCGGCTCATAATAAGCGGCTATACCGCTCAGGATGGTGCGCTCCGTGCCGCTGCCGTCGTCGATTTTAAACTGCAACAGCTTCTTTGATTTCTTGACTTTCTCGCACGAGAGGACGTGTCCCACGCGGATGTCGAGCTTCTCAAAGTCTTCGAAAGACACGGCGGGCTTCACTTCGGGAGCCTTGTATGCAGCGGCGGCGTTAGCCTTTTTGGTCTCTTCGAGTTTGCGGAGCTGTGCCTCTATGACGTCATCCTCAATCTTTTCGAAGAGCAGCGAGGGCTCGCCGAGCTTGTGTCCGGCTTGCAGGAGGTCGGTAGAGCCGAGTTGGTTCCAGTCGAACGAGTCGATGTTTATCATCTCGCGGAGCTTGCGGCTGCTGAAAGGCAGGAAGGGCTCGAATGCTATCGAGAGGTTGGCAACGAGCTGGAGGGAGATGTTAAGGATTGTCTCGACACGCTTCATGTCGGTCTTCGCCACCTTCCACGGCTCGCAGTCGGCTATGTATTTGTTGCCGATGCGTGCGAGGTTCATCGCCTCTTTGAGTGCCTCGCGGAACTTATATACATTCAGGAGCGCCTCAACCTTTGCCTTGACGTCCTTAAACTCGTCGAGAGTACGGCGGTCAATGTCCTGCAATTCGCCGCAGGCGGGCACGACGCCGTCCCAATATTTCTTTGTCAGTTGCAGGGCGCGGTTCACGAAGTTGCCGTATATTCCAACCAGTTCGCTGTTGTTCCGCTCCTGAAAATCTTTCCATGTGAAGTTGTTGTCCTTGGTCTCGGGAGCGTTGGCGGTCAGCACATAACGCAGCACGTCCTGCTTTCCGGGCAGGTCTTCGAGGTATTCGTGCAGCCATACGGCCCAGTTGCGTGATGTGGATATCTTGTCGTTCTCGAGGTTGAGGAACTCGTTTGCCGGCACGTTCTCGGGCAAGATGTATCCTCCGTGAGCCTTCAACATGACGGGGAAGACGATGCAATGGAAGACGATGTTGTCTTTTCCGATGAAGTGGACGAGGCGCGTTTCGGGGTCTTTCCACCACTTTTCCCAGTCGTCGGGCAGCAGTTCTTTGGTGTTGGAGATGTATCCTATGGGCGCGTCAAACCATACGTAGAGCACTTTTCCGTCGGCTCCTTCGACGGGAACGGGTATTCCCCAGTCGAGGTCGCGCGTCATGGCGCGTGGCTGCAAGTCGAGATCGAGCCACGACTTACATTGTCCGTAGACGTTCGGACGCCACTCTTTATGTCCTTCGAGAATCCATTCTTTCAGCCAATCCTGATATTCGTTAAGCGGCAGATACCAGTTTTTTGTCTCGCGGAGCACGGGAGCGGAGCCGCTGATGGCGCTCTTCGGATTGATAAGCTCTGTCGGGTCGAGGTCAGAGCCGCACTTCTCGCACTGGTCGCCGTAGGCGTTGAGGTTGTGGCAGTGCGGACATTCGCCCGTGATATATCTGTCGGCGAGGAACTGGTGAGCCTCTTCGTCGTAATACTGTTTGCTGGTTTTCTCTATCAGCTTGCCCTCTTCGTAGAGTTTTTTGAAGAAGTCTGACGCCACCTTATGATGTGTCTCAGACGTCGTGCGGCTGTAAATGTCGAACGATATGCCGAAGTCGGCGAAGCTTTTCTTTATCATCGCATGGTAGCGGTCGACCACCTGCTGTGGCGTTATGCCCTCTTTCTTGGCGCGAATGGTGATTGGCACGCCGTGCTCGTCACTTCCGCAGATAAACTTCACGTCCTCTTTTTTCAGTCGGAGGTAGCGCACATAGATGTCCGCCGGCACGTAGACGCCGGCAAGGTGACCGATGTGTACACCGCCGTTGGCATACGGCAGGGCGGCGGTTACGGTGGTACGTTTATGCTTTTTGTTCTGTTCCATGTCTTATAAAAGTCTAATAATGAGTGCAAAAGTACGAAAATAAATTAAGAATTAAGAGTTAAGAGTTAAGAATTAAGAGAATTAAGGAGTACAGAAGTGCAGAAGTTCAGGAGTACAGACGTCAGCATTGTGTGTTTTAAATATTGATTAAAAGCTACAAAACTTATGTCTGTACTCCTGAACTTCTGCACTTCTGTACTCCTTAATTCTCTCCATTCTTAATTCAAAAGGCTGTTCTTACAGTTTTAAAAGGTAAGCTTTCACCCTGCAAAAGGCGGTCTTTTACACGCTGAAAGGCAGCCTTTTACAAGGTAAAAGACCGCCTTTTGGAAATCGACCGTTTGGCGATGAAAACTGTAAGGAAACGTGTTGAAAATGTAACGGATTGTAACATCCGCCCACATATCCTGCCTGCGGGCGGGCGTTATTTTGCTGTCGCCTGTGTATAGAGCACCTGCACCACCGTCTGTCCCACGGCTTTGAGGGTGTTGCGGTCGATGTGCTCCATGTCGTCGCTTACCGTGTGCCACGTCGGACCGAAGTTGCTCTGTGCGCAGTCGGGATAGAACGGGATGATATCTATCGTCGGGATTTTAGCCGTTTGGTTCACGGGCAGGTGATCATCGTTTATCATTCCGCCCTCGCGGTTGACGAAATAGCTGCCGAAACCCACCGTGTTGGCTGCCGCCCACACCTTGTCGACAACATCTTGGGCGTACTGTTTCGAGAAACTTTCCTGCCAGAACTGCGCTCCCTGACCGCCGACCATGTCGAGCAGGATACCGAAGCGCGGGGCATATCCCTCCTTATGCGGGTTAGCAGCCCAGTATTGGGCGCCCAACGCCCATGAGTTGCCGTCGTCGCTGACGTCGCTCCAGCGCGGCACGCCCCAGTCTTCGGCGTCAAAGCAGACGAAGTCTACGCCGAGGTCGAGCTTTACCGTGTCGTTGCGGAGCAGCCGTGCTATCTCCATCATCACGGCAACGCCGCTGGCACCGTCGTTTGCCGCCATGACGGGCTTGCGCCAGTTGGCTGAGTCAGGATCGTTGTCTGCCCACGGACGGCTGTCCCAATGGGCGCACAGCAGTATGCGGTCGGTCAGCTCCGGGCGGTAGCTGGCTATGATGTTTGTCGATTTCAGCGGCGTGCCGTCATATCCGTTGAGCGTCGTTTTCTGCGTCGTCACGGTGCAGCCGAGGCGCTTGAAGGTGTCTATTATCCACTCGGCGCAGCGCTCGTGAGCCTCGCTGTTCATCGTGCGGGGACCGAAGTCACATTGTTTTTCGCAAAACATGTAAGCGCTGTCGGCGTCGAACGACGGTCCCGCAGGCTGCATCGCGGCGTCCGACGTTCCGTCTGTCGCCGCTTTCTTGTTGCCCCCGCACGCCGTAAGGAGTGCAAGGAGCGTCAGTAAAAAAATGTATTTTGAATATTTCTTCATTGGTTGTTTGTTCTTATTTTAAATTGAAAGGTTGAAAAATTGAAAGGTTGAAAAGTTGAAGTTGAAAGGTTGAAAAGTTGAAGTTGAAAGATTGAAAAGCTACGAACATTTGTCTGTACTCCTGCACTTCTGTACTTCTGTACTTCCAAAAAGCCATTTCTGTACTTCCCAACCATCTTTTTTAATCTTTCAACCTTTCAATTTTTCAACCTTTCAATCTTTCAATTTTTTTGCACTTCCGCCATCACTCTGAGCCAGTTTCCGCCCCAGATGCGTGCTATGTCGCGCTCGCTGTAACGCCGGCGGAGCAGCTCCAAGGTGAAGCCGAGCAGCTCGGAAGAGTCGGCAAGACCGCGTATGCCGCCGTCACCGTCGAAGTCTGTGCCCAAGCCCACGTGCTCTATGCCCATTATCTTGATGGCATGTTCGAGATGCGCGATGGCGTCGAGGATTGTAGCCTCCTGTCCGTCGTTGCGCAGAAAACCGTGATACAGCGTTATCTGGCAAACTCCGCCACGGCGGGCAAGCGCCCGCAGCTGGTCATCGGTAAGATTTCGGGGCACGTCGCACAGCGAACGGCAGTTGCTGTGACTGCAAACGATGGGCTTGCTGCTTATATCCAGAGCGTCATAAAAACTCTTCTCTGCGGCATGACTGAGGTCGACCATTATGCCGAGGCGGTTCATCTCGCGTATCACTTTCCCGCCGAAAGCGCTCACTCCGTTGTGCGTCGAGCAGCCGCGGGCGCTGTCGCAGATGTCGTTGTCGCCGTTGTGACAGAGCGTTATATAGACCACGCCGCGGCGTGCAAAGTGTTTCAGGTTGACGATGTCATGGTTCAGGGCAAGTCCATTCTCTATTCCGAGCATTATAGAGCGGCGCCCTTTGCGCTTGTCTTCATACAGGTCGGCGGGCGTCCGGGCTATGCTGACGTAACGGCTGTTGTCCCTCACTATGCTCTCGATGCGGTCGAAGATCTGGTCAGCGTACTCCGTCGGACCGTCGGTGGCAAGCTCTACCTTCGACGAGAACGTCTCGCCGAGCTTGGGTTGCGGCAGATAGGCAACCATTGTCACGGCGTCCTGACAGCCGTCCGCCATCTTGTGCATGTCAACAAGTATGCTGGGGTCGCGCCGGTCGAAACAGATGTTCTTGTGGAAGAACATCGGCGTGTCGCAATGAGAGTCGAGAGTAAGGATACGTCGGTGAAGGTTTTTTGCCTCGGCAAATGCCGTTGCCTGACTGACGAGCCATTTGAAGAGCTGCGGTCCGCTGTCTTCCAGCCATTCTGGGTGCCATTGCACGCCGATAATGGGTCTGAACTCGCTGCTCTCGACAGCCTCTATCACGCCGTCGGGCGCCGTCGCCGTGACGCGGAAACGCTGTCCGCCGCTGCGCAAAGCCTGATGATGCAGAGAGTTGACGATGAGTTTTTCGGTGTTGTATAACGTGTAAAGAACCGACTCTTTACTGATTTTCACGGTGTGGGTAGGCTCGCTCCGATGTGCGTCCTGACTGTGTTTAACGAGCGGATGAGCACCCGTTGACGGCACACCGCTGATGCGTTGGCGTGCCTTCTGCGCCTCCACGATGTCCTGATCGACCTCTCCGCCGAGCGCCGTTGCCAGCGTCTGTATGCCTCGACATATCCCGAGCATAGGTATCCGGCGGTTGTAAGCGAGCCTGACGGTGAGCAGCTCTGCCTCGTCGCGCTCGCTGTTGATACCGTGAAGACGCGGCGAGGGCTCCTCGCCCGCCCACAGCGGATTGAAGTCTCCTCCTCCGGTGAGCAACAGTCCGTCAACTCTCTCGAGCGTGTTGATAATCACATCTTTGTCAGCAAGCGGCGGAATGATTATCGGAACGCCGCCCGCCGCCATGACGGACTTGTAATAACGGTCTACGAGACGCGTCTCGCCATCAACGAAATTACCCGTCAGACCAATCACGGGGATGTGATTTGCCTCCGGGTAATGTGCGTAAATATCGTTCAGACAATCTTGAATATCAAATGATTTCATTGCCCTTAAAAAGTAATTTTACGGTTTATTCCTGCGGTACGGGTATCTCTCTCTTTATGCTTTGTTCGAGAGATATGAGCGTTTCTGTTGCCACCACGCCCGGGATACCTTGCAGCTGGTTGTTCAACAAGTCCATAAGTTGCTCGTTGTCAAAGGCATAAAGCTTGACAAGCATTGTGTAAGGACCGGTTGTGAAGTGGCATTCCACTATTTCGGGGATATGGTTCAGTCGTTCCACCACAGCCTTATACATGTTTCCTCGTTCAAGAGTGATGCCCACGTATGTGCATGTCATGTAACCGAGACTTTTCGGATTGACGTCAAATCCGCTGCCCGTTATCACGCCGCCTTCGATGAGATGCTGCACACGCTGGTGTATCGCGGCGCGTGACACGCCACATTCGGCAGCCACATCCTTGAACGGTATGCGTGCGTTTTGCGACAGAATGCCGAGTATCTTCTTGTCAAGATTGTCAATTTTGTCCATGTTTCACGTTGTTGTTTTGTTGATTCGTTGTTACAATCGCTATTATTCAAGATGCTATTAGGTGTGAGCAAAATTACTGATTAAAAATGAATTATACAACATTTTGACATTAAAAATTGACTTTTCAGCGCAAAATGATATAATCAAAGCCCCTCCCCGACCTTTCCCGGGGAAAGTCGCGAGGGGACAGGTTCTTTATTTCTTATCTTTTATGCTCACCATCTCGACGGTGAAGATGAGGGCGCTGAACGGCTTGATCTTGCCCATGTCGCGGTCGCCATACGCCAACTGCTGGGGTATGTAGAGCTCCCACTTGCTGCCTACGGGCATCATCGTGAGCGCCATTGTCCAGCCTTGGATCACTTGGTCGGGACGGAACGTGGCGGTTTCGCCCTTGCGTTTGTAGCTGCTGTCAAAGACGGTGCCGTCGATGAGGCGTCCTTCGTACTTCACGACGACCTCGTCTGTCGTTGTCGGAACGGGTCCGTTGCCCTCGCGGAGCACTTTATATTGCAGTCCGTCGGGCGTGGTTTTCACTCCTTCCTTGGTCTTGTTGGCGGCAAGGAAGTCTTCTCCTGCCTTGCGGTTGGCGGCGTTGCGCACGTCAATCATTTGTTTGAAAGCAGCGTTGAAGTATGCTTTCGCCACGGAGTCGGGCATGACTGAGGCGTCGCCGGACAGCGTATTGACAAATCCGCGGTGGAACATCGGCTCGCTGATCGAGTCGGGACGCGACTTGAACTCGTCTTTGAGGAAGGGCAGCATGCGCTCTTTCACCATCAGAGCGATCTGCTGTCCGGCGGCGTATGCTTTCGCTTTGTCCTGATTTTCGATGTTCAGGATGTCTTCATAGCCCTTTACGAAATCGGCAATATAGGTCGTGTCGACGCCGTACTGCTGCTTGATGAAGGGCAGAAGTCCGTCCGTTCTGACCACGCCTGCCGAGTAACTGAGCGAGTCGGCGGCGGTTTTCAGGGTCACGACGGCTGCCGTTTGTGCCGCCGTCTGTTTCTTTTCTTTCTTCTTTGCGGCGTCCGCCGTGGTTATAGAGGCGCCGAACATGACGGCTGCCGCTATCAAAATATATTTTTTCATACCTCTTGTTTTTATGAAAGAAAACTCTTTTTAAAGTGGGAGATGTCTCTTTTTTTAACGAAAGAGACCAAAAGCGAACGGAGGTTATGTTGCCTTATCGCGCGGCGAGGGGCGTTTCCCTGCTCTTCAAAGAGCGTCGCCTACCTTCTTGTAAACCGTCGCGGCAAGTCCTCATGACCTCCGTCCGTACTTTATTAAGATGTTCTTATTTGCTTGTTATGCCGCGTTTATTTCTCTATTCCTACAAGTTCGATCTTGAAGATGAGGGTTGAGAAAGGCTTGATCTTGCCCTGATCGCGGTCACCATAAGCCAAGTTCTGAGGAATGACTACCTCCCAAACGCTGCCCACGGGCATGTTGATGAGGGCTGTTGTCCAGCCTTTGATCACCTGATTTGCGCGCAATGTGATGGGCTCTTTACGCTCGTAAGAGCTGTCGAAGACTTTTCCGTCGATGGTTTTGCCCTCGTAATGTACTTTCACGCGTGAGGTGTCAGAAGGCACGGCGCCAGTTCCCGCCTTGATGACCTTGTAGAGCACGCCGCCGTCAAGTTTCTTTACGTCTGCCTGTTTTGCGTATTTTGCAAGATAAGCCTCGCCGGCTTTCTTGTTGGCACCGTACTGTTTCTCCATTGCGTCCTTCTTGATCTGCTCCATTTTGGTCTGCGCAATCATCTGTGCCTGCTCAACAGTCATGAGTCCTTTCTTGCCTGTTGTTCCGCTGATGAAGCCTGCCATGAGGTTTTTGAGCGATATTGTCTTTGTCGAGTCGTCGCCGAAGAGCTCGTGGTTAATGCCTTTCACCATCTGGTTTGAGATCTGCTGACCTATCTGGATGCCTGCGTAGTAAGCGGCTTTCTTCTTGTCGTCGCCTGCGTTGGCGCCTTCGTTAAGTCCTTTGATGAACTCATCCAAGTAAGCGGTGTCTACGTCAAGACTTCTTACGAGGTAGTCTTTGAGACCTTGTGTCTGCGCCATGCCGATTGCATAGCTTACGGTGTCCACGTCGTTTTTCAGATCAGCCTTGGGCGTCGAGTTGCCGCAAGACATGATTGTTGCTACTGTTGCGACAAGAATTGCCGCGAATGTAAGTTTTCTCATTTTTAAAATTAGTATCTTTTTGTTATTCTTTTCATCAGCCCGTCGCCCACTGTTCCTGTTGTGTCTGCCTCACTACGGCAGGTCGGTTGCGGGTGTTCATCGGCTTTTCATGTCTTTTACAGCACCTCGATAAGCTCTACATCGAAGATGAGGGCTGCGTAGGGAGGTATTGAGTTGCCTGCGCCGCCTGCGCCGTAACCCAATAAATAAGGTATGAAGAAGCGGTACTTGGCGCCCTCTTGCATCAGCTGGAGTCCTTCGGTCCAGCCTGCTATTACCTGATTGAGGGGAAATACTGCCGGCTCTCCGCGCTGAATGCTGCTGTCGAAGACGGTTCCGTCGGTGAGGAAGCCCTCGTAGTGGCACTTCACTTTGTCCGTTGCTTTGGGCTTTTTGCCGCTGCCTTCTGTTATCACGGTGTATTGCAGTCCGCTGGGAAGCACTACGACGCCGTCTTTCTTAGCGTTCTCGGCGAGGTATTTCTCACCTTCCGCCTTTGCTATCTTGCCTTTTTCGGCTTTCTCGGCGTTGAGTTTCTCTTCCTGTTTTTGGAAATATTCCTGCACGATTGTCTGCGCCTCACGGTTGGAGACTTTAAGGTCATTGCCTGCGATGACGTCCTTTATTGCTGCTGCGAAGTCGTCTATGTTCAACTCCTGCGCTCCCATCTGCGCCAGCTGGCGACCGATGCCTAATCCCAAGGCGTAACTTACTTTGTCCATTCTTTATGAAATTATTGTTTATATTATCTTTATTAAAGCGTGCAAAGTTAATATTTTTCTATGATTACAAGCCCTTTGTTGAAGAAAAATCACTAATTTTGTGGAAAGTTAATATTAGAGTTGAAAAGTGACGAGTGGACAAGTGGACAAGTTAATCAGCTCGTTTACTTGTCTACTCGTCAACTTGTTTACTTAAAAAGAAAATGAAAATAGTAGTACTTACAGGTGCGGGAATGTCTGCCGAGAGCGGACTGAGCACATTCAGAGACGCCGACGGGCTGTGGGAAAATCATCCCGTGGCGCGCGTGGCGACGCATGAGGCGTGGGAGAGCGACCCCGTTTATGTGAACAACTTTTACAATATGTTGCGCCGCAAGCTGGTTGAGGCGAAGCCGAACGAGGGTCACCGCCTCGTGGCCGGGCTGGAACGGCAGTATGAAGTGACGGTGGTGACGCAGAATGTAGACAACCTTCACGAGATGGCGGGCAGCTCGCGGGTCATCCATCTGCACGGCGAACTGATGAAGGTGTGCTCGTCGCGCGACGTCGACAACCCTCACTTCATAAAGACCCTGACGCCTCCCGACCTTGACGTCAGGCCGGGCGAGAAGGCGGGCGACGGCTCGCTGCTGCGCCCGTATATAGTGTTCTTCGGCGAGGGCGTGCCCAACATCGGCATTGCTGCCGAGGAAGCGCAGAGCGCCGACATATTCGTGATAATCGGAACGTCGCTCAACGTATATCCCGCCGCGGGCTTGGTGCAGTACGTGCGCCCCGGTGTGCCCGTCTATCTCATCGACCCCAAGCCGGCAATGACGTCGGCACACCTCAACGTCACGCAGATAGTGAAAGGGGCGTCAGAGGGTATGAGGGAACTGACTGATGTCCTTATGAAATAAGGAATAGGGTTCTTTCAATTTTAAAAGCTTGCCTTTTGCCTTCCAAAAG
>CAJMQT010000058.1 GCA_905215655.1 uncultured bacterium | reverse complement strand
CCCGCTATGCCTTCGACGATACGGAAAACAATCCGTCGAATATTAAGACACAAACTATAGAAAATCTAATGACCGATTTGGGTTTAAAGAAAATAAAAACAGAGAGACATGCGTTTTTGATTTCTTCCGCATGTCTCTCTGTTCTTTTATTTTGCTGTCAGCGTGTAGGTTTGACCTTTCTTTGTGCTTATATCATAAAGATAAGTCTTCTTTAACGCGGGCAGCGGCTCTATCGCCGATGGATTGTTGATCTGTTGTTTAATGTTATCTGGTGTGTCGAAGAGCGGGTTTTTGTTGGCGCCTTTTGCCGTTTTGAGCCCTTTACCTTTGAGAGGTACGGCAGAACGGATGCGCATGTTGCCGCCACGTTCTGATTTTATGGTGGCGGTTTTCAGCTTGTTGTCCTGCCAGTCCATGCTCACTTCAAAGCCGCCGCGGGCTTTAAGACCTTTAACTGAACCGTCTTTGCATGCGTCGGGTAGTGCCGGCAGGAGGTAGATAAATCCGTCGTGGCTCTGTAACAACATCTCCGCGATGCCTGCCGTACAACCGAAGTTGCCGTCAATCTGGAACGGCGGGTGCGCGTCGAAGAGGTTGGGGTAGGTGCCGCCCTTCTTTTTCTCGTTGCGGACGAGCGTCAGTTGGTCGCCGATAAGTTTCCAAGCATGGTTGCCGTCGAGCAGTCTTGACCACAGACAAACCTTCCATCCCATGCTCCAACCCGTAGACGGATCGCCTCTGTGAATTAGCGATGTACGTGCGGCGGCAGCTGTTTCAGGTGTGCGGAACGGCGAGATAAGGTTGCTTGGATACAGTCCGTAAAGATGGGATACGTGTCGGTGATTGTCGTCCGGGTTGTCCCAGTCGTCTTTCCATTCTTGAAGCTGTCCCCAACGTCCTGTCTGCAACGGCGGCATTCCTGCAAGTTTGTCTTTCAAACTGTCTAACAGTGCCGTCTCTGACGTCTTGCCCAATATTGCGGCTGCGTCGATGACATGATTGAACAGGTCGGTGGTAAGTTCCACGTCCATCGTCACTCCGGCTGCCGTTGTCGCTCCATAGGGATGTGCGTTCTCAGGCGAGTTGCTCGGACAGATTACCCACCAGTTTGTTTTCGGGTCGCGAACCATTATCTGATTGAAAAATCTTGCAGCGTTTTCCATTATCGGATAAACCTCGCTGAGAAACTTCCGGTCGCCAGTATAAAGATAATGCTCCCACAGGTGCTGGCAAAGCCACGCTCCACCGCTTGCCCACAGACCCGACGGAGCCTTGTCGATAGCCCCCGTGACGCGCCAAATGTCGGTGTTGTGGTGGAGCACCCAGCCGTCGGCACCGTACATTATGCGTGCCGCGTCGCGTCCCGTCTCGCTCACGTCCTTTATCAGCGAGAACAGCGGTTGTGTCAGTTCGCTGAGGTTTGTCAGTTCGGCGGGCCAGTAATTCATTTCGAGATTGATGTTACAAGTGTACTTGCTGTCCCACGACGGCTGCATCTTGTCGTTCCAGATGCCTTGAAGGGTAGGCGGTTGAGTGCCCGGCTGAGACGTACAGATAAGCAGGTAGCGACCGAACTGGAAGTATGTCTCAACCAGATGCAGGTCGTTGTTACTCTTGAACATTTCCACACGTCTGTCGGTTGTCATGTCTGCGAACATGTCTTTGCCCAAGTTTAGCTTTACACGGTCGTAAAGCGTTTTGTATTTGGCGACATGTTGCTGCTTCATCAGGCTGTAATCCGTGCTCAGAGCTTCGTTAAGCCATTTCTCCGAGCGTATCGTGTCGTTGCCGCTGATGTCGTTGTAGTGGTTGAAGTTGGTGGCTATTGTGAGATAAATTGTCGCTTCGTCGGCTCCTGTTATCTGCAATATTCCGTCCCTGCTGCTCATCGTGCCACCTTTGATCTTTGCCGTGGCACGTCCCGTAAACGTCACTTTGCCCTTCAATCCCTCGTGCCAGCCGCTGACGCCGCTGAGCACTATATTGTTGCCTTCCGAGCTGATGGTCACGTCCTGTTGGGGAGATGTCATTTGGGCGTTGCATGTTATCATGCCTTTTTTGTCGGCTGTAAGATGCACGGTGATTATGTTTTCATGCAGCGAGGCGATGTATTCGCGACGGTAGGTCACGCCGTTCGCCGTATATCTTGTCACGGCACGGGCAGAGTCGAGACTCAGTTCGCGGTAATAATTATCGTATTTGCCGACGCCCGGGAAACTGATATACAGGTCGCCGAACGGCTGATATGGCATTCCGCTGTTCGTGTTTGCCTGAACATGCTTGGTCGCTAGGTCCTGCGCCTCTTTGTATTTGCCTTCCCACACGAGCTGTCTCACTTTGGGAAGATACTCCTTTGCCTCCGGATTGGCATTGTTGTTGGGACGTCCCGCCCAGATAGTCTCTTCGTTGAGTTGCAGCCTCTCCGATGCGGGAGAGCCGAAAATCATCGCTCCGAGGCGGCTGTTGCCTATCGGCAGAGCCTCCGTCCATGTTGCTGCCGGTTTGTCATACCAAAGGATATGACCGCCGTTTGTTGCCGGTTGGTCGCTCTTGGCAAATCCGAATGTAGCGACAGACAGAAAGGCTGTTAATATTATTTTTCTCATTTTTTCTTTGGTGTAAATCTTAATGCGTTCTCTTCTTCTATCGTAACCTTGCTTTCGTCGAGCTTGGATGCGTCAAGTCCGAATGTCTCGATAAAGAATTTATATACTGCGTTTCGCTTGTTCGGACCGAAATCGTGACGTTCCGAGGGCAGATGGACATTGCTTATTCTGTCTTTCGCACCGTAAAACGAGTAGATGCGTTGCAGAGACGGATATTCAAGTTCGGGCGTTGTCGACGTCCAGTCGCCGCCGTCGCTTACAAGCATCATCGGCTTCGGTGCAAACATCGCCGCAAGTTCTGCGTTGCACGTGCCGCCTCCTGCAAGCTGGATAGGCATTCCGCTCTCGCAAGGACATCCTCCGTCAAACCATGAAGACATGCTTACCACCGGGTTGGCTGCCTTGTAACGGTCGTCGAGAACAGTCAGGAGAACAGTCTGTGTGCCGCCTCCCGAGCCGCCGTTAACACCGACGCGCTCCTTGTCTACGTCTTTCCGTTGTATCATCCAATCCAATATCTTGATGCCGTTAAGCGCCTGCATGATGTGAGCTTCCGGTGTCTGGTGTGCCTCGCTGCCCACTTCATCGGCTGATTCTCCCCATCCCCAAAGGTCAAAATCGACGCATATCGCACCCATGCGAGCCAACGTTCCGAGGCGCTGTTGCTGCACAGTGCCGTAGCGTCCGTGGCTGAAATGACCGTTCGGACATATAATAAGAGGATGTTTGCCCTTGCCTGTCGGAGCGTAAATGGAGCCGTAAGTGTAATGACCGTTCACCGTTTTCAGACGGAAGTTCTGAACCGTATATCCATTGAATTTGCGTATTTTGGTATATTCCGGAGCTTCTTTCGAGCAGAGAGGCAGCAACTTGTCTATGCCGAGACGTTCTCTTACTTCCTTGCGAAGAGTGTCTTTTCGTGCTTCCCAAGCCGTCTTGTCGGCGTAAAGAGATGACAGCCACGCAATCATTTTCTTTCCGTCTTCCGGCACGCGGCGCGGATATTCGTATGGCTTTATCTTGTATAGGTTGCCGTTCTGCTTGTTCGGTTTGAAGTCAAATGGTGACAAGATGTTGGTCAGAGTCTCGTCGATGGAGTAGGGACGGATACGGAAATCCGCGTAAGTGAGTTTCAAACCGGTCGTGTCGACGTTGTATTTAAATCTTACGCCGAAACGCTTTGACACGTCATTGAGCACGTCGCTGAGCGAACGGGTATATTTGTTTTCAAATGTCTGGGCGCCTGCCGTAATACCAAAGAACAGCAGCGCCGGTAAGATTATTCTTTTCATTACGTTTATTTCTTGTATTCAAGTTTGCCAAGTCCGTCTCTTCTTGCCACTACCTTGCCGTCAACCATGAGCAGAAGTCCTTGTCCCTGATGGTAATGCTGTCCGTCCTTGTCATATATTATGGTTAAAACATTGCCGTGATAGTTGATGTTGTCGAGGCAGAAATAATTCCAAGTATCCTGCGGAACGAGAGGATTTATGACTATGCTGCCGTCTGCCTGCGGTCTGAGACCGGCAATTCCGGTAATCATAAGGTCGTTGAACGTAGAGTGATTGTAGTAACGGCTGCGCTCACGGTCGCCCATAAGCCATGCTCCGTTCACCTCGTCAAGGTATTCGCCGATATACGGGCGTCCGCGGTGATGCTGGCTTTCGACGTACAGCTTCATTTGTTTGAAGAATGTTCCGACGCCAATCACGGGGTCGGGATAAGAGTTGATGTAATTAGCCATTGCGGTTAGTGTCTGGCTGGACGCGAACGGCCATATCGCGCCATCCCACTCGCATTTGCCTACACCGTGACTTCTGAACTGTGGATGGCGGCGCTCAGCCGTGGTCAGACCGTATGGCGCTGAAAATCCTTTCTCGTCTTCCACCTGCTTCCATGCCTCGTCATATTTCTTTGCGTCGGGCATATTAAAGTACCAAGGAATAAATCCTATCGCCTCGCGAGCCTGTGCCAGCGTGTCGCCACGCATGGTCTCGAAGAACGAGTGCTTTGTGTTCCACAGTTTTGTCTGTATCAGTTGCTTTTGCGCTTCTGCCTCTTCTTCGTACGTTTTGGCTTTGTCAGTCTCTCCGGTCATCGCGTTCATTGCAGCAAGAGCTTTCGCATTGCCGTACATGTAGCTGTTGATTGTCGGGCGGGCATACTTCTTCTTGCGTCCTCCGCTTATGCTTTCTTCCATTCCGTCCTGCACGTCACCTTGCCAGTAAAGTCCGTTCGAGAGGCGGTTTGTGCTCTTCCAGCGTGCGTATTCGTCTTCAAGTGAAGGCTTTAAGCTGAGAAGGAAGTCTTTGTCACCCTGCACTTTGTACGCCTCGTAAACTGCTGCCGGGTTCCAAGAGCTGAATTTTACCATCTTCTGCATCGGTTTCCCGTCGTTGCCGTGATACCATGTGTTAAGAATTTGGTGCAGGTATGTCGTGTCGCGCAGCCATCGCGTTTCCATTATATGGTGACCGATGGCGCAGGCGATGAGGTTATATCTGTCGGCATAGGAACGCTGAACGAGAAATTCTGTCATGCCGTATCCGACGGGAGTGCGCTTTATATGCTTGCGCAATGTCCACCAACGATAGTAATACATCTCTTCCATCGCTTTGTCAGGACAGTCGAACAAGGGAACGTTACGACTCATCCATTCGGATGATTGGCTGTTGGGGATGGTTGTGACGATGTTCTCGTCCTCCATCGTATTAAATTTTTCGGCGTAATGCTTGTAGTTGTCGTACTTCAAAACGGCGGCTGTTGCGTCTGCATCAGATGATGAAGTCACGACGTTGGCGATGGCGAATGTTGCTATCGGGTCTTGCTCGTCGGCACGCGGCATGTCTTCCGTCTGGTCGGCAGGGGTCTCGATGTCGGGTTTTGCAAATAGGTCTCCGGTGCGGAAAACAATTCTTGTTATCGCCTCGACCGGTGTGTCGAACATGCGTGACGTTGCTTTCTTGCCGTTTACGAAGTATGTGCCGACATGTCCGTCGACTGAGAGTTGCGCTTTAATATGATAAGTCTTGCCCGGCTCATAGTTCTTGACCATGCCGCCGTAGCGTGCTCCGCCTTTCACTTTTATTGTCGCGGTGTTGTCAAGGACGATGCGCGAGCACATGTTGCCTTTGTCGTCAAGGAACTCGATGTTCAGCTGTCCGTGGTCGTTCTGAGACGCCTTCACGTCAAATTCGACGGTCAGTTCTTTTGTGGCAGGTATCACTTTCTCCACCTTGGCATAGTCATACGGGTCTTTGTCGCTCATTTTCAGCCATTCGCCGTCAAGTTCAACGGGAGCCCAAAGCGGTGAATAGATGTTCCAGTCAGCCATGTCTGCCAGTTTGGAATATCTGCCGAAGCTGCCTGAGGCATGCTCTGTCGCAAATGTCTTTACGGGAACAGGGATGCACGAAACCCACATATCCTCTTTGTTGTTGCTGTAAGTAACCCACAGATTGTTGTCCGGTGGCGTGCCGTTGCCTTCAAGTATTCCGCGCGTGTACTGCGGTCCGAAACTCTTGTAAAAGCCCCAATGACGCTCGGGGGTCACCTCGCCGTTAACAAGATTGAGCGTGGTGTATTCCAGTCCGTCCTTGCTCAGCGATATGGCGAGCGGCCAACGGTATTCCGCCGGATTGTAAACCGTGGCGTAAGTGCCGTCCGAAAGGCGTTGTCCCCATATCTTCGCGTTGGAGTTGACAAAGCCGTGCGCTCTGTTTACGGGCTCTCTCCATGTGTTTCCGCCGTCATAACTCATGCTCGTGAGGGCGTGTTTCCACAGTCCCACCTTGCGTCCGTCGGGCAGCGTGTAGCCGCTGAACGCCTTGTAAGGAGTCTTCAAAGGCAGTATCTTGTCGTCTCTGTCAGCCTCTTCAACCCACTGCATGCGATACATCGGGTTTGCCAGTATCTCGTCGCAAGCCTTTATAAAGTCTTTGTCTTTTGCCTTTTTATAATAAGGATAGTCTGTGTTTTTCTCGCTGAAACCATGGTTGTAGTAGATGAAATAGATAGGTCCGAACGAGCCGTCCGCCTTTATCTCGCGTGCCACACGTCCTATTCCGTTACCATCGTTTGGATGATCTTTCGGCGTTAGTGCCACGTTGTAGTTGCCCATTGCGATGAGTTTGCCTTTCTTTGATACATACCATCCCACGCGTTGGTGCATTATCGCTTTCAGATTTTTAGCCTTGATGCCCGGTAGGGTGGGCTTTGTGAAACCGTCGGGCACTTTGTATTCAGGGAACAGATCCACCGGTTTGGTCCATGTGTAACCGTCTGTCGAGGTCTGCAACATTGTCTTTCCGGGTGCTTCGTGCTCGCTGCGCGGGTCGGTGAGGTAGTGCATGTAGAATTTTCCGTTCCAGTATGCCAACATCGGCTGATGGTTGTAGAGCCAACCCTTTTCAGCCCTCATTGTCTGAATGGTGTGAACTCCCACCACGGGTGACAGTCCGCCGTCGTGACGTGCGGGTGTTGCAACGGTCTTTCCGGTGTAATGCACCGACTCGCTGTTATACTTTTTAAGGTTCTCGACAATCTCTTCCGATGCCATGAACACCGTTCCGTGTTTATGACCTACGGGGAAGCTGACCGCTCCCGTCTGGTCTTGGAATGTCTTGAAGTCTTTTGTGCGGTGTGCACCGTAAATCTTATGGCGGTAAGAGTCGTAATAGATGTAATACCAACCGTTGACGTATGCGGTCGACGGACCTTCGGTAAACATTTCGGTGAACGGCTGGGAAGCCTTGCTCCATGGTCCGTAAGGCGTCTTGGCAAACGCGACCTTGATATTGCGCATCGGGCGACTGTTGTCCTTCAATACCATTACGTAGTCGTCTTTCCCACGCTTAACCATCGTCGCGTCGATGCAACTGAAATCGGGATCGATAAGCAGTCGCGCCTTGCTGAACTTCTTGAAGTCTTTTGTCGTCACATAATATAGACGGTGGTTGTTGTTATGGTCTTCCTGATAGTCGGGGAACTTGCCCGGCACGCATGACGCCCAAATAATCATATACTGCTTTCTGACGTCGTCGTAGAACAGTTCAGGCGCCCAAACATTTACCGTCGTAGGGTCGTCCATCACTTCGATGAAGCGCTGCGGTGTCCAATGTATCAGGTCTTTCGACGACGAGTAGCCAAAGCCGCGGTCGCCTCTCCAGCTCGAAGTCCACACAAGGTGGAATGTGCCGTCGGGTCCTTTCACTATCGACGGGTCGCGCATCACTTTCTGATTGCCCGTCTCCGGACGTAGGAACGTGCCTTGAATGGTGTCCCATTTCAGACCGTCGTAGCTGTAAATGAAGCGCAAGCCCTCGTTAGCCGGCTCATGAAAAGAAGTGGAAACATAAACATCCTTCGCAACGGAAGGGCACGATATCATCGCCGCCAAGGCTATGATGGTGGATAAAAAAGGCTTTTTCATTGTGTTTTATTCTTTATATAAAGACGTCGTTTGTTAAGGTTTGTAATCATAAAACGGTTGTAAAGATAGTAAAAACAAATGAAAAAGAATACAAATAAATGATGAAAAGTTGAAAAGATTAAAGAATTGAATGACTTATCTTGTTTTATTTGAAAGTCGACATGGCAAATTGCGGATGTTGTTGAGGCTATTGCTTGAAAAAGGACAGAATACAAACGGATGCGAAAAACGATATTGTTCAAATTGAATAAAATAACTTTCAATATGTCAAGAATTTAAATATTATCATGACATTTTGGATAATTTTCAATAAATTCGATTGCGTTTTAATTATTTATTTATATCTTTGCGCCCGATTTAACACGTTAAACGTAAAAACGAGATATGAGCAGACTGATTAAGCCCGTCAACTATAAGACGCTGCTGAACATGCGTCAGACAGAGCAGGGCATAAAACTTATAAAGGATTTTTTCCAGCAAAACCTGTCCACAGAACTGCGTTTGCGCCGTGTGACGGCACCGCTCTTCGTGCTGAAAGGACTCGGAATTAACGACGACCTCAACGGAGTGGAGCGCCCTGTGACCTTCCCGATAAAAGATCTTGGCGACGCAAATGCCGAAGTTGTGCACTCGTTGGCAAAATGGAAGAGACTCACTCTTGCAGATTACGATGTGGAGCCGGGCTACGGCGTGTATGCCGACATGAACGCGATAAGGGCTGATGAGGAACTGGACAACCTGCATTCGCTCTATGTGGATCAGTGGGACTGGGAGTCGGTGATCACCGATGAAGACCGCAACGTGGACTATCTGAAAGACGTTGTCAGCCGCATTTACGCCGCGATACTGCGCACCGAATATCTCGTTTGCGAGCGTTACTCGTGTCTGAAACCGTTTCTGCCACGCAAGATACACTTTATCCACAGCGAAGAACTGCTGGCACAGTATCCCGACAAGAGCGACAAGGAACGCGAGGACCTTATCTGTAAAAAGTATGGCGCTGTATTTATAATAGGTATAGGCGGCAAGCTTGCCAATGGCAAACCGCACGACGGTCGCGCACCTGACTATGATGACTGGACGACGGACACGGGCAACGGACACAAAGGTCTGAACGGAGATATCCTGATTTGGTATCCCACGCTCAATCGCTCTGTCGAACTCTCGTCAATGGGTATCCGTGTGAACAAAGAAGCGCTGTTGCGCCAGCTTGAAATAACGGGCAAGGAGGATAGGAAAGACCTTTATTTCCACAAAAAACTTCTGTCAGGCGAGTTGCCGCTCAGCATCGGCGGCGGTATAGGTCAGAGCCGCCTGTGTATGGTCTTGCTGCATAAGGCACACTTGGGAGAAATTCAAGCAAGTATCTGGCCTGACGAAATGCTGAAAGAAGCGGAAGAGTTGGGAATGAATATCATATAGAATTAAGAATTAAGAGTTAGGAATTAAGAGCTTTTGGAATTAAGAATTAAGAGTTAAGAATTAAGAAAATTACCCTATATGCACATTTTCTTAATTTTTAACTCTTAATTCTTAATTCCCGAAACTCTTAATTCTTAATTTATTATGTGAGTTCCAACTTCAACATGTCGCTCAATGTCTTGAACGTCTTGTTGCTGTTTTTTAGTTCGTCAAAGCGTTCCCGATTAGTCAGGATAGGTTTGATTTCTTCTTGTTTCGCAAGCCTGAAATCTATCTTTATATCGCTGTTTTTCAGACTTATCACCAAGGTGTTGCGTATCCGCCCCTTGATTTTCGTTATGTCGTCGAGCAGAATTTGATTGTCGACAACAAGTTCGATATTGGGAAAGTCGACAATCTTCGGCGTCATGTTCTTCATTCTTGACGCAATGCCGGTCATCTTCTGGGGCATTCGGTTACACATCGCCAGCCATTGGACGAGGAGCTGTTCTTCGGAAAATTGGTTTTTCTCGCCCGTGTCCTTGATGTCTGTCTCGTCGTAAGATGTCTGTTCCGTCTTGTCGTTCTTCTGCCTGAGATTGGCGAAAGTCTTGCTTATGCCGCCCAGTTTCAGTCCCTTTCGGATTGGCGTCGGCGACGTCTGCGAGCCGTTGCCGCCTCCACTCGCCGTGCTGCTTGTTGTTTGCGGTGCGTCAGTAGCCGGCTGTTCCGCGTTGTCTTTGTCTGTGTCGTGAGCCGAGGCGGTGGTGCGTCGGTTTACGGGAGGTTCGGCGGAGGTCACCTGCTTGACCGCTGTCTGCCGAGCGCTGATAAGATTTTTGAACAGGGATTTCAGTCTCTTAGGGCAACGCCCCGAGCCTGCACCGTCTTCATCAGCCTGCGTTATCTGCGCTATTTCAATCAACGTAAGTTCCACGAGCAACTTTTTGTTGCTGCTCTGACGATAGTTTATGTCGCAGTCGTTCATTATCCGTAACGCCTTATACAGGAAATTTGTCGGGCATTTCAGTGCCTGCTCCTTGTAACGCTCGGTCTGTCGTTGGCTGACTTGCAGCAATGGCAGTGTCTGTTCGTCTTTTGCCATGAGCACGTTTCTGACATGCACCGCCAGACCGTTTATCAGATTACCGCCGTCAAAGCCCTTGTTTATCACGCCGTCGAGCAGCACAAGCACGTCGGCGGCTTTGTTTTCGAGGCACAGGTCGATGATGTTGAAGTAGTTGTCGGCGTCAAGCACGTTCAAGTCTTCTATCACTTTCTTGTACGTGATGTTGCCCTGACAGAAGCTGGCGGCTTGGTCAAACACCGAGAGGGCGTCTCTCATGCCGCCGTCCGCCTTCTCGGCTATGACGGCGAGAGCCTCTTCCTCGTATGTGATACCTTCCTTCTCAGCTACCGATTTCAAGTGATTTATGATGTTGGGAACGGTCATCCGCTCGAAGTCATAAATCTGGCAGCGTGATATGATTGTAGGAAGTATTTTGTGCTTTTCCGTAGTCGCGAGGATGAAAATGACGTGTGCGGGCGGTTCTTCGAGTGTTTTCAGAAATGCGTTGAATGCCGCCGTGGAGAGCATGTGTACCTCGTCGATGATGAAAACCTTGTATTTGCCTACCTGCGGGGGTATGCGTGTCTGTTCCATCAGCGTCTTGATGTTCTCCACCGAGTTGTTGCTTGCCGCGTCAAGTTCGAAGATATTGTATGAGCGTTGCTCGTTGAACGCCTTGCAGCTTTCGCATTCGTTGCATGCTTCGCCGTCTTCTGTGGGGTTCTGACAGTTGATAGCTTTGGCAAAGATGCGTGCGCATGTGGTCTTGCCGACGCCTCTCGGACCGCAGAATAGGTAGGCGTGAGCCAGTTTCCCGCTCTTGACGGCATTTTTAAGAGTTGTCGTTAGAGCCGCCTGACCTACCACCGTGTCAAACGATACGGGTCTGTATTTGCGTGCCGAGACGATGTATTCTTTCATAATATATAATTAATGTGCGTTTGGGATAGGGGCTATTTGTAATGCAAAGATAACACAAATCTATCGAAGAACAAAAGTTAAGCGGATGAAATGCTCCCTTTTGTTTTATCTGTCTTTGTTGTCTGTGACGTCATGCCTCGGCTTTTGCCGCATGTTTCCTTATCAACCGGTTTATTATCAGGTTGATAGTGATATAAACAAGGATGTCGATGAAGAAAACGACGGTGTTGCAAACGGCGTGAAGCAGCAGCAGGTTCAACACGATGAAGAATACCGCGAGCAAAAGAATGGTTATCAGCGCTTTATGCTGCGACAAGCCCGTTGACATCAGTTTGTGGTGAATGTGGTTCTTGTCGGCTACAAACGGCGACTTGTGATGACTGATGCGGACGAAGAATACGCGGAAAACGTCGAAGATGGGAACCAACAGCAGAGTGAACGGCATTATGAAATCCGCCTTCTGATAGGGCATTACGTGGATGTTGTCCATCGAATATTTCACGCAGAGAAAGCCGAGGATGAAGCCTAATGTGAGGCTGCCCGAGTCGCCCATGAATATTTTCCTGTTTTTCTCGGCACTTCCGAAAATGTTGAAATAGAGAAAAGCCGAGAGCACGCCGATAAGTCCTGTGATAAGGATTGAGAACGACCAGACCTCCTGTTCAAGGAAAAGATACAGGAAGCCGCAGAGCGCAAGTATCGAGAGACTTGCCGCCAGACCGTCTATTCCGTCAATCAGATTGATGGCGTTGTCGATGAAGACGATGACGAGAACGGTCAGGGGGAAACTTATATAATAAGGTATCTCGTGAATGCCGAGGAAACCGTACATGTTGTTCAGGCATAATCCGGAGAACGGCAGCAGGCATGCCGCAATTATCTGGACGATGAACTTGCGTGAGGGCGATAATCCGAGGATGTCGTCGACGATGCCCATTCCGTAGATAAGCAATGTGCCCAAAGGGAAAAAGAAACTCCAAAGGCTGATGCGGATAAAATTGTCGGGAGCGTCGATAACGGATACGGCGACCATGAAAGATATGAACATGCCCGGAATAAAGGATATTCCGCCGAGCCGCGGAATGGCGTTTTTGTGTATTTTCCGCGCGTTGGGGATGTCGTATAGCTGCTTTGCCTTACAGTAATTTAATATTATCGGTATGAATATAAATCCGCAGATTGTACTTATTATGAAGACTCCGATTATACAAAGTAAGTATGTATTCATCTTTATTTCATGGTTTTTTCATATATATTAACCGTTTTAAATCCGAAATATTGCATCATTCTTAAAATTATTTAGAGGCAATCGGCGCCTTGATGACATTCTTTCGGTATTTCGTGAGATGTCGCTTGTAAAATATGAAGATAAAAACTTGGGCTGAAACTTATAATCCGTAATATTTTAATTGCTTTTACTTACAGTTTCCATCTGCAAACCGTCGATTTCCAAAAGGCGGTCTTTTGCCTTGCAAAAGCTTACCTTTTGGCGTGTAAAAGACCGCCTTTTGCAATGTAAAAGCTTACCTTTTAAAATTGAAAGTAAACGAGTTGACAAGTAGATGAGTAAACGAGCTGATTAGCTTGTCGACTTGTTGACTTGTCAACTCGTTTACTTTAAAAAAACAAAGAAAACATTTGGAGGTATAGAAAAAATGTCGTAACTTTGCAACCCAAAAGATTTTATACATATTCAATATTAACAATTAAAATGAAAAAAGGTATTCATCCCGAAAACTATCGCCCCGTCGTATTCAAGGATATGTCCAACGGC
>CAJMQT010000057.1 GCA_905215655.1 uncultured bacterium | reverse complement strand
TCGGATTGTTTCCCGTGTCGTCGAAGGCATAGCGGGCTATGTCGAGACGGAACGGGAGACAAGACGGCGGATAGAAAGGCACAAACGATGAAAAAGCCGATTAAAATATGTGAATAAAGACTTTTGCGGTCTAATGACCGATTTGGGTTTAATGCTTTTTTATGACAAAACAACCTTCGGCTGATGCCGAGCAAGAGCAACGAATATGAATACCGACTTAATAATAATTGGCAGCGGTCCCGGCGGTTATCACACAGCCGGATACGCCGCAAAGCACGGCTTGAACGTGGTGATAATAGAAGAGGAACACGCCGGAGGCACATGCCTTAACTGCGGCTGCATACCCACAAAGACGCTCTGCCATGAAGCAGAGACCGTCGAGACGGTGAGCCGATACCTCGGCGAGAGACCCGAAACAGATTTCGGCGCCATTGCAGAACGCAAACGACAGGTGGTAGAACAGCTGCGAGGCGGAGTGGAGACGCTGATGTCTGCGCCCGGCATAACATTCGTCAGAGGGCATGCCATGCTGAAAGATGCACGCACGGTGACCGTAGGCAGCGACGAATATACGGCTCGGAACATCATCATCGCCACCGGTTCCAAGCCGAAACTTCCGCCGATAGAGGGCATAGACGAGCAGGACGTGTTGACCTCTACCGGACTTCTTGACGTCACGTCGGTGCCGCGCCGCCTCTGCATAGTCGGCGCGGGAGTGATAGGAATGGAGTTCGCCTCGGTGTTCAACAGCTTCGGCAGCGAGGTCACCGTTGTGGAATTTCTGAAAGAATGCCTGCCGCCGTTCGACTCGGACATTGCGAAACGTCTGCGCAAAACCCTCGAACGCCGCGGCATTAAGTTCTGCATGCAGTCGGCGGTGAAGGCTATACGCCGCGACGGCGACGAACTGACGGTAAGTTTCGAGCAGAAGAAAAAAAGCATGGAGACCGTTGCCGACGTCGTACTCATCGCAACCGGGCGCGCCGCACGTACGGAAAATATCGGTCTTGAAACCGTCGGCGTCGTCACAGACAGGAGCGGCATAACCGTCGACGACAACATGCGGACCAACATCGACGGCATTTACGCCATCGGCGACGTCAACGGACGGATGATGCTTGCCCACGCCGCGTCGGCACAAGGCATGCGCGCCGTCAACCACATACTTGGCAAGACCGACAAGATACGCCTCGACATAATGCCCGCCGCCGTGTTCACCGCACCCGAGGCAGCAGCCGTAGGATTGACGGAAGACGCCTGCCGGGAGGGCGGTATCGGGCATACGGTAAGAAAATCGTTCTATCGTGCCAACGGCAAGGCGCTCGCCATAAACGCCGATGAAGGGCTGCTGAAACTCATAACCGGTGCCGACGGCAGGATAATCGGCTGCCACGCTTTCGGCGCCCACGCCTCGGACATCATTCAGGAGGCAACCGCCGTAATGAATTTCAACGGTACGTCGGCCGACCTTCACGACATCATTCATACCCATCCGACGCTCGAAGAAATCCTCTGGGCGGCGGCAGGAGAGTGAATTTAATTAAGAATTAAGAGTTAAGAGTTAAGAATTAAGAAAAACACTCTTGTGGCTTTAAATGACAATGCCATTTTTCTTAATTCTTAACTCTTAATTCTTAATTCTCTTACTTCTTAACTCTTAATTCTTAATTAATAAATCAGCGTTTTATTGATATAAGTCAATAAAACGCTGATTTATTGCGTTTTGTGCTGCCTAAATGTTGCGATTTTTCAAAATCGTCGTATCTTTGCAATGTGTTTTTCATAGTATTAGATTTAAGGTTAACAAGGTTGGAGTACAGCGGTACTCCTTTTTTTGTGCCCTGAGGCACGGTATTTCAGCAATAACGCTGTGGTATACAGAGCTTTTGTAAGATAAACATTCCAAAACGTGACAAAGCCTCTGACAATTCCGTAATTTATTGGAAAAATCACGGAAAACCGACCCTAAAAGTCTTGTTAATTCTTTGAGTTGACAAATTAAAATGCTAACTTTGCGGTATTAATTTTAAAATCGAATTGTAAAAACATAAAATTATTTTAATCATGGTAAGTTTTAAGACACTTGGTTTGGTAAACACCCGCGAGATGTTTAAAAGAGCCATTAATGGCGGTTATGCCATCCCCGCATTCAACTTCAACAATATGGAGCAGTTGCAGGCTATCATTAAAGCCTCTTCCGAGCTCCGTTCACCGGTCATTCTGCAAGTTTCAAAGGGCGCACGCAACTACGCCAACCAGACACTTCTCGAATATATGGCACAGGGAGCCGTTGAATATGCAAAGGAATTGGGCTGTGAACATCCTGAGATAGCTCTTCACCTCGACCACGGAGACAGCTTCGAGCTTTGCAAGAGCTGCGTCGACATGGGCTTCTCTTCTGTCATGATAGACGGTTCGGCACTGCCTTACGACGAGAATGTAGCGCTGACAAAGAAGGTTGTTGATTACGCACACCAGTTTGATGTAACCGTTGAAGGTGAGCTCGGAGTGCTCGCCGGCGTTGAAGACGAGGTCGCATCAGAGGTTTCTCACTACACAAAACCCGAAGAAGTAATCGACTTTACAAGCAAGACGGGTGTTGACTCGCTCGCAATATCTATCGGAACAAGCCACGGAGCATACAAATTCAAGCCCGAACAGTGCACACGTGACCCGAAGACAGGTCGCCTCGTGCCTCCTCCTTTGGCATTCGACGTGCTCGACGAGATCATGAAGAAACTTCCCGGTTTCCCCATCGTGCTCCACGGTTCTTCATCAGTTCCGCAGGAATACGTCGACATTATCAACCAGTATGGCGGCAAACTGCCCGACGCAGTAGGTATTCCCGAAGAGCAGTTGCGCAAAGCTTCAGAGAGCGCTGTTTGTAAAATTAACATCGACTCAGACTCTCGCCTCGCTTTCACGGCAGCAGTCCGCAAGACATTGGCTGAGAAACCCGCAGAGTTCGACCCGCGTAAATACTGCGGTCCGGCACGCGACCTCATGGAGGTAATGTACAAGCACAAGATTGTTGACGTGCTCGGCTCAGACAACAAGCTCGCCGAATAAGCGAAATTTGATTTTGAATTAAGAATTAATAATTAAGAGATAAGAAAAATACCATTGTGGTTTTAAAGCCGCAATGGTATTTTTCTTTATTCTTAACGCCTAATTCTTAATTCATAATTGGCTTAACGCCGAACTTCGTTTCTTAACTCTTAATTCCTCAGTTTCTCACTAAATTTCTTCCCGCATCAATCCTCAGGAAAATGAAAAGAAGGATTGTGAAGCCCCAAAGAGATGAGCCGCCATAGCTGAAAAAGGGTAGGGGAATACCTATCACGGGCGTTAGTCCGAGCACCATGCCCACATTTATGAATACGTGAAAAAGGAAAATGCTCAGCACGCAGTAGCCGTAGACGCGCCCGAACTTGAACGGTTGTCGCTCGGCAATCTTTATCAGGCGCAGTATAAGGGCAAGAAACAACAGCAGGACGCCTGCCGAACCGAGAAAGCCTTCTTCCTCGCCGACGGTGCAGAAGATGAAGTCCGTGTCCTGTTCCGGCACGAAATTCAGCTTCGTCTGAGTGCCGTTAAGAAATCCTTTGCCCTTCAATCCGCCCGAACCGATGGCTATCTCGCTCTGATGAACGTTGTAACCGGCACCGGCAAGGTCTTCGTCGAGACCGAGAAGTACGTTAATTCGCGTCCTTTGATGCGCCTCCATAATGTTGTTCAAGACGTAATCGGCTGAGTAGAAAAAGACAATCGAACCGAGCGTGAACAGCAAAATATAAAGGTAATTGTTAAATCTCTTGCTCATCCAGTTGTAAAACAGATAACCCGTCAGCGCCGCGCAGATAGCCAGCTGCACCCAGACAATATCGAAAGGAATGACAAACTGCGCGAACATAAAGGCTATAAAAGTAATTCCGAGCGAGTATCCGAGAATGGTGAAAAACTGTTTCTTATCCTTGTAATAGACGTAAACGAGGCAGGCGGTGAATATCTGTACGAGCAGCAAAACGACGAACTTGCCTGTCGATGTGCCCGTTTCGAGCATTTGGACGTCTTCGTAACGTATGCCGACGACAAAGTAAATCACCATCGCCACGCCCGTGAAAAGCACGCTGCCCGTCATGCCTTCCCGATAAAACATAAGGAAGAAAGACGCGTAAACGAGCGCCGAGCCGGTCTCTTTCTGCGCTACGATGAAGAGCATCGGCAACATGACGATGGCACAGGCGGTGGCAAAGTCTTTCCAACGGTGCATGTTAAAGCCGTATGTACTCATCAATTTGGCAACGGCAAGAGCCGTGGCAAACTTGGCAAATTCGGCAGGTTGCAGGCGTAACGGTCCCAAAACCAGCCACGAGCGAGAGCCTTTTATCTCGTGAGGGTTGAATATCGTGGCAAAAAGCAGCAGCAAGAGAGCACCGTAAATGACGTAAGCGAACGTGTCGTAAAAGCGGTCGTCGAGCAGCAGAAGCACCAATCCGAGGCAGATGGAGGTGCCTATCCAGACGATTTGCATGCCCGAACGGGAGCCGAGACTCAGTATGTCGGTGTCTCCGTAAGTGTAACTGGCACCGCAAACGCTTATCCATCCGAACGCCAAGAGCGCCAGATAAATTCCTATCGTCCACCAGTCGAGAGAGCGTAACACGCTCGGTTGTTTACCTGCTTGATATTCCATAACTGATACGTCTGTGCTGGAAGTCGCTCGCTTTCTTCTCCGAGTCAGGCGAGAGCTTACCTTTTATATATTGTTCCATCATCAACGAACCTATCGGAACGCCGTAGTCTGCACCGAAACCGCCGTTTTCGACATAGACGGAGATAGCTATCTTCGGGTTCGTCATCGGCGCGAAGCCCATGAAAATGGAGTGGTCGTGACCATGGTTTTCGGCGGTTCCCGTCTTGCCGCACACCTCATAATCGGCGCGGTTGGCGGCTCTACACGTTCCGGAGGTCACCGCCCGTCGCATTCCCGCCACGATATATTCGTATGCACGGCGGTTTGCCTTGGTGTAATGTTTCTCCCTATACTTCTCGTCAAGCGGCATGCCTTGCACTTTCCGCACGACGTGCGGCGTGTAGAAGTAGCCTCGGTTGGCGATGGTTGAGCATAAGTTGGCTATTTGCAGCGGTGTAAGCAGCACTTCGCCTTGCCCGATCGCGATGCTTATCACGGTCAAGCCGTTCCACGAACCCTTGTAAGCTTTGTCGTAATACTGGGCGTTCGGTATCAAGCCTCGTTTCTCTCCGGACAGGTCTATGCCGAGTTTGTATCCGAAACCCATGCTCACCATGTAATCGCGCCACGTGTCCATTGCCTCTTGAACGTTCTTATATTTTTTACGGTTGCCAAGCATGTAATACAAGCCCCAGCAGAAATAGGCGTTGCACGAGGTGCCTAATGCCGGAATAAGGTTTACCGGCGAGGCGTGCCCGTGGCATCCGAGATGAAGTCCTTTGCAGTAAAATCCGTGATGACAGGGAAACATTGTGCCCGGCGAAACAATGCCTTCGCTGAGAAAGGTCAGTCCTTGTGTGGTCTTGAAGGTTGAGCCCGGAGGGTACATGCCCATGATAGAGCGGTTCAGAAGAGGCTTCCACGGGTTGCGTGACAGCTCCGCGTGCATCTTCCCTCGCTTTCTTCCCACCATTATGCGCGGGTCGTATGAAGGCGAGGAGACCATGCACAGCACTTCGCCCGTTGACGGTTCGATAGCAACAATGCTGCCGATCTTACCTTCAAGGAGCCTCTCTCCGAGTGCCTGCAACTTGACATCGATACTCAGGGTCAGGTCTTTGCCGGCAACAGGACGGCTGTCAAACTGTCCGTCCATGTAGCTTCCTTGTATTCGTCCGTGCACGTCGCGGAGCAGAATTTGCACTCCTTTCTCGCCACGAAGTTCTTTTTCGTAATATTTTTCCACTCCGAGCTTCCCGATATAGTCGCCCGGCTGGTAATAAGAATCGTCCTCAATGTCAGACGGCGAGACCTCGGCAACGTCGCCAAGGATGTGCGCCGCATAAGGCATTGTGTACTGACGGATACTGCGTCGCTGGACGTAGAACCCCGGAAAACGGTATATTTTTTCTTGGAAAACGCTGAATTCTTTCTCCGAGAGCTGGCTCATGAAAAGCTGTTGGGTAAAGCGCGAGTATCCCGGATTTTTGTTCCGGTCTTTTATTTCATCCATTCTTTTGATGAAATATTCTTTCGTTATTCCTAATGAACGGCAGAAGTCGAGCGTGTCGAGACGTCCTTTCTCCTCGTTCATCACAACCATTATGTCGTAAGCATTTTGATTATAGACGAGCAGTTTGCCGTTTCTGTCAGATATGACGCCCCGCGCCGGATATTCCACTTTCTTCAAGAAAGCGTTGCTGTCGGCGCTTTTCTTGTAGTCGTCGCTCATTATCTGGAGCGTAAAAAGGCGTATGATGTAGGCAATGACGATAAAAACCGCCACTCCGCCGATAACATACTGCCTGTTTTCAAGCCCGTAATCCCTTTGCATTTCCTCGTCTTTTTAAGCCTTAACCCCGCTTTTTATTTTCTTCTTACGCTTTCTATCGTCAGAATAAGGATTATCGTCAGCGCCGTACTTCCGCCGATGTTGCAGAGCCATTGTTGCCAATTGAAGAAGCTGAACGCCTCTATCGAGAAGAACAGAAGGTTGTAAATGAGCACGCTGATGATAACGTAATAAACGTATCTTGCAACGCCGAGCGACTTCATCGACGGCAAAAGGTCGTCAGCCTTATCTCTCGGTACGAAAAGATTGAGCAGGTACGGCTGCAACAGACCGAGGAAAGTGGTCGACGCCGCGGCTACTCCCGGTGTGTTGGAGAAGATGTCTATGCACAGTCCGAGGAAGAAGCTCCACAGCAGGACCGCCCATTTGGGGAAGTCGCGACGGAACAGCAATATGAAATAAACATACAGAAAAGGCGTCGCGCAACCGTAAAGATTGATGTGGTTGAGCACCAATGCCTGCACGACGCACAGAATAACGAATGTGAAGAAATGTCTTATTACGGCTATGTTCATTCTTTTCCGGTTTGTCCCGAACGGACAGTCTTATGATGTCGGTCTGTTTTTGAGGTTCTCTTAGTTCTGTTTCAGTTTCAGCGAGTCTTCCGCGGCGCGCATCAGTTCGATGCGTTCCGTCATGGCGGTGTTGTCGATCACGCAGACATCGCGCAGGTTTCCGAAGTTTGTTGTCAGCTTAACCTGCATGCGGTACGACAGTCCGTCGCTTGAATTATATACGTGAAGGATTTGTCCGACGATAATTCCCGGCGGGAAGATTGACGAATATCCGCTTGTCTCGACCAAGTCTCCGAGGCGGAATTTGGCGTGTCTGGGAATGTCGTCGACGTAAGCGAGGTCGGATGCGCCGCCCGACCAATGCAGATAACCATAGTAGCCGCGTTTCCGGATGGTTACGCTGAGGTTTGATTTAGAGTTGAGCAGCGGTATGACGACCGAGTAATGTTCGGACACCATGTAGACGACGCCTACGACGCCGTTGCCGCATGCCACGCCCATGTCTTTGCGTATGCCGTCCGCCGCGCCTTTATCCAGCGTTATGAAGTTGTCCGGTTTGTCAACTGAGTTGCTTATTACTTTCGCCGGTATGAGCTTATACTCGCCCAGTACCTGCATCTGCGTGCGTTGCAGGCGCGACGAGTCGCCCGTTGTCTTGGCAGCTTGTTCGGCAAGTTTCCTTACCGTTTGTTCAAGATAAAGGTTGCGCGTGCTAAGTTGCCGGTTTATCTCTGTCAGACTGAAAAATGTCTTCACGGCTGCGTCCCACTCATAAATTTTCCCTGTCACGACGTTTGCCGTGGAGAAAAAGACGCTGCCTTGATAGCTGTTGAATTTGAAAAGCAGCACGAAGCTTGCAACTTCCAGTATGACAAAGATAAACCAGTGGTTATATTTTGCAATGAATTCTATCAGGTTCCGCATGTCTATCTCATCAAGAACGAGAAGCGGTCAACGTTTTTAAGAGCAATGCCGGCTCCCTTTGCAACGCTGTGCAACGGGTCCTCGGCAACGTGGAACTGGATGTTTATCTTGTCGGTCAGTCGCTTGTCAAGACCGCGCAGCAATGCTCCTCCTCCCGTAAGATAAATTCCGTTCTTCACGATGTCGGCGTAAAGCTCGGGCGGTGTCTTTTCGAGAGCCGACAGCACGGCGTTCTCTATCTTTGCAACGGTGCGGTCGAGGCAGTGTGCTATTTCCTGATAACATACAGGAACTTCCATCGGCAGAGCTGTAATCTTGTTCGGTCCGTGTACCACGTAATCTTCCGGAGCCTCTTCGCCGAGGTCTGTCAGCGCCGAGCCTACGTGAATTTTGATACGTTCCGCCATTCTTTCGCTTATCTTGACGTTGTGCTGGCGGTTCATATATTCTTGTATTTCGGTGGTCAGTTCGTCGCCGGCAACGCGTATCGAGTTGTTCGATACGATGCCTCCGAGCGATATTACGGCTATCTCCGTGCTGCCGCCACCTATGTCAACGATCATGTTTCCTTCGGGTGCTTCGACGTCGATGCCTATTCCTATCGCGGCAGCCATAGGCTCGAAAATCAGGTAGACGTCGCGTCCGTCGGCATGTTCTGCCGAATCTCTGACGGCGCGCAGCTCCACTTCGGTAGAGCCTGAGGGCACTCCGATTACCATTCGGAGTGACGGTGAGAACAGGCGGCTGCCCGTATGAACCATCTTTATCAGTCCGCGCATCATCTGCTCGCAAGCCGTGAAGTCGGCTATCACACCGTCGCGGAGCGGTCGTATGGCACGGATGTTGTCGTTGGTTTTCTCATACATCATCTTCGCCTTTTCTCCCACGGCAATCATTTTGTCCGTGCGTCGGTCGAGGGCGACAACCGAAGGCTCGTCAACCACAATCTTGTCATCACTGATAATGATTGTGTTTGCCGTGCCGAGGTCCATTGCAATCTCTTGGATAAATGAAAAAAATCCCATTGTTCTTTTGTAAATGAAGAATGAAGAATGAAGAATGAAGAATTCAATACCGGTTGATATGAAATTCAGCGACTCTTCCGCTGCATTCTGTTAATTAGTATTTTTTTTAAAAAATCTGTCTTTATATTGAAGAAGAGAACTTGGAAAGAAAAGTGCCTTTGCCGTAAGTAATGATACTTTTAACAGTACATTCTTCAATCTTCATCCTGCTTTCTTTATTTTGCGAACCAGCCGTGAATTGCCGTGTCGTAATGACTGCTTACGCCGAACGCACGTGCAGCGAACATCTTACGGTCTTCGATGTCGGTCTCGGCGCCTTTTTTGTTGAGTATGTCGAGCAGCACTCCGTATTCGGCTTTGCTCGGAACGATTACCACGTCGTTGAAGTTCTTTGCTCCGGCGCGTATCAGTGATATACCGCCTATGTCGATTTTTTCGATTATGTCGGCGTCGCTTGCTCCGCTTGCTACGGTCTGTTCAAACGGGTAGAGGTCTACGATGACGAGGTCTATCTCGGGAATTTCGTATTGAGCCATCTGTTCGCGGTCGCCTTCGTTGTCTCTGCGGCCGAGTATGCCTCCGAATATTTTGGGGTGAAGGGTCTTTACGCGACCTCCCAAAATAGAGGGATATGAGGTTACGCTCTCAACGGTCTGGCATTCGTAGCCGAGCGATTCGATAAACTTCTGCGTGCCTCCGGTAGAGAGGAACTTCACGCCTTCTTCATTAAGTTTTGCGAGCAGTTCGTCCAGTCCGTCTTTGTGGAATACTGAAACTAATGCGGTCTTGATTTTTTTTGTTCCGGACATATCTTTTTAATAATGTTTATTTAGGACTGCAAAGTTAATGAAAAACGTTGATTTGGCAATAAAATTTATATTAAAACCTGAGCCATAATCAAATATTCTTTGATTACAACGTGTTGAAAATTGAAAAAATGAAGAAATGAAAGATTGAAAAATGGCAAATTGAAATTGAAAAATTGAGGAATTGAAAGATTGAAAAAAGACAAATTAATGCGATGTCCCATACTTTCTTTCACCCTCTTTTCGCCCTTCACCCTCCCTCGGGAGGGCTGGGGAGGGGCTTCTTTTACCCTTCTCCCTCCCTCGGGAGGGTCGGGGAGGGGCTGCTATCTTTACCCAATCTCCTTTCCGTAGCAGCGTCGTCTCTTTACTGTCGTGGCGTCGAGATGTTTCCATTGAGACAGCACGTGCAGGTTGTGCTCGAGCTGCGGTCCCGTCTCCGCCCATGTCATGCCGTAGCGGTTGTAGACGGGGATGAGGTGCTCGAAGAAGAGGGCGTTGACCCCCGTTCCCTGATAATCGGGATGAACGGCTATGAGCATAAGCTCCGCCGTGTCCTCGCGCCTGATTTTCAGTGAGCGCAACAGGTGCCACCAGCCGAACGGCAGCAGTCGTCCGCCCGTCTTGCGCAGCGCCTCCGACAGGCTGCCCATCGTCACGGCAACGCCTATCAGCTCGCCTTTGTCGTTCTCAACCACCGGCATCATCTGCTTGTCTATCAGCGAGAGGTAGCGGTCGATATACATGTCGGTCTGCTTGTCGGTCAGCTCGGTGTAGCCGAAGAGCGACGAGTAAGTCTGATTTATCAGGTGGAATATCTTGTGCCCGTAGCCGTTTTTCAGTTCCTTGTCCGTTAGCGTGCGTGTACGCAGTCCGAAGTGTTCTCTCGTGACCTTTGCCGCGCGTAAGAATATCGCCGGTACTTCTTTCGGCACTTTTATCCTCATCTGCACCCAGTCGACCTCTTTCTCGAAGCCGAGAGCCTCGATGTGTTCGGGATAATACGGCGGGTTGTATATCGTTATTATCGAACTCTGCCGGTCGAAGTCTTCGACGAGCATACCTTCCTTGTCCAAGTCGAATATGCCCATCGGTCCCTGAATGCGCGTCATGCCTTTTGCGCGCCCCCAGTTCTCCGCCGCAGCGAGCAGCGCCGATGATATCCGGCGGTCGTCTTCAAACTCGATGAAGCCGAAACGCACGTATTTTGTATGCCATTTCTCGTTCGCGCGCCGGTTGATTATGGCGGCGATACGCCCTACGGCATTACCGTCTCCGTCGTATGCGACGAACGCCTGAATGTCCGTGTCTTCGAGACACACATTCTTCTTGCGGTCGAACGTCTCGCGAACGTCGACGTCCAGATCGGGCACATAGCACGGATTGCCGGCATAGAGACGGCGGGGCAGGGCAACAAAGTCGTCCATACCGTGCTTGTCGTGAACTTCTTTTACGATAATTTCTTTCATAATATTATGCAAAAGTATGAAAAATTTTTCGTTAATAATAGTTTTTTGCGATATTTCTTTTTAACACTTATTAGCCATCTTATTTTCGATTTTCGTTTAGCCGGCACTCTTTCCGCTGAAAAATGTAAAAATATCGATGTTTTTGTAATGTCTTGAATGATAATGCGTTATGGCTGAATGACTTTTGTTTGGCTGTGTTAAATAATCCAAAAGACCGCCTTTCGCATGCCAAAAGACCGTCTTTTGTAATTCAATAGCATGTCTTTTGCATCATAAAAGGCGGCTTCTTGTATTCCGAAAGGCGGTATTTTATGCCCAAAACAGCTGTTGTTTGTGAATAAATATTAAAATACCAACCCCTTAGTCTTGCATTTCTTAACAATTATTCAGGGTTGATTTTCTGTTTTGAAAAATATTTTTGTCGTGGATTTTTACCGTTTGACGTTGTCTGATTGAATGGTTTGCGTGGTGACAAAGCGGATTTCCGATAAACAAAAAAGAGATGTGACGTGTCACATCTCTTAGTCTTTGTAGCGGGGGTGGGACCCGAACCCACGACCTCCGGATTATGAATCAGAGAAATAAAATTTTGTAAAATATTAACAGGTTGTTTTGCTGCTGATTGTCAACTATCTACTAAATTTGTACCAGTCTTTTGTCATCAACCTTTCAAATGCAGGTACCGACAGAGGTCGTGTCATTGAGAGCATGGCACCTCTCAAAGTCAATCAGTCACAGACTGCAACATAGCCAACAATCCCTTGGCGATCCAAATGAAAAACAATAGTATGTTGCTCAATTTGGATTAACCGGAAAAAAGTAATTGCAGACCGACTCAAAACCATGTCAAAGGAAGAACCCGCTGCATTTGTGCTAAAAATGATGGGTGATGATTAAAAACGTGGCATTGTTTTTGCTGTTTAAAATGAAAAGGTTCAGATATGGATTCTAAGAAGAAAGCCACGACTGTCGTGGAACAAATAGAGAAGCTCAAATCAAGAGGTATGATTATTGAGGATGAGGAAAAAGCCAAGGAGTATCTTCTTGATATAGGTTATTTTCGTCTTGGATTTTATTGGTTCCCTTTTGAGAAAACTTATCCTCGGAAGAAAAATCGCAATCATATTCTGAAAGATAACACAAATCTGGATTATGTCATCAAACTATATTATTTCGATTTTGATTTAAGAAATCTGTTTTTGAGGTATATTAGCAGGATTGAAATAAATTTTCGGACAAAGCTGATATATTATGTATCAAACTTTTACAAAGCTGATCCTTATTGGTATGTTAGTTCTGCGGTCATCAAAGAAAAATTGCTTACTGACAAAGAATATAAGAAGCAGTTAAGCGAATTGTCTCGGGAGGATGTCGTAAGAATTGACCGACAACATCATGACGGTTGCAAATATTCCCCTGCATGGAAAGCCATCGAATTTATGTCCTTTGGCATGATTATACGATTATATGAAAATCTGAAGAGCAACCATCTTTTATGTGATATAGCGAAGGTTTATGACTTCAATCATCCAAGTCAGTTTATAGATTACCTTAATGCCTTACGTCGTCTTCGTAACTATTGTGCTCACGGCAAGGTGCTTTTTGATTTGGATCTTTCTCAAGCAATAGGTGGTGGTCCTTTGGGAAATTTAGGTAACAATAAGACAAATTTGGCAGGTGTATATTTTGTGCTGAAATATTTGCTGGAAAAAATCTCTCGTAATAGGGTGGTGGAGTTACAAGCTTCGATGTTAGAGATTTTTGAAAAAGTCCCATATACCGTTTTGCGAGATATAATATCGAATTGCTCGGGATTGAAAAAAGATAATTTATAAAAAGATGGCAGAAAGTTTGTTGAATTGAAAATTAAATATTAAATTTGCATCGATAAAAGTGCACTTGATGGCTCCGGCGTTCATACTGCACTATAAAAGG
>CAJMQT010000056.1 GCA_905215655.1 uncultured bacterium | reverse complement strand
GTAGCTCAGTTGGATTAGAGCAACGCCCTTCTAAGGCGTGGGTCTTGGGTTCGAATCCCAACGGAATCACTATCAGAGCACCTCATTGAGGTGCTTTTTTTATTGTTAATTGTCAAACTGACATCCGCCGGTGAGGAGAATAAGATAATCTCTTTGAATTTTAGGAAATGGCTATTCGGAATTGGAATAACGTGCATTAATCCATAAAAACGGGGCGTCATAATATTCATCATGACGCCCCGTTGTATTTAAGAAATTAAGTATCAATTCTCTTCTTGGGATTTATTTTTCTGCTTTCTTTGTTGCCGCCTTTTTCGTCGCGGGCTTCTTTGCCGCAGGTTTGGTCTTATCTATCTTAGCCTTCAACTTATCTTCTGAAGACTGCAACTTCTCGACTTTGGCTTTAAGGCGTGTAATTTCCTTATCCTTCATCTCTATCTCATCGCCCTGATTTTTGATCGTTGTAAGCAGCGAGTTCAACTCTTCGTTGTCAATTTCTTCAGGATAAAGGCTCTTTACTCGGTTCATAAAGTCGCCAAGGATATTCATATAATTGGTGAACGCATCAAACGGCGAGGTGTAAATACCACGGTCGAGCCCTACGTTTGACGGCTTTGTCGTCATAAAGCGGAAGTTGTTACTTGCCTGCAAATAGTCCCAATCCTGATTTATACGTGGGTCGTTAGCTATGCGGACGCGGTCAGCAATGCTGTAAAGTTTGTTGAATGCCTCACGCTGCATGGGGTTACCGAGCCAGCAACTGATGTCGCGCTCTTCGTCAACCCAAGACAATGTATCGGGCACATCAAGGTTGCCGACGCTATTCATCTTCATGCAGACCTCTGTCGGTGTTGAGAATGTAATGCCGTTTGCCTTGGCACATGCCGGCAAAGCCTTTATGAATTCAAGAATGTTTGAAGACAATGGCTGAGCCATACCAAGGGCAGAAAGCTCCATAAAGATATTAATAACCTGCTCATTATCAGGCAATGATGCGATGCGGTTAATGTAACTGTCAGCAAACAGAGGATATCCGTCCCAGCTGCTGTCATTAAAACGCAGGCTGATATCGTCGCTCATATCAACATCGCGGAGCAGAAGTTTAAGATTAGGAGCTATCGCGCAGTTGTAAACATAATGCGGAGATTTCCATCCGAGCACGTGTTTTGCACCTTCGGTAAGCATTCCTTTAAAGCCCATGGCAGCAGCCTGACCACCTATGTCGTCGCTGTAAATAAGCGAAGAGTTACGTACTACGGTCGGCTTCTTTCCGAAATATTCCTGCATTTTCTCTGCCTGCTTCCTAACGTCAGCAGCAAATGTCTCTTCATTTACGAGAGATGAAAGTCCGTGAGAATACGGTTCGGCAAGAAATTCGACACATCCGGTCTCGTTAAGTTCCTGCAACTTTGTCAGTACTTGCGGCGCGTGCATCTCCAACTGCTCCATTCCGACGCCGGAAAGCGAGAACGCAAGTTTGAAATACTGACCGTGCTCTTTTATCATTTCCTGAAAAGCATTGAGAGCAGGCATATATGAACGTTCTGCAATCTCGCTGATACTGCGCTCGTTCTCATAATCGTCGTAGTAATAATGGTCGGTACCTATATCAAAAAAGCGATAACGCTTGAGATGGATAATCTGATGTATCTCAAAATATAAGCATATTGTTTTCATAGTGGTTTTCCTTATATTAAATTTGAACTGTTTTTAATTTTAAATATCCTTAGTTGCTCCTGTTGCCCAAAGTACGCTCGTACAACTCGCGAATCCATAAGCCGACCTTCTCCCAAGTAATCTGGTCAACCTCACGCTTGCCTTCGGTCTGCAAGTAATTGAACAGGCTGTCGTTATGGCAGATGGAGTAAATTGAGTCGGCAAGAGCGTGGATATCCCAATAATCAACTTTCATACAGTTGGTCAATATCTCGGCGCAACCGCTCTGTTTGGATATGATCGTAGGCGTGCCACATTGCATCGCTTCAAGCGGAGAGATACCGAACGGCTCGCTGACCGACGGCATGACATATACATCAGAGTCTTTCAGGCATTCGTAAACCTGCTTACCACGCATAAATCCGGGGAAGTGGAAACGGTCGGCGATACCTCTCTCTGCTGCGAGATAAATCATGGCGTCCATCATATCGCCACTACCTGCCATGCAGAAACGGACGTTACGTGTGCGATGAAGTACCATATTTGCAGCCTCAACGAAGTATTCCGGACCTTTCTGCATCGTGATACGTCCGAGGAAAGTCACCACTTTTTCCTTATTCGTGTGGTCAGGACGCGGAATATCCTGCAACTCTTGGCGCAAAGGATAAACGGCGTTGTGCACAGTGAAGCACTTTCTCGGATCCTGATGGTACTGATTGATGACGGTCTGACGAGTCAGTTCGCTTACGCACATAATGCAATCCGCATTGTCCATACCGTCTTTTTCTATCGAATAAACCGTCGGATTGACCTTGCCGCGGCTACGGTCGAAGTCGGTTGCATGTACGTGTATGCACAGAGGTTTGCCGCTGATTTTCTTCGCATGAATGCCGGCAGGATATGTAAGCCAGTCATGTGCGTGGATGATGTCAAACTCTTGCTGACGCGCAACGACGCCCGTTATTATGGAATAGTTATTGATTTCATCGTGCAGATTGCTTGGATAACCGCCGGCAAAGTCCATACAACCGAGGTCGTTGACATTCATATAATTGAAGTCGGCATAAATATTATCTCGCAATTTGTAGTATAAATCGGGATCCATGATGTTTCCCACACGGTTCTTGACATACTCGTAATCGACGTCACGCCATACAATGGGCACCGCATTCATTGCAATGATGTTGGCACTGCTGCGGTCTTCATCGCCAAAAGGATGAGGAAGACACAATGTGATGTCCATATCCCCCTGCGCATGCAGACCTTCCGTTATGCCGAAGTTGGCTGTTGCCAATCCTCCAAATACGTGAGGAGGAAACTCCCAACCAAACATTAAAACTTTCATATTTTATCCTCCTCTTTTTATTTAACGTAAGAATACTTCTCCAGAAGATTCAATGTTCTCAATATCTCAGCCACATTCATGGCAAAAGAGATTGCCCCACGTGCGCGGAACGGCGGGTTGCCGTCTGACATTTCGGGTATCGTGCCGAGACAGTTGATGGTCATTTCGTCTTCATATCCCACCATCTGTCTTTCTATAAAGCTTAAACGGGTGCGTTTATAAAGTTTCAGACACGCCTCCATGTAAAATCCGCAAAGCCAAGGCCACACTGTTCCTTGATGATAAGCGAAGTCGCGTTGCGCTCCGACATACACCGGGTTGTAACCGCCACTCTTGGGAGAGAGGGAACGAAGTCCTTTCGGTGTGAGCAGCTCGCGTGTGCAGACATCAAGCACACTCTTCTTTTGCTCCGGCGAAAGAGGTGAATAATCAAATGCGACAGGGAATATCATGTTTGGTCTTACGCTCCAATCCATCATATTACCGTCCACATAATCAAACAGATAGCCGTAATCGTTCAAGAATGTCTTAACGAACGATTCCTTGCATTTATCTGATATTTCGTCAAGCGATTGAGCCTGTTTCTCATTGTTGGAAAGCCTTGATAATTTTGCTCCGAATTTGAGAGCGTTGTACCAAAGGGCGTTAAACTCAACGATATATCCCGAGCGCGGTACGATGGGATGTCCGTTAACGGTCGAGTTCATCCATGTAATGGGCTTGTCACGTCCCTCGGAATAGACCAAGCCATTGTCGTCAAGGCGCAAGTTCGGATGATTTCCGTCAATAAGATAATCAAGGATTTCGGCAACAAGTTTACCGTACATGCCGAGGCACTTCTCTTCTCCCGCGAACTTGGCGTACTGCTGGATTGCCCAAACAGCCCAGAGGAATACGTCCGGTTGTTCCATTTCATAGATCTTGACGGTCAGAGGTTTATTCTGCATAAACTCTCTAATGCCTTTCTCCGCCGTCTTCATCACGAGTTCAAAGTAGTCTTGTTCGTCGATGGCGAGAGTCAAACCCGGAAGTGCGATAAACGTATCGCGGGCACGGCATTTAAACCAAGGATAGCCGGCGAGCAAGTAACGCTCGTTATTAGCGGTTCTGTTATGGAACTGATGTGCCGCATTGATAAGGCAATGGAAGAAGTTGTTACGCGGCGCACGGTCGTCAACTTCTTTATCGAAGAGCCGTTTCAGCGTATTTGTCTTAATCTCTGACGTCGATGCCGCGAAGACAATGCTCTCACCTTTCTTTATGTTCATTTCGAAATATCCGGGCACATAGAGGTCTTCATTTGAAGCATATCCACGCTCCTGTTCCTTCGGATACTCGATACCGCGATACCAATCAGGAACGAAATTAAATTCGTTTGCCTTACTGAATTGCATGTATAAATCCGGATAACCGGCGTACATACAGGTCTTTATGCCATTATCGACAATGTGGTATTCTCTGCTTGCCGTGCCGTTTTCATGCGTAAACTGTCTTACGCTGCGGAAAGCGAGGAACGGTCTAAATCGAAGTGTGGTCTCACTGTGCGCATCTTCCAACGTATAACGTATCAGAATGCGGTTTTCATAATGCTGAAATACAACTTCCTTCTTTAACAATACTCCACCCACACGATAAATCGTCGTGGGTATTTTATCACATCCGAACTCGCGAATGTATTTATGACCCTTAGGACTGAAATTGTTTCCCTGATACTTATGCAGTCCCAAATTGAATTCAGCTCCGTGCTGAATTACTGTAACATCCAATGAAGAAAGCAGCACGTGGTTGTCATCGTCCAGTTCGGGAATGGGGACAACAAGCAGACCATGATACTTTCGAGTGTTACAATCCACAATCGTGGAACATGAATAAGCCCCGGAGCGGTTGGTACGCAACAACTCTCTGGACAGAGATTCTTCCAGATTAGTCATAAGAGCCTTTTCAAATCGAAGATAACCCATAGTATAATAAGATTTAAGTTTTTCAAAGTAATCAAATGAAACTCATTGTGTAAAATCATTTCAAAAGACTTTTCAAAGGTAGTAATTTTATTTTTTAAAACAAAATAAATTCCTTATTTTTCGTATTTACGCCTTTTTAAAGGAATTATATATCAAGAGAAAAGAGAAATAAGGAATAAAACTTACAAAAATAAAAACTCCTTATCAGTTTTTCGGGAAACGGATAAGGAGTTTTCATCAAACGGCTTGTCTGTCTTATTTACACCGGTATCAGGAAGTTAATAACTTCCTGTTCAACCATTATTTTATATGCCCCTACGGGCGTTTTCATCATTCTTCCGTCGATGCTCACCATCGCTTTAACCGCCTCGTTCACCAAGACTTCACGTGTTCGGTAAGGATGGACGCTGTGATGATTAAGGAATTTGCCTGTCAGCAGCAGGTAAAATCCTTCAAGAAGCTGTGTCATTTCAGGATGATAAACCACCGAAACATCAAGCAAGCCATTGTAAGGCACGGCGTTAGGTGTCTGTCCGTAGCCGCGGGCATTACCCACACAGACGGTCATTACCTTACGTTTTATCACGTCTGAATTTATCTTCAATGACATCTTGTAGTCAAGTCTTTGAAATATCATAAGCGCCAGCGAGAAAACAAACGACAAGGTGCGTGATCCGAACATGCGGCGTGTCTGTTGGCGCATGTTCATTATTGCCGAGAGCAGTCCGATGTTCACGCAATTCAGGAAGTATCTGTGACACTGTTCGTTTTTTGCGTTTGTGTAACGTATGCATCCGAGATCAATCTTCCTTATGCGGCGTTCTTTCAGCCATTTGACGGTTTGTTCGATATCATTTTCCTTGAAGTTCCAATACCGGGCAAAGTCGTTCATCATGCCGTTGGGTATCAGTCCGAGTGCTATTGTATCGCGCGTGTCTTTGTCTACCGCCATCAGACAGTTTACCGCGTCGTTAAGCGCCGAGTCACCTCCGACGATTATGATTGTCTTATAGCCGTTGCTGATAAGCATATTAACAAGTCTGACCACGCCGTCGGGGTTCTCGCATTGCACGAAATCAAACTCGATGTCGTTCTCTCTCAGGCAGTTTTCAATCTTTTCCCATCTTTTCTTTGGGTTGGCAAAGCCGTTTTTGGGGCAGTAAAGTATTCCCCAACGTTTGTTTTCAACTGACATATACTTATCTTTAAGTTAAAGCCGCACTTTCATCTGCGGCCGATTAGTTCCTTAATGAGCCGGACTTTCTCTTCCATGGGCAGTGAAGCGTCTATCCAGTTAATCTTAAATCCGCGCCGTTCCATGCCTCTGAACCATGTCATCTGGCGCTTTGCAAACTGATGGATTGCTGTTTCAAGACCGCTTACCATCTCTTCATACGTGGTTTTTCCTATCAGATATTCGGTCACGAATTTATATTCAAGTCCGTAATAAATCAGGTCTTCCGCCGGAATGCCTCTGTCGAGCAGGGCTTTCACCTCGTCGATCATGCCGTCGGAGAGCCGTTGTCTGAGCCGCCGGGAAATCTTCCGCCGACGCTCGTCACGGTCGATGTTTACACCTATTATTATATAATCAATCTCCGGAAATGTTCTTTCCGCCACCGGACATTGTTTGTAGCAAGTCTCTATTTCTATTGCCCTGATGGCTCTCTTTGCCGTGTCGACATCGGTCACGTTGTGCATGTTTGAGCCGTTTTCGGCTTTAAGTTTCACGAGTATTTCGGTCAACTCTTCCAGCGTTTTATCTTTCAGGCTTTCACGCAGTACTTTGTTTTCCGGCACGGGGATAAGCCGATAACCTTTCAATACGGCTTCAAGATAAAGCCCCGTGCCTCCGCAGAGTATCGGAGTGACGCCCCGACGGGTTATGTCTTCATACGCCGTGAGGAAATCTTTCTGATATTCGAACACGTTGTATTTTGTTCCCGGCTCGGCGATGTCAATCAAATGATAAGGGATCAGGCTGTCACCTACTTTATAGTCGGCAAGGTCTTTACCCGTCCCGATGTCCATATCACGATAAACCTGCCGGCTGTCCGCACTGATGATTTCAGCGCCGAGTTCAGCCGCCAATGCCGCCGCAAGAGCTGTCTTGCCCGATGCGGTAGGACCCAAAATTGTTACAAGTCTGCTCATTATCTGCGCAAAGATACAAAAAAAAGCCATCCGACAATGTCGGACGGCTCGTTTTTATGTTTTGGCTATATTATTTTAATTAGCCGTTAACCTTCTTCATGTGTGCGATGAGCTCGAGAACTTTGTTAGAGTAACCGATCTCGTTGTCGTACCAAGAAACAACCTTTACGAAGGTGTCTGTCAGTGCGATACCTGCCTTTGCATCGAAGATAGATGTGCGTGTGTCGCCGAGGAAGTCAGAAGAAACAACTGCATCTTCCGTGTATCCCAGAACACCTTTCAGCTCGCCTTCTGAAGCCTCTTTCATAGCAGCACAAATCTCTGCGTATGTAGCGGGCTTAGCAAGGTTTACAGTCAGGTCAACAACAGAAACGTCCAAAGTAGGAACGCGCATAGACATACCTGTCAGCTTGCCGTTCAGCTCGGGGATAACCTTACCTACTGCCTTTGCAGCACCTGTTGAAGAGGGGATGATGTTGCCAGATGCAGCACGACCACCGCGCCAGTCTTTCATTGAAGGACCGTCAACAGTCTTCTGAGTTGCAGTTGTAGAGTGAACTGTTGTCATCAAACCGTCTGTGATACCGAACTTGTCGTTCAGAACCTTTGCGATAGGAGCCAAGCAGTTGGTTGTGCAAGATGCGTTAGATACGAACTGTGTTCCCTTCTCATATTTGTCGAAGTTAACGCCGCAAACGAACATCGGAGTAGCGTCCTTTGAAGGAGCAGACATTACTACATATTTAGCACCGGCGTCGATGTGAGCCTGTGCCTTCTCCTGTGTCAGGAACAGACCTGTTGACTCAACAACGTATTCAGCCTCAACCTCGTTCCATTTCAGATCAGCCGGGTTGCGCTCAGCGGTTACGCGGATTTCTTTACCGTTTACAATCAGCTTGCTGTTCTCAACGTCTGCCTCGATAGTGCCCTGAAATGCACCGTGCATAGTGTCATACTTCAGCATGTAAGCCAAGTAATCAACCGGACAAAGGTCATTGATACCTACAACCTGAATGTCGTCGCGAGTCTGAGCTGCGCGGAAAACGAAACGACCGATACGGCCAAATCCGTTAATACCAATCTTAATCATTTTAAATTTCTTATTTTAAAGGGTTAAAAATTCCTTAAACAATTATACCTATTCTGCTTACTAAGACATCCCTACATCAATAAATGATTACCCTAAATAAGACGCCTTATCGGCATTTTCTACATTTTTCGGGCGCAAAGTTACATATTTTTTTTATATTTGCATCGGTTTCTATTATTAAATTATATAAAAAATAATTATGGGTAAATTTATCAACGAATTCAAAGAGTTTGCCATAAAGGGCAACGCGGTTGACATGGCGGTCGGTGTTATCATCGGCGGCGCGTTCGGAAAGATTGTCTCTTCAATCGTCGACGACATCATTATGCCGCCTATCGGCTGGCTTATCGGAGGCGTAAACTTCTCTGACTTGAAATGCACCTTGCCGTCGGTTGACGTTGGAATCGAGAAACTCGCGCCGGCTACAATCAACTACGGCAACTTTATCCAGACCACGCTCGACTTCCTTATCATTGCGCTCTGTGTCTTCCTTATGGTAAGAGGCATAAACAAACTGTCGAAGAAGAACAAGCCGGAAGAGCCTGTCAAGGAAGAACCGAAAGCTCCGGAACCTTCAAATGAGGAGAAGCTGCTCTCTGAAATCAGAGACCTCTTGAAAAACAAATAATAGGATTTAACGACAGTAAGGATTATCCGGAGGCGGAAATTACGGTTTGTTACATTTCAAGACGTTTTCCTTACAGTTTTCATCGACAAACAGGCGTTTTCCAAAAGGCGGTCTTTTACACTCTAAAAGACCGCCTTTTGCCTTGCAAAAGCTTACCTTTTGTAAGGTAAAAGGCAAGCTTTTAAAATCGTAACCGATGTAGGTTGAAATTCTATTTCTTTGCTTTGCGCTTTGCTAAGGCGTCATCCATTATCGGATAAACTATCGAGGGGTTTTTCCGAAACTCTTTCGGTTTCAACTCACCCTTGTCTATCATCTCGCCGATTTCAGGAAAATCTTTCAGAAATTTCTTGATCACTCCTTTCAAATTGGGTATGACACCATCCATATCTGTCCAATAGGGCTTGGCTATACCATCATCCGCCGTCATGAAAAAATACGTATATGTATAGGTCATGATGTTCCAGTCGGCAACGGCATTGGTGGTCAGCGTCTGGTCAAGATAGGGCATTACATATCCCTTTACATTCTCGCCTTCATAGATAAGGCGTAGGAATATCGGGGTTTTCGTCGGTTTCATTTTCGAGAACATGCTGGTCCTCGTCATCGCCGTGACAGCCTCGTAAACAACGGGGGTTGTGTTATTCTTGTTCGCAGGAAACACTATCTTTACCACTTCGTCCGACGTGTACTTTTTTTCTTCGCCCTTGTAAGTCTCGCTTATGCCGACGGTAGACACTTTCGGACGGAAATAATTACGCAGCGCCGTCGTCACATAGCCCTCGAAATGTGTTCCGTCAGCACGATAGGCAATGACCTTAAAGTCCTGCGGGTCATTCTTTGCGTATGATGTCAACCCCATACAGAGGCAACAAATGATGGAAACAAGGATTTTCTTCATAACTGTTTAAATTTAAGATGGTTATACTTTTGCAAATATACAAAAATCCCCCCCACACACAAGCAAATTAAAAATTATTTTCAGCAAAATAAAAAACAATGATTTATTTCTTTATTTTTTCATAAGACAAAACATATTCCTGCGTCAAAAAGACTTTATGAAGATTTACAAGGCAGCTGCCGTTTAAACCGTCTCATACCATCACAAGGTCGCTCATCACCATGTCGCTGACAAAAATTCCTTTGCGTGTAAGGCGTAAATGACCGTCCTTCACTTCGGCGAGTCCGGATGTTATATGAGGTTGGGCGTTGTCTGTCAACTGACGATGAAAGGCTGCTCCAAAGTCGGAAGAAATCATGTCGAGGTCTATTCCCTCGCAAGTGCGCATGGCGGTGGTCACGATGTCGTTGAACATCGTTGTCTTGTCAAGCTCTTCGCGTTCCATAGGAACGTTGCCTTTGCCTATTTCAGAGATATAAGTTTTGACGTCCGCGACATTCCATTGCCTCGAACGGAGGTCAAAGGAGTGTGCCGAGGCACCAAGACCGATGTATGGCACGCGCTGCCAATAACTGCTGTTATGGCGCGAGCGGAAGCCGCGACGCGCAAAGTTGCTTATCTCATAATGCTCGTAACCCGCCGAAACAAGATGGTTGACAAGCGTCTCGTACATGGCGAGGCTTTGTTCTTCATCTACCTCCTCCACCCTGTTCTGCTCCAGCATGCGGTAGAGCGCCGTTCCTTCTTCATACATCAGACTGTAAGCCGAAATATGTTCCACGTCAAGGAGCAAGGCTTTCTCAATGTCACTCTCCCACTCCGCCAACGTCTCTCCCGGAAAGCCGAACATAAGGTCGAGACTTATGTTTCCGATACCGGCGGCTCGCAAAAGGGCGACGGCACGTCCTACTTCCGCCGCATCGTGGCGTCTGTTCAAAAATTTAAGACGCTTGTCTGAAAATGTCTGGGCACCCATGCTGACACGGTTTACGGGCAGACGTGACAACAGAGCCGCGAAATCAGGCGTCACATCATCCGGGTTGCACTCGATGGTAACCTCGGCTTGCGGGTCAACATCGTACACCTTATTAATATAATGAAACAACCTTGACAGTTCTTCGCCATCGAGCACCGACGGCGTACCGCCCCCGAGATAGACCGTCCGGACATTGTCCTGCAAGTAGTTACGCCTCAAATCCATCTCACGGCACAAGGCGTCGACATAGGCACGGCGCAGTTCGGCATGCGTGGTGGAATAGAAACCGCAATAGATACAACGGCTCCGGCAAAACGGAATATGGATATAAACGCCCGACATGACAGACTGATAAAATTCTGTTGATTTCTTTATTTTACGGCAAAAGTACTAATATGTTTTAATTTTTATCGGCTTTTTTATCATTTCTTTTGGGCGTTCTGCCAAAAATTCGTAACTTAGAGCCCACTATCAGTCGAAAACACAACTGACGAAATATATTAACTTAAATCTATTGACAATATGAAGATTTATCAAACTAACGAAATCAAGAACATTGCCTTGTTAGGTAATGACGGCTCGGGTAAGACCACCCTCACGGAATCACTGCTCTACGAGGCAGGTATCATTGCACGTCGCGGACGCATAACAGCAAAAAACACCGTGAGCGACTACTTCCCCGTAGAGCAGGAATACGGATATTCTGTTTTTTCAACAGTTTTTCATGCTGAATGGAACAATAAGAAATTGAACATCATAGACTGCCCGGGTTCGGACGACTTCGTAGGCGCGGCAATGACGGCTCTTAACGTAACGGACACGGCAATTCTGTTGCTCAACGGTCAATACGGCCCGGAAGTGGGCACACAAAACCATTTCAGATATACCGAGAAGCTGAAAAAGCCGGTAATCTTCCTTGTCAACCAGCTCGACTCTGACAAGTGCGACTATCAGAATGTGCTTGCACGCCTGACCGAAATTTACGGAAAGAAAGTCGTTCCGGTACAGTATCCGCTTAACGAAGGTCCTGAATTCAACTCGCTCATCGACGTCCTTCTCATGAAGAAATACTCATGGAAGCCCGAAGGCGGCGCACCGACTATCGAGGACATCCCGGCAGAAGAGATGGAGAAAGCGATGGAGATGCACAAGGCTTTGGTTGAAGCCGCAGCCGAAAACGACGAAAGTCTCATGGAGAAATTCTTCGAAGAGGAAAGTCTTACGGAAGACGAGATGCGCGAAGGAATACGCAAGGGGCTCGTAACACGCTCTATCTTCCCCGTTTTCTGCGTATGTGCAGGCAAAGATATGGGTGTCCGCCGACTGATGGAATTCCTCGGCAACGTGGTTCCTTTCGTAGACGAAATGCCGAAAGTGCATAACACCCGCGGCGAGGAAATCACGACAACGACCGACGGTCCTACATCCGTCTACTTCTTCAAGACCGCTGTCGAGCCCCACATCGGTGAGGTTTGCTACTTCAAAGTGATGAGCGGCTGCATAAAAACAGGTGACGAACTGATTAATGCCGACCGCGGCTCAAAAGAGCGCATCGGACAGATTTACGTTTGCGCAGGCGCCAACCGCATCGCCGTTGACCAGCTCAATGCGGGCGATATAGGATGTGCCGTCAAGCTGAAAGACGTCAAGACGGGTAACACCCTTAACGGCAAAGACTGCGAAAACAGATTTGACTTCATAAAATATCCCAACTCTAAATATTCAAGAGCAATCAAGGCTGTCAACGAGGCTGACACCGAAAAGATGATGGCGGCATTGCTTAAAATGAGACAGGAAGACCCGACATGGGTTGTTGAGCAGAGCAAGGAGCTCCGTCAGACCATCGTTCACGGTCAGGGAGAATTCCACCTGCGCACACTGAAATGGCGTTTGGAGAACAACGAGAAAATCCCCGTTAAGTTCATTGACGCCAAAATACCTTATCGCGAGACAATCACGAAAGCGGCACGCGCCGACTATCGCCATAAGAAACAGTCGGGAGGAGCCGGTCAGTTTGGTGAGGTTCACCTCATAGTAGAGCCTTACGCAGAGGGAATGCCCGATCCGACGGTTTACAAATTCAATGGTCAGGAGTTCAAGATGAACATCAAGAGCAAAGAGGAAGTTGACCTCGAATGGGGCGGCAAGCTCGTATTCATCAACTCGGTTGTTGGTGGAGCTATCGACACCCGTTTCATGCCGGCAATATTAAAAGGTATCATGGAACGCATGGAACAAGGTCCGCTGACGGGCAGCTACGCACGTGACGTGCGCGTGGTTGTTTACGATGGCAAGATGCACCCGGTTGACAGTAACGAACTTTCGTTCATGCTTGCTGCGCGCCACGCATTCTCCGAGGCATTCAAGAACGCCGGACCGAAGATTTTGGAGCCTATCTACGACCTCGAGGTTTACGTTCCCGCCGACTTCATGGGCGACGTAATGAGCGACCTTCAAGGACGCCGCGCCCTCATTATGGGCATGGACAGCGAGGCCGGCTATCAGAAGTTGCAGGCTAAGATACCTCTCAAAGAACTTGCGAGCTATTCTATTTCGCTCAGTTCTCTTACCGGCGGACGTGCATCGTTCACTACCAAGTTCGCAAGCTACGAACTTGTTCCGAACGAAATCCAGCAGGCTCTCATCAAGGAGCACGAAACAGAGAATGCTGACGAAGATTAATCGGGCATGAGTTGCATTCGGTAAAGAAAGAATAAACAT
>CAJMQT010000055.1 GCA_905215655.1 uncultured bacterium | reverse complement strand
TTGCCTACTGATAAACGAGGCGCCGACCGCACGATCGCTTCATCTTGTAAAACGACGGCTGCGGTGTTGTTGTCTTAAACAATAAGAATGCGCCTCGAACGGCAAGAACATAAAAGATAAAACATAATGAACCCTGAAACAGAATTTCGCGAAGGTCTCGATGACTTGGCGTCAAATTATAAGCGTATAATAACTCTTTTAGGTGAAAATCCCGACCGCGAAGGTTTGCAGAAGACGCCCATGCGCGTTGCAAAAGCGATGCAGGTGCTGACGCGCGGCTACACCCAAGACGCCCGTAAAGTGCTGCTCGACGCGCTGTTTGAAGAGAAATACAACCAGATGGTAATCGTAAAGGACATCGACTTCTTCTCTCTCTGCGAGCACCACATGCTCCCCTTCTATGGCAAAGTGCACGTTGCCTACATCCCCAACGGATATATTACGGGGCTGAGCAAGATAGCCCGCGTCGTCGACATATACAGTCACCGCCTTCAAGTGCAGGAGCGCATGACATTACAGATAAAAGATTGCATTCAGGAGACACTCAAACCGCTCGGCGTAATGGTAGTGGTTGAGGCAAAGCACATGTGCATGCAGATGCGCGGAGTGGAGAAACAAAACTCCATAACGACGACGAGCGACTTCTCCGGAGCGTTCAATCAGGCAAAGACGCGCGAGGAATTCATGAACCTTTTGCACAGTGAGGGAAAGCATATTTAGACCGTCAGTCATGCGGGATACGGCATTCGCAAGAGACGTATGTGCCGGTTGATTTAATATTTCCTTCCTCTTGGTTTAAGATTTTCTTCCCCTTGAAGCAAGATTTTCTTAATATCGGTGCAAGATTTCGCCAACGGCTGTGTTATAATAAAGGAATAATAACAAAACAATAAATAACAAAACTATTAAACGATGAAAAGATTTTCAAAATTATTCGTGTTTATTTTGTGCGCTTTTTCAGCGGTGACAGTTGCATCATGTCTCAGCAGCGACGATGACGGCGGTATCGATCCCGCGGTTTACAAGGCGTGGATGACGTACATCTCGGGCAGCTATTACGGCGACCCCACAAACTATCAAAAAGCCAACAAGATTTATTTCTGGAACGATACGATTACCGGAAGCAACAAGACCGACTCGATTGAAGGTATCGAAGTGGCGTTCCGCAATGACTCTACGCTTTCGGTTTACGAAGTGCCGGGAAGTCTCTTCAAGAATTATATAAAAGATAATAATGAACTCAAAGAGGCTCTCGATAACGCCCCTTCGCAAACATTGACGGCTAAATACATGTTCTACAACATTTCAAGTCCTAATGCTTGGTATTACGTCGCACCGTCAAAGATGACTTTCAACAACCTCAATTACAATGGCGGAACACACAGCTTGGAGATCAGTTTCTATGGTCTTGGTGCAGGTGTGTTTGTCAACAACTCTGCTTTAAGACAGCTTCAGCTGAGCCTTGTAGTAGGCGAAATCAAGGAAGACGGCGTAACTTTGGAGTCACCTTACGGCGACTATTTTTCGGATGAGAAACTTGGCAAACATACATTCATAGTTTACGCGACGAGATAAGACAATAAATCCGGGCTTGAATTGAAGCTATTTATAAAAAAAGGAATTACTCGATAAAGAGTAATTCCTTTTTTTATTGTGTCTAAGTGTAGGCAAACGCACTTTGCAAAATTGGCGAACAGAAGGTTACTGATGTATTACAACGTTTTACTCTTAAATGTAGAAAAAGCCTTAATAGGTAAGATGCTTTTTTATATAGAAGTAATTCTTAACTCTTAATTGGCTTGACGCCGAACTTCGTTTCTTAATTCTTAATTCTTAACTCTTAATTTTCATAACCGATTACAGTTTGCCCAAACCATGTTTCACGGTAACAAACTGTCTACAAGCGCTTTACCGTGAAGGATAAAAAACACTATACATAAACTCTCGCGCGGCAGAGGCATCATCTTTCACAGTATCACGCTGTCACACAACGACTTATACGGCCGTGAAGGTGTGAAACACGATTTGGAAAAATATTTTTGGAAGTTAAGGAGTAGCAAGAAAAATAACTCTTTGCTTTAAAAAAGCATTCTATTCCCCAAAAGACCACCTTTTACATTGCAAAAGACCGTCTTTTACATTGCAAAAGCTTATCTTTTGGAAGGTAATATGTTATCTTTGAGAGGATAAACGAGTTACTGTCAGGCACGGTTTTGTATAGCGACTATCGGTCTGCGACGATTTTTTTGATTTTTTCTGCTATTCGTGTTATTTCTTTTTGACGATATGGTAATGATGTAAGGTGAAGGAGATTTTCGTCTTGAAAATAATGTTCTGTTGTGAGATTTATGCTCTTTTCACTTGTAGATTTAGAGACGATGGTTGCTTGAAGTATGTCTTCAACGTCATATTTTATGGATAGGTTGCCTTGCGGAATTTCTCGTGCAAAGTTGAGGCGGCCTTTACTTCGGCTTTTATGGGCAAAATCGGTTATCAAATCTAACTCCTCTTTGCGAAGAGTTGCTTCCAATCCAATTTCTTGAAGTAGTTCTACAAAGAAGTCATTAACCACATGCCAACGAACATGGTTAAGATTGCGTAGAAGATAATGGGGTTCAGTAGAAAATTATCCCCACTAATTTTCTATTGAGCCGGAAGTTGTCCATTGTCTCATAGTTTAGGGTGTGGCGACAGAGAATAATGATGTGTGTAAAAGAAAGACCGCTAATTCATTTAGAATTAGCGGTCTTCTGTGGTACCACCAGGAATCGAACCGGGGACACAAGGATTTTCAGTCCTTTGCTCTACCAACTGAGCTATGGCACCGAGTTGTTTGCTTTTTGCGAGTGCAAAGATAGACGTTTTTTATTAATTATGCAAATTTTTGTGCATTTTTCTTGGTAAATGTGCACGTAATTCAGAAAAATGCAGTATCTTTGCAGTCGCAAATCGGGATTTAGCGCAGTTGGTAGCGCACTACGTTCGGGACGTAGGGGTCGCTGGTTCGAGTCCAGTAATCCCGACATGAGACGGTGAAAGAGATAATCTTTCACCGTCTTTTTATTTTTGAATACCTTAAATCCGGGTCGAATTTGGCTCATTCTTAATTTATCGGATGAGCCGTGAAAGATGTTTACAAATACATGTTGCCGGTTTGTCAGGATATCTTTTATATCCGTTCTGAAAGTGTGATAAACGAAAAAGGTCGTATGATTGTTATCAATCATGCGACCTTTTATCGTCGGGATTACTGGACTCGAACCAGCGACCTCACGCCCCCCAGACGCGTGCGCTAACCAACTGCGCTAAATCCCGATTGCCTGTAAGCGGTTGCAAAAGTACATACTTATTATGAAATGTACAAACTTTTACGCCACTTTTTTGCTTTTTAATTTGATTATTTAATGTTTTCGGCTTTTTATCTGTATGTCATCAACCGTCTGCTTGCTTGTTTTGGCATGTATGTTTGCCGGTTTTATCTGTGCTGACGGTCGCCGAAGGTTGTTTTATTTATTTCTTTAATTTGAACGAACGCTCGATGCTTGTTATGTCGTCGTGGAACAGGCGGTCGGTCTTTATACGCATCTCAACTTGCGAGCAACTGTGTATCACGGTCGAATGGTCTCTTCCTCCGACAAGCTTTCCTATTCTCGACGCGGGCATTTTGGTGTATTTCTGTGCGAGGTACATCGACACTTGTCGCGCCGTTACGTATTCGCGCTTGCGGCTGCGGCTTGCAACGGCTGATGTAGAGACGTTGAAGTGGTTGCAGACGGTTTCCATGATGTCGTCTATCGTGAGCGGCTTGTCGTCTATTTTGACGGCTCGTTTTATCACTCTTTCTGCCAGACGCATGTCTATGTTGCAGTTGTAGACCACCGAATAGGCGAGCAGCGAGTTGATTACTCCTTCGAGGTCGCGCACGCTTCCGTTAGCCGTCTGTCCGATGAAGTTTACTACTTCTGTCGGGATATGCAGTCCGTCGCGCTTTATCTTGCTGTTCAGAATGTCGACACAGAGCTGTATGTTTGGTTTTTCAAGCTCTGCTATGAGTCCGCAACTAAATCTTGTGAGCAGTCGGTCGCTCATGCCTTGCAGGTCGACCGGCGGTCTGTCGCATGCCAATATGATGCGTTTGCCGTTGCGGAAGAGGTGGTTGAAGATGTGGAAGAATGTTTCCTGCGTCTTTGTCGCCGACACCCATTCCTGTATGTCATCGACAATGAGCATGTCGATGGTCTGGTAGAAGTTGATGAAGTCGTTGGTCTTGTTGCTCAGTACGGCGTTGGTGTATTGCACTTGGAAGAGTCTCGCGCTGATGTATAGCACTCTCTTCTGAGGATAAAGTTCTTTCGTGCGCACGCCGATGGCGTTTATCAGGTGTGTCTTTCCGCATCCGGAGGGTCCGTAGATGAACATCGGGTTGAACTGTGTGGTGTTGGGATGTTCTGCTATTGACAATCCGACGGAGCGCGGCAGCTTGTTACTGTTGCCTTCGATGTAGTTCGCGAATGTGTGATGCGGATTGAGTTGTGAGTCGATTTGTTGTGGTTGTGCGGCGTCGAGTGTTGTCGGAGATTGGTTGGCACGCGGTCTGCGTGTCTCCGGATTGTCGATTTTAGCTACCGGCTCTGCCTGCACTTGTTGTGTGATGTTGTGGGTTTTGTCTACGACGATGCGGTAGTTCAGATGTACGCCGTTCCCGAAATATCTTGTAAGTACCCTCGTAAGCAGATCAACGTAGTTCTCTTCAAGGTACTCATAGACGAAAGAGCTTGGTACCTGAACAAGCAGGGTCTTGTTCGACTCGTTGTACGACTCGAACGCAATCGGCTTGAACCACGTGTTGAACTGCTGTTCCGAGACGTTTTCCTTTATGAGCAAAAGGCATTTGTCCCAGAGCGCATTGGGAGTATTATTCATTACCAAAAACTGATTAGTGTGTCTTCTTTGCACTTTGCAAGATGTATGCAAATTTCGCAAAAAATATCGTAACGAGCAAACAATGTATTTCTTTTATTTTTGTTACTTTGACGTAAAGACCTTTGAAAATGCACTTTAAGGCTGTTTTGTGCAGTCTGACGTTTTATTTTGATTTGCGAGTTTGCAAGTATTTAATAAATAGTGCTTTACGAAAATTAAACCAAATATTGTGATAATAATTGCTTTTGCTGCCTGAAATGGGCAAAAGTGCCTGTATCAACGCGTTTCAGACGTTTTCCGGAAGATAATCCGACGATTTTGTTATTTAGATATTTTTTAAATTAAAAAAATGTCTTTTGTTATTTGAAAGCCGGTGTCTTATCGGACGTAATATCGTGTCTTGTATTTGGCGGCAGTTCGACGGTTTTCCAAAAGCTTGCCTTTTACCTTCCAAAAGCTTGCCTTTTATCATGCAAAAGGTAGCCTTTTACAGCCTAAAAGCTTACCTTTTGCAAAGCAAAATGTAAATCGTTGAAATACAGGTGATTACGTTTGTGTGGTCAGATGGCGGCAGTTGTGCTTGACAAGGAGGAAATATTATAAGGTGAAATAAGGATTACAAAAGAACAGAAGTGTGGAAATACAGACATAATCATTGATTGTATTAATCCTTAAATACCATTGTCTGTACTTCTACACTTCTGTGCTGATGAATAATCTTCGGGCTTATGCCGGTCGCGGTTGTATCTTTCCGGATTGCAGTTTAAGCCCCTTCGTGATTATTGGCAAGTCGGAGTCCAAGGCTTCAACTGCTGGAAGAAGTCGTTGCCCTTGTCGTCGACGAGGATGAAAGCCGGGAAGTTTTCCACCTGTATCTTCCATACTGCCTCCATGCCAAGCTCGGGGAACTCGACACATTCGATGCTCTTGATAGAGTTCATCGAGAGAACGGCGGCGGGTCCGCCTATCGAGCCGAGATAGAAACCTCCGTGCTTCTTGCATGCGTCGGTGACAACCTGCGTGCGGTTGCCCTTGGCTATCATCACCATGGAGCCGCCGTTGTCTTGGAACTCGTCAACATACGGGTCCATGCGGTTTGCCGTTGTCGGTCCCATCGAGCCGCAAGGCATTCCTTCCGGAGTCTTGGCGGGTCCGGCGTATAGCACGGGGTGATTTTTGAAATAGTCGGGCATGCCTTCGCCTGCATCCAAACGTGCCTTCAACTTGGCATGAGCTATGTCGCGTGCGACGATAATCGTGCCGTTGAGACTTACGCGGGTTGAGACGGGATATTTGCTCAGTTCTTTGCAAATCTCGCTCATCGGCAGGTTGAGGTCAATCTTCACGGCGTTGCCTTCGCCGGCTTTGCGCAGCTCTTCGGGTATGAGCGAGCCGGGGTTATCGTCGAGTTTCTCAATCCAGATACCGTCTTTGTTGATCTTAGCCTTGATGTTGCGGTCGGCCGAACAGCTCACTCCGAGACCTATCGGGCATGATGCGCCGTGGCGCGGGAGCCTGATTACGCGGATGTCGTGTGCGAAATATTTTCCTCCGAACTGTGCTCCGAGACCGATTTTATGTGCCTCTTCAAGCAGCTGCTCTTCCAATGCTACGTCGCGGAATGCGCGTCCTGTCTCGTCGCCGGTGGTCGGCAGGTTGTCATAATAATGCGTTGAGGCGAGCTTTACGGTAAGCAGGTTCTTCTCTGCCGACGTTCCGCCGATAACGAAGGCGATGTGATACGGAGGACAAGCCGCCGTGCCCAATGTCTTCATCTTCTCGACGAGGAAGGGTACGAGCGTGCCGGGGTTCTGTATTCTTGCCTTTGTTTCCTGATAGAAGTATGTCTTGTTAGCAGAGCCGCCACCCTTGACCACGCAGAGGAACTTGTACTCGTCACCCTCGGTAGCCTCGATGTCGATCTGTGCCGGCAGGTTGCAGCGGGTGTTGACCTCGTCATACATTGTCAGCGGAGCGTTCTGCGAGTAGCGCAGGTTCTCCTCGGTGTATGTCTTATAAACACCTTTCGAGAGCGCCTCTTCGTCGCAATAGCCGGTCCATACCTGTTGTCCCTTCTCTCCGTGGATTATCGCCGTTCCTGTATCTTGGCAGAAAGGCAGTTTGCCTTTGCAGGCAACTTCGGCGTTGCGAAGGAAGGTCAGGGCAACATACTTGTCGTTGTCCGACGCTTCGGGGTCGGTCAGTATCTTTGCCACCTGCTCGTTGTGAGCGCGGCGCAACAGGAAGTTTACGTCGCGGAAGGCGGCGTTGGTCAGCATCGTAAGAGCCTCGGGAGCCACTTTCAGGATGGGTTTTCCTTCAAACTCGCTTACCGACACGCCCTCTTTCGAGAGGAGATAATACTCCGTGTCGTCCTTGCCCGTCTGGAACATGGGGGCATACTTAAATTCGGGTGTTGTAGCCATAATGTCTTTGATTTATTGTTTTCTTACTTTGTATTTGCGTTTCGGGTTGTCTGTCGCTTTTAATATCCGAATATTTCTTCTGTCGTCAGACGCTTTATCGGCGCGATTTTTTCGAGCGACTTGATGTCGAGGTTTTTCTCGTCGCCGAGGATTATATAGCGATAAGGCTTGTTGGCCATGCGCTCTTTCTCGAATTTTGCAATGTCGTCGAGCGTCAGCGTCTCGATGCCTTTGTAAATCTGCTCGTCAAGGTCGTAGTCGATGCCTTTGTTTTTTGCCGAGAGATAGGCGTTGATAATGCCGTATTTGGTGGCGCGGGCCGTCTGTATGCGCTTGCGTGCAGCCTGTTTTGCAAGGTCGAACGCCTTCTGCGACATCGGGATCGTGTCGATTATGCTGTTGAATGTGTGGATGCAATCCATCATTTTGTCGTTCTGCGAGATGATGTAAGTAAAGACATATTCGGGGTCTTCCTTATAATAAGGTGTCGAATAAGACGCCCATGAACTGTAAGCCAGTCCGCGCGTCTCGCGCAACTCTTGGAATACGATTGAGTTCATGCTGCCTCCGTAATACTCGTTGAACAGCGCGCTTGCAGCCTCGTTGGCGGGATCCCACTCGCGGTTCTCGTTGTGATACTGCACCATATAGATGTTTTTGGCGTCGTAGGGAGCGAGCAATACCTCGTTCTTCGTTGTCTCTTGCAGTTTGTAAGGCTTCGACTCAGGGTTGGCGAGCGGCTTCTTGGCCGTCTTGTGCTGCTTGTCCACGAGGGCGGTAAGCTCTTTCAGCGGTCTCGGACCGTAGTAACAGATCTCCTGCTTGTAGTTAACGAGGTTCTTGATCTTGTCTACGAGCGTCTGCGGATTTATGTTTTTGAGCTCTTCTGACGACGGAATGTTTCTGTAAGTGTTGTAAGGTCCGTACATGCCGTAAGCTCTCAGGGCACCGAAGTTCTGGTCCTGACTCAGCTTGTTGTCTTTTCTCGACTTCTCTACAATGCCCACATATTTGTCGTAAGCTTCTTTGTCAACTTTCATGTTGGCGATGAAGTCTTCCATGAGAGCCATTGCCTGCGGCATGTTTTCATCAAGACCGCTCAGTACGAAGGCAATGTTTCTGGTGCCGACATTGATGCTGAAATTGCATGCCAGCTCGTAATATTTCTGCTTCAGCTGCTCGGCTGTCATCTTGTCCGTGCCGAGATAGTCGGCGTAAGACGTGGCGTAAGGCAGCCATTTGTCAGCCTCTTCGCCAAAATTTAATCTGTATGCCAGCGTGAAACGTCCGTTCTCGATGTTCTGAACGTAGAGCACGGGCAGTCCTTTCTTTGTCTTTCCCTTCGTCATGTCTTTGTTGAAGTCGACGAAGCGGGGCTGTATCGGAGTGACTTTCGAGTTGATTATCTCCGTTACAAAGTCGCTTTGCAGCTCGCGGTTGGCGTGTATCGGCGTTATTTCGGGTTTGTCTATCTTCTTCTGCGTGCTGTCCGTGCCGATGCGTTTGTACACGGCAACGTAGTTGTCGGCGAAGTGACGGTTGGCAAAGTCTATGATCTGCTGCTTCGTCATGCCCGAAATTCGGTCAAGGCGCGCCACGGCGTCTTCCCATTTCTGCCCGTTGATGAAGGCGTCTACAAAGCGGTCGGCTCTGCCGCGGTTGCTCTCCAATGTCCTGTATTCACGCAGTTTCATGTTGTTGACAACCGACTTCAAGAGGTTGTCGTCAAAGTCGCCTCTCTTCAATTTGTCCAGTTCGCCCAGCATGAGAGCCTTCACCTCGTCGAGCGTCTGTCCCTCTTTGGGGTATCCCACCATAAGGAATTGCGAGTATTCAGCCATCGTGCTGATGCCTGCACCGCCTCCGAGCCATTTCATTTTCTGGTCAAGGTCGAGGTCCATCAAGCCCGCTTTGCCGTTGCTCAACATGTCGCTGATTACGTCTATCGTGTCTGCTTGGAACGAAGCAGCCTTGTCAAACTTCCATGCGAGGAAGATGTTTTCTGCCTCCTGACCGACTACGGTGGTGTCTTTCGGTGCCGTCAGGTCGGGCACGGGAGCGTAGACGGGTGCCGAGACATCCTTGCCCGGCTGCCAAGAGTCGAAGTATTTTTCGATTATCGCCATTATCTCGTCCGGTTCAAAGTCGCCCGCCATGCAGATGGCGACGTTGTTCGGACGGTAATATTTGTTGAAGTAATTCTTTATATTTACTATCGACGGGTTTTTCAGGTGCTCCTGTGTTCCTATGGTTGTCTGCGTTCCGTACGGGTGGTTGGGGAAGAGCAGGGCGTTGAGGGCGTTCCACTGCTTGTCATTATCCGACGCAAGGTGTATGTTATACTCCTCATATACGGCCTCAAGCTCGGTGTGGAAACCGCGGATAACCATGTTCTGGAAACGGTCGGACTGGATTTTCGCCCAGTTTTCGACCTCGTTCGAGGGTATGTTTTCCACGTAACAGGTCACATCGTTGCTTGTGTAAGCGTTGGTGCCGTTGGCTCCTATCGACGACATCAGCTTGTCGTATTCGTTCGGAATGAAGTATTTTGCGGCAAGTTGGCTTATGCTGTCTATCGCATGATAGTACGCTTTGCGCTGAGCCGGGTCTTTAAGCGTGCGGTAAACCTCAAAGCGATGTTCGATCGAATCGAGCAATACTGCCTCTTTTGCGGCGTCGGTCGTACCGAATTGTTTTGTTCCTTTGAACATCAGATGCTCTAAATAGTGAGCCAGTCCGGTGGTTTCGGCAGGGTCGTTCCTGCTTCCTGTCTTCACCGCGATGTAGGTTTGGATGCGCGGCTCGTCCTTGTTGACGGAGAGATAGACCTTCAATCCATTGTCCAAGGTGTAGATGCGTGCGTTCATCAGGTCGCCTTTTACGGTCTGATATTTGTATTCCTTTGCCGTGACTGTCAGTCCGACGAGCAGCAGGAACACGCTGATGACGAATTTGATTTTGTTCATTTTGTTTGTATTTAAAAATATGTTATTGCTTGGTTGATATCTGTCCTGTTGGTAAAGACGGGTGCTTATTTTCCTTGTTCGAGTTGGTTTATCAGGGCGTCGAGCACTCCCCGTTCCACGTCTCCCAAGCCGTATTCCTTTTCGGCGTCACGTTTTATCGCCTCTCTCCACGCCTTCCACGCTTCGGCGCCTTGCCGTCTGAGCTGTTCGATATCGTCGTCGGCGATGATGGCGGTGCCGAGTTGCGATCTCATGAGCGACACGGCGTAAGGCATGAGCCGGTCTTCGTAAAGGTCGTTACATTCAGTCATGAAGGTGGTTAGAGAATTTATACGGTCGGTTATGCCGCTTTTTACATTCTCGATCATGAGCTCTTCTTCCGTGACGGGCAGCAACAGACCGCTGAGGTCAGACCATTCCGTTGCGTCGGAGACGGTGTTCAGGTCGGCGTCGGGATGCGTTTCAAGTTGCTCGGAGACGAACATCCGGAGAGCCATCTCATACAGACGGATACCCCGGACGAGGGAGTTGCGACTGATGCGGCAGCCCTCGTAACTGTAAAACTCAGTTGTCTCGTCCGCAGAGTCGCGAAGACTTGCAAGCACCTCGATACCTCTTCGTATCTCGTTTAACACCAACGGGTTGAGCCAGTCGTAATTGATTATGCTGCGTTTGCTCGTGTTTGACCTTACGTCTCGCCGTTGCCATTTGCGCACATCGCGGTAAAGTCCGACGGAGACGAGGTTCTTTCCCGGTACGATATATGTCTCCCTGCCGTCGGCAATGATGTAAGAGAAGGGTAGGGCGGTGGTGTCGGGGTGTCCTTGCAGCTTGCCGATGCACACCGAAAAGGCACCTATGCGTGCCGGGAGGAGCAGGTGTGAGCCGCTCGCCGTCTTGCTGCCGCGCTCCAATATGCCGTAATGCACGGGTCCCATCTTGTAGGCATGGTTGCTGAAATTGGTTGCCGAGCCGGCGTTGTAGAATGAAACCATGCAGCCGATGAGCAGCGAACTCTTGTGATGACTTGATGAAAACGGTCCGCAGAAGGCGGCGCACGCCTCGCCGTTGCTCATGTATGAGTTGGCGAAGAACAGGCTGCTCTCAGCCGTAAATCCGTTTGTGATGTGGCTTGCCTCGCCCACATAACAGTTTTCGAGCGTCGAACTGTTGAGCACGGAGGAGCCGTCGGCGATGACGGAGTTCTCGCATATCACGCCCGAACCGATGTAAACGCTGTCTCCCGGAGCCGCCATGACGGTGCAGTCGCTCAGCCGGCATGCGCCGTTTACCTCGCAGTTGTCGCCGATGTTGGTGTTTGTTATCTCCGTGGTGTTTATTATCCTCACCCCGTCGCCTATCGTTCCGGCCTCCGGCAGGCGCCGTGCGATGTCTTCTTTTATCATCTTCCGCAGCGCGGCGGTGAACTCTTTATCGGCAGAGTGGCGTATCATGAGCGCCGCAAGGTTGCTTGTCAGTCCGTAAAACAGCGTCACGTTGCCGCTGCCCGCCTCGTTGAGGACGGCTATGTTGTTGCCTTCGCCGAAGGTGGCGCCGTCTGTCGTTTCCATAAGACAGACGTTGCTGATGAGGCATTCTTCACCTATTATATAATTATTGATAAAGTTTCCGACGTTCTCTATCAGGCAGTTGTCGCCCACGGTGACGTTTCTCAGCGTGGCGTTGCGTATGCCTGAGTGGCGCAGGAAGCCGGCACTGACTTCAAGACTCTTCTCGAACACGCCGAGAGATACCTCGCCGTAAAAGTTTACACGCCAGATATAATTTGGCTTGAAGTCTTCGGCAACGCTGACGTTTGTCCAGTCTTCGGCTGTACAGCCGTTGTCTTCGAGCGTCAAAATCTCATCATCCGTAAGCAGGCGGTAGTGTTCCATGGCGGCAAAAGCGTTTAAATTAAAAGCCCTCTCCCGACCTCCCCGAGGGGAGGAGAATGGTAAAGAGCGGTTTGAAAATATTAATTATACATTGTCTTGCTCTTCGATTTGATAAAGGAAGTCGTTGTACGGGTATTTCTGAACGTGCAGCTCGCGCACCCGTTTGTACAGCACCGACCTCAGTTCGTCGATGTTTGTCTTGTCCTTCGCCGATATGAAGAGACAGCCATCGTCGAGCTTAGCCATCCAAGTCTTCTTCAAGTCTTCGAGCGTCACGTTCTCCTTTGTCGGCGGAGTGAGGTCGTCAGGCTCTTTCTCCACCCACGTGTAGGCGTCGATCTTGTTGAAGATAATCATCGACGGCTTGTCGGCGCAGCCCAAATCTTTGAGCGTGTTGTCGACCACACGTATATGTTCTTCAAAGTCGGGATGTGATATGTCTACGACGTGAACCAGCAGATCAGCCTCGCGCACCTCGTCGAGCGTACTCTTGAACGAGTCGACAAGGTCGGTGGGGAGCTTACGTATAAAGCCCACGGTGTCTGCAAGGAGGAATGGCAGATTGTCAATCACGACCTTGCGCACCGTCGTATCGAGCGTGGCGAAGAGCTTGTTTTCTGCAAAAACCTCGCTCTTTGACATCAGGTTCATTATCGTCGACTTGCCCACGTTGGTGTATCCAACCAGCGCAACACGTATCATCCGTCCGCGGTTCTTGCGCTGTGTTACCTTCTGTTTGTCTATTTCGAGAAGCCGTTGTTTTAGCAGCGACATGCGTTGAAGGATTATACGGCGGTCCATCTCGAGCTGTGTCTCGCCCGGTCCGCGCAGTCCCACAGAGCCTTTACCGCCTCCTGAGCCCGAGCCTCCGCCCTGTCTTTCAAGGTGAGTCCAGAGTCTTTGCAGTCGTGGCAGCATGTATCTGTATTGCGCCAGCTCCACTTGTGTCTTTGCGTTTGCCGTCTGTGCGCGCATGGCGAATATGTCGAGTATCAGCGATGTGCGGTCGAGTATCTTCACTTTCAGTTCGTTCTCGATGTTGCGTATCTGCTTTGCCGACAGCTCATCGTCGAAGATTACCATTCCTATTTCGCGTTCCGCCTCTTCTTCGGCAAGAATATATTGTTTTATCTCTTCCAACTTACCCTTCCCTACGTATGTCGTCTGGTTGGGTCCGCCCACCTTCTGCGTAAATCTTTTTACGGTAACGGCGCCTGCCGTGTCGGCAAGAAATTCGAGTTCGTCGAGATATTCCTTTGTTTTCGCCTCGTTCTGCTCCTGTGTTATCAGTCCTACGAGGATTGCGGTCTCGGCTTTCA
>CAJMQT010000054.1 GCA_905215655.1 uncultured bacterium | reverse complement strand
AAAACATATTTTATTTCAGGGTCGAGCTGACTCTGTTGAGTCCGGAATGTGTCGTGAATGGGCGTGCGCTTGAAGATGCGCTGCTTTACGCCGTGGCGCGTACCGAGCTTGGCATACCACACTTGGAGTATTACGCTGAGGCTCTCGACAAAGAATATTCCGCAGAGAATGGGCAGCATCAGCTCTTTATGAATTATCACGGCGCAGACGCCGATGATCCCTCCGATGGTCAGGGAGCCGGTGTCTCCCATGAATACTTGCGCCGGATAAGCGTTGTACCAAAGGAAACCTATCAGCGCGCCGACAAACGCACAGAGGAACACCACAAGCTCCTGAGAGCCCGGGATATACATGATGTTCAAATAAGATGCGTATTCGATGTGGCTGCTTACGTAGGCAAAAATGCCCAAAGCGACGCCTATTATTGCCGAGTTGCCGGCACACATGCCGTCCATTCCGTCGTTAAGGTTGGCGCCGTTGGATACCGCCGTTACGACAAGAATGGTCATAACGACAAACAAAATCCAGCCTGCCGCCGTCTTGTACTTGCCGCAGAAGCTCATGATATTCGAGTAATCGAGGTTGTGTCCCTTTACAAACGGAATGGTGGTTTTAAGGGATTTGGTTGCCTCGCTGCGGTGCTTGATAACTATTTCTTTGTTTGCCTTCTTCTCGATTGCGAGGTTTTCGTTGATCTTGGCGTCGGGACTGTTCCACAGGATAAGACCGACAATCAGTCCGATGCTTATCTGTCCTACTATCTTAAACTTGCCGGGCAGTCCTTCTTTGTTATGGCGGAATATCTTGATGTAATCGTCCAAACCGCCGAGAAAGCCCAGCCAGACGGTCGTTACAATCATAAGGATAAGGTAAATATTGCGCATCCTGCCCAACAAAAGCACGGGAACGAGGATCGCGACAATGATTATTATGCCGCCCATCGAGGGCACACCGATCTTCTTTACACCGAAAGGATCTATGCTGGCGTCACGCTGTGTCTCGGTGATCTGTTTGCTTTTGAGGTATTTGATGAATTTCTCGCCGAACCAAGCGCTGATGACCAACGATAAAATCAGCGCCAAAAGGGCACGGAAAGAGATGTATCCCCATACGTGGGAGCCGGGAATGCCGAACTGCTCCAAGAACCTGAATAAGTAGTATAACATGCTTTTATGCCGTTTTAATTGTTCTGACTGTCGAAGATTTCGCGGACTATCTCTTTGTCGTCGAAGTGGTGTTTCACTCCTTTTATTTCCTGATAGTCTTCGTGTCCCTTGCCCGCAATGAGGATGACGTCGCCCTTCTGTGCCAGCATGCACGCCGTGCGGATCGCCTCTTTGCGGTCGACTATGCTCAATACTTTCTTCATCTGTTGCGGCGTAAGACCTGCAAGCATGTCGTTGATGATGTCTTGCGGCTCCTCGAAACGCGGGTTGTCGCTCGTTATGATGACTTTATCGCTCTGCTTCACAGCCTCCTGCGCCATGATGGGACGCTTGCCCTTGTCACGGTTTCCGCCTGCTCCGCAGACCGTTATGACGTGACCTTTGCCGTCAAGAACTTCATGAATAGCCTTCAATACGTTCTCCAATGCGTCGGGAGTGTGGGCATAATCCACGATGGCCGTGTAGCCCTCGGGCGAATGAACGGGGTCAAGACGACCGCTGACGCTTTTAAGCGTGCTCATTACAACGAGCACATTGTCCGGTTCTTCGCCAAGCATTACAGCCGCGCCGTACACCGCCAAGAGGTTGCTCACGTTGAATTTGCCGATAAATTGCACGCCGACTTCACGACCGTTGACTTCAAGATACATTCCGCCGAAGTGGCATTCAAGCAGCTTCGCCTTAAAGTCCGCCATGCTGCGGGTTGAGTATGTCTTGACCGTTGCTTTCGTGTTTTGAACCATTACCATTCCGTTCTTGTCGTCAGCGTTGGTTATCGCGAAAGCGCCTTTTGGCAAACCGTCGAAGAAAGCCTTCTTAGCGTCGCGATAGTTTTCGAATGTCTTATGATAATCGAGGTGGTCCCGTGTCAGGTTTGTGAATATTCCGCCGGCGAAACGCAGTCCGCCTATTCTCTTTTGGGCTATCGCATGAGAGCTGCATTCCATGAAGGCGTACTGGCATCCGGCGTCAACCATCCTGCCGAGCAGTGCGTTCAGCTCTATCGGATCGGGCGTCGTGTGGCTGGTTGGTATCGCTTCGTCCTCGATGTAGTTGCAGACGGTTGACAGAAGTCCGCACTTATAACCGAGCTTTCGGAACATATTATATAATAAGGTGGCGATGGTTGTCTTTCCGTTGGTGCCCGTCACGCCGACAAGACGCAACTTCTCCGACGGTCGTCCGTAAAAGGCTGTGGCAAGTTCGCCCACCACGTCTTCGGTGGATTGCACCTGAATGTATGTCACTCCATCGGCTAACGCTGCGGGCATGTCCTCGCATAATACGGCAACGGCGCCCAGTCCGATTGCTTTCTCGATGAATGTGTGACCGTCAACCTGCGTGCCTTTCATCGCAACGAACAAGTGTCCTTGTCCTATTCGGCGTGAGTCGATGTTTACGCCCTTGATGTCCGCTTCCGTGGAACCCGCTATTTTAACGGGTCGGATGTTTTTAATCAGCTCTTTAAGTAACATACTCTTTTCTTTTAAAGTTCAAGCTCTATTTATTTAAAGTTCAAGCTCTTTTGTGTTATATTTCAAGTTTCAGCGAGCATACCTCGCCCTTCTTTATTATATGTCCTGACGGAAGGCTCTGCTCCGTGACCTTTCCGCGTCCGTAAATTCTTACCTTCACGCCTCTGCTTTCAAGCAGATAGACGGCGTCTCTGGCGCCCATTCCCTTTACGTCGGGTATGATTTTGCTGTTGTATTGAGCACCTTTTGCAAGATAGACGCTCGATTTGTTGTTTTGCGCTTTGCCCCATATCGGGTTGCCGTCGGCGTAACTTCCGCTCCAGTTTTTGTTGGTATTTATGCCCAACCGACCGAGAACGTAGCTTGCGGCGGCGATGTTTCCGTCTTTCACATCAGGCAGAAGAACAGACAGAGAGTCGCGTGCGTCTGTAACGTCGAGTTTCAGACTTTGCGCCATTATGCCTTCGGCTATGTTGTGGAACACCACTCCGCTCATGCCGCCTCCCGATGCGGGAAGTCCTGATTTCTGGATGCACACGATGCAACTGTACCTCGGCGCGTCGGCAGGAAAGTATCCGGCAAAACTCAAAAGATAGTTAACCTGCCCGGATTTATATCCTCCCGCGCCTTTCGATATCTGTGCCGTGCCGGTCTTGCCTGCCACCTTGAACGATGGCGAACCGGCTTTCTTGCCAAGTCCTTGACTGACAACATGCTCCAGGATTGTCTGTATTTCGCGCAGCGTTTTCTCCTTACAGATCTTCTGTTTTATCACTTCCGTGGGAAATTCACGTATCACCTGACCGTCCTTTACCACCTGTTTTACAAATCTCGGACGTACCATCGTGCCGTTGTTTGCTATCGCGTTGTAGAACGTAAGGGTAGAGATTGGCGGCACTTGGGTCTCGTAACCTATGCTCATCCACGGCAAGGCAGTCTTGCTCCAATTGACGTATTGCCCTCTGTCGTTCTTCTTCGGCATGCGTATTCGGGGAGGAGTGGCACCGACAAGAGGTATGTTAAGGTTCTCTCTGAGTCCCAGTCGGCTGATACCTTCGACAAACTTTTCAGGGTTCTTGCCGTAGAATTTGTCGATAATCCGGCTTACTCCGATGTTTGAACTGTACTCCCATGTCTGTGGCAAGGTAAGCGTCTGATAGCCGCCGCGGTGCCAGTTGTGGTCGCGCATCTTGGCTCCGTACATGTCCCAAATGCCGCTTCCGGTGTCAACTCTGTAAGTTGTGTCGACCACTCCGTCGTCCAACGCCACCATGATTGACGCCGTCTTGAACACCGAGCCGGGTTCGAGCAGGTCGGAAACGGCGCTGTTTTTAATTTCGCGATATATGCCTTCGCCGCATTTCGACATATTGACTATTGCCTTGATGTCGCCCGTTTTTACCTCCATGACTATCGCGACGCCCACGTTTCCGTTGATTTCTTTCAGTTCGTCGACGAGTGCGCGCTCCGCCAAGTCCTGCATGTTGACGTCGATTGTTGTAACGATGTCGGCACCGTTTTCGGGCTCTTGCGTCGTGATACTCAGGTATTTGTTCATCACTTTGCGCCGACTTATCTTGCCGGTCTTACCCCGAAGGATTGAGTCGAACGACAGTTCGAGACCGCAACGTGCCGTATCTTTCGCACCGAACATGTCGCCCACGGTGCGCTGTGCCAGCGAGCCGAACGGGCGTTGGCGGGCGTTGAATGACTCGACGTGAAATCCGCCTTTGTATGGAGAGAGGTTGAAGACAGGCAGCTTTTTCACCTCTGAATAAACGTTGTACGACACGCGGCGGCGCCATACGGGCCAGTTCTGGCTCTTCTTCGCTCTTCCTTCTTCGAGGTCGCGCTTGAATTCGGCGGCTGATTTCTCGGGGAATATCTCATGAAGCCCCATGCAGATACTGTCAACTTTCAACTGCCAGAGCGAGTCTTTCTTCTCTCCGCCCGCCTGAAAGTCCATGTAAAGGCGGAATTCCGGCAGCGAACTTGCCATCAACCGGCTGTCGCAGCTCAGTATGTTACCTCTCGTCGGCAGCACGTCCACGCTGTCTTTTTTCAGTCGCGACGCCACTTTTATCCAATAATCGCGCTTTACCGTGCTTATATACAAGGCTTTACCGATTATTGCAAGACCTACCAGAACCATAAAATAAGATATGATTCTGTATCTTGGCATTATCTTTTTTCTGTCGAATTGCTTACTCATTGCGCAGGAATTGTTATAATATATGGTGGTTGGTCGGCTATGTGCAGTATGCTGTCTTTGTTGTTTTTCAGCATCTGGAGCACGTTGCTCTCGCGGGTTATTTCGGTCAGTTCGCTTGAGCTTGACAGCGCCCTGTACTTCGCGTCTATAAGTTTCTCGTTCAGTTCGTTGAGTTCCAGCAGGTCTTTCTGACAGCTGTAACGGTTTGACACATAGACCAATGTGAAGGCGGCTATTATCACAATCACCCAGATCTGCCGTCTGAGCATGTCTGCCGAGAGGAAGTCTCCACCCAATATTTTACGCAAGGTGAAGTTGGACGACTGCGGGTTTTCACCCTCGATCGCCTGCGATATTATCGCCTCTTTCAGTGGCGAAGGCTCTTCTTTGCGCACTTCTGCCGTCTCTTCCGCGTTTGTTATTTCTTTGATATCTTCACTCATGGATTTTTTCCGCTATTCTCAGTTTCGCACTTCTGCTTCTCGGGTTACGCTCCTGCTCGTCCTTATCGGGCACGATTACCTTGCTGTTGACGGCACGGTAAGGCGTCTCCACACGTCCGAAGAAGTCCTGTGTCAGTCTGCCTTCGGGATTTCCGCTTTTTATGATGTTCTTTACGATGCGGTCTTCGATGCTGTGATATGTTATGACCGACAGCCGTCCGCCGTCGCGCAACAGATCTGTTGCGGCGGCAAGCATTTCTTTCAGAGCCGTCATCTCCTTGTTAACCTCTATGCGCAGAGCCTGAAACAATCGTGCCATATCCTTCTTCTCGCGCTCCCGTTTGAACAATGGCGACACCGCCGTAAGGAAGTCTTGCGTCGTTACTATCGGCTTTTGCTGCCGCGCTTTTGCAAGTACGGCGGCTATCTTCCTTGAATTTTTCAGTTCGCCGTACAGGTAGAATACGTCGGCCAGCCGGTCTTCGTCATATTTGTTTACGATGTCCGCCGCCGTTATGCCGTCCCGTTTGTTCATCCGCATGTCGAGCGGAGCGTCGAAGCGGAATGAAAATCCGCGCGTCTCATCGTCGAAGTGGTGGCTCGACACGCCGAGGTCGGCTATCAGTCCGTCGATCTTCTCCACTCCGTAATACCGCATCCAGTTTTTCAGATAGCGGAAGTTGCTCCTCACGAAGGTGAAGTTTTCGTCCTCCGGAATATTCCTTTCGGCGTCGGCGTCTTGGTCGAAGCCGTACAGATGTCCTCCCTTTTCGCGCAGGCGTGACAGTATTTCGCGGCTGTGACCGCCTCCTCCGAAGGTCACGTCTACGTAGACGCCTCCTTCGCGGATGTCGAGTCCGTCGATGCTTTCCGTCAGAAGAACGGGCACGTGATATGTCTCTGCGGTGGTAATCATTGTTTTTGCTGTTGCGTCTGTGTGATTGTGGAGCGGGGTGGGGCGTCTGCTCAGAACCTTATCTCTTCCCCGCTGTCTTTCATTACTTCTTCTATCCGTCTGCCGAAGTCCTCCGCCGTCATAAACGGCTCTTCCGTCTGTTCGCCGCTCCATATCTCGATGGTGTCGTCCATGCCGATAAATCTTATCGCCTGCGTTATTCCGGCGAGCTTTTGAAAGCGTCTGGATATAAGGAAACGACCGTTCGCGTCGAGTGTTATCACCTCGGCGTCGGAAACGAACTGTCTGAAAATCTGCTGATGATTGCTGTCCCAGCGGTTGAGTTTATGCCTCAGTCTGTCCATCTGTGTGTTCCATACGGAGCCGGGGTAGAGCACCAAGCAAGGTTGGAATACGTCTTTGCGCATGACAAGGAAGCCCTCGTTCGAGTCTTGCAACTCCTTACGGAAGGCGGCGGGCAGAAAAGCTCTGCCCTTGGCGTCGGTTTTTGCTTCTATATTGCCGAGAAAGCGCATACGTACATATTAATATGAATTCAATTATGCAAAGATATGTATTTTGCTCCACAATTCACCACAATTCACCACAAAAATTTATTTTTTAACAGAAGAGGAGACTGTCCGGTCAGAAATCATAAGTCGGAAATCATGAATTGAAATGTTCTGTGAGTAATGTTGAAACAAGAGAAACAGAATATTTGTGACAAATATCCGGCTATGTATTTTAGCTCCTGATTTTCGACCCCTTATTCCTAATCGGACACAATTTTCCGTTTTCTCAGCCTGTGCCTCATTGTTCTTACGGCGCTCGGCGATATGTTCATTATTCTTGCAAGGTCGTTGGTGTTGTCGCAAACGCTTTCCATAAGTAGGAAAAATTTGCCGTGGGCGGTCATCCGTCCGTATTCCGTCTCGATGCTTTCCACCTCCTCCGGCTTTTTGCCGCGTATGTATTCCACCGCCGCCTCAAAGTCGGCTTTGCTCCATTCGGCCGTCGTCCCGTCGGGGAAGAGACGCTCGCAGAGCCGCTGTCCGCGCCCGAGTACGGCCGCATGGCGTGTCTTCGCCTCGTTAAGCTTTGCCCTCAGTTGTTTTATCTCGCTCTCGTTGCGTATCTTCGAACGCTCCGCCTCTTCGAGCATTGCCGTGTATTTTGTTACTTTTTCGCCCGTTTCATCGACGATTTTCCGCACTCTGTTAATCCTGCGGCGATGTGCCACGACAGCAATGACGATCATCGCGAGCACGACGGCGGCAACAATGCCGAGCGTCAGGTTTTCTTTCGTGTCTCTGTTTCTTGCTTCTTCCTCGCTGTCGCTGTCTTTCTGAACAGCTATCACCTCCTCCGTCTTGCGACTTGTGACGGCGCTGTCGTTGTATGTCTGCGACTTCCGGTAATAGTCTGACGCCTCCTTAAAATGCTTCTCGTCCTCGGCAATGACGCCGTAAATGCGCAAAATCTCCGATTTTATCGAGTAATCGGCGTCCTGCCACGCCTCTTTCAGCAGTTTTCTCGCCTCTGCTTTCCTGCCTAAAATACAGTAAATCTCGGCAAGATTGGCGCGTGTCAGCGCGCTCGGTATCTCTTTCAGCGCCTTCTCGAACATGTCACACGCCTTCTCGTTCAGCCCTAAATTAATGTAAATGATACCCGTGTTCGTGTAAAAGTTCATCCGGTCCTCTTTAAGGGTAATCTGACTGATGAACGGCTCCACCTTTTTAAGATAATAGGCGGCGCTGTCTTTCATGCCTGAATACAGGTAGCCGATTGCAAGGGTGTTGCAGGCGGAGCATTTCCAAGCAACATGCTTGTCGAGCGTCGGTATGCGGAGCATCTTCCGACCGTATTCTATGCCCGTGCGGTAAGCCCCCGAGCGGTAATTCTCCCGCGCGATGTTGGTGTAAAGCAGTGCGCGCAGCCACGGCAGGTCGGCGCTCTTCTCGGCGGCTTCTGCCTTCTTCATGTACGACAGATAGCGCTTGGCGTCCTTCTCATAAATGCAACTTTTATAATAATACATCCGTGAAAGGCTCGCCATGTCGTTGTTTTTCGTGAAATATCCGATCGATTGGTCTATCTGCGCCGTGTCGTCAAGCGGCTTGTTCCGCGCCACGCGCACGTGCGTGTCTATCAGTCGGTAACGCTCCCGCAGGTCGTCGCTTGCCAGTGCCGCGGGGTCAATCTTTTTCAGCAGCGAGTCGGCAGTCCTGTTGCGCCCGCTTGTCGCTATCGAGTCGATGCGGTCCAGCTCGGCCCGCATCTTCCCGTCGTCATCATGCCGGCACGAGAGCAACAGCGTTGCAAGTATCAAGAAACAAAACGAAATCTTCATCCTTTTTTTTGTTGCAAAAATATGAAAATTGGATTTAAGTAGCCCAAAACCCCGTGATTATTTTGCGTCCGGCGTTTCATTTTTGCGCGGATTTGAGATTGTGATGTATTGCAAAATCGCTGATATACAGACAGTTCTGTGCGTTTAACAATGTAACGCCCGGTTCGGAAAAAACATTAAATCGTTTTGCGCTGCCGCCGGCGTTTCTTACTTTTGTATGTCCCTTTTACATATCGAGGAGGGAAAGGCTGGTCATGAAAAATTATAATTTAAATATTTACAGAAATGAAAAAGATTGATTTAAAGAGAATTTCCTGCCGCCGCGGTCGTGCCGCCGCGGTCGTAACCTTGTTGCTTATGCTCTTTGCCACACCGTCTTTCGCTCAGGGTGATGCAGGCGTGACGAAGGCAGAAACCGGTGTAACGGGCGCCACGAAACAGTGCTCTTTCCTCGACCGACTGATGGGCGACGTCATTATCGGCACGGGAACGAAGAGCCACGGCATGCAACTGATAGAGCCGACGGTGAACCTCGGTTACCGTTTCGTGCCGCGCGCCTACGCCTTCGTGCATGCCGCCGGTCAGTACGCCATTTATGATAAGGTGGACGGCGTGCGCCCGAGTACGAGAAGTTATCTCATCGGTGGCGGACTGGGCTACACCGTTTTCAAGGATAGCCCTTATACCCTCGACCTGCGCGGCGTCGTCTCCACGTCTTACGGCAACTCCGACTGGAAACAGACAACCTACGACCTCGGCATACAGATGAAAGTCAAGTACCTTGGCGTCGGCTTGGCTTACCGCCATATCAGTTCGCGGACGGCAGGCATAAAAGGTTACAACGGGCTGTTCGCTACATTGGGATTTTCATTCTGAAAAGCGGAGTAGGGCAGTCAATCCCTGATTTCTTATGTTTTTCTTACAATCCGTAAGAGAAACATAAGGCTTTACTTACAGTTTTCATCGGCAAACAGCCGATTTCCAAAAGGCGGTCTTTTACCTTGCAAAAGACCGCCTTTTATCGTGTAAAAGGTTGCCTTTTGCAACGTAAAAGCTTACCTTTTAAAATCGTAAGTGCGGTCTTTCGCATTACGAAGGAATGATCATTGTTGCGCGACAACATGTTTGTTATTGTTATTCAGCCAAAAAGTCAGCCATAAATAACGCTTTCTTTACAAATTGACCGCTTTTCTGATATTTTTTAATAAAATAAGTAAGATTTTGAAAAAGTTGAAGTATTTTTGCATGGAGTTAGTATAGAAAGCATGAAAACAATCACGGAGAAAACAATCGACGTCACCGAAATTCTGAAAAGCAAAATGGGTGACAAGGCACGGTTTGTGCCATCTCCAATAATAAAATGGCTGGAACGCATACTCCATCAGAACGAGGTGAACAAATATCTCTGGGACAGTCGCCGGCTGACGGGCGTCGACTGGCTTGAAGAATGCGTGCGTTATCTTGACATGACGCTCGAGATTGTGGGCAAGGAGAACCTGCCCGACCCGAACGACGGTCGCCTATACACCTTCGTGAGCAATCATCCGCTCGGCGGACAGGACGGCGTTGCTCTCGGCGCCATCATCGGGCGCCATTACGACGGACGGTTCCGCTATCTCGTGAACGATCTGCTGATGAACCTGCCCGGACTCGCGCCGCTCTGCATACCTATCAATAAGACGGGCGCGCAGAGCCGCAACTTCCCCGCAATGGTTGAGGCGGGCTTTCACAGCGACAAGCACATGCTGATGTTTCCCGCCGGATTATGCTCGCGCAAAAACAACGGCGTGATACGCGACCTGCCATGGAAAAAGACGTTTATTACAAAAAGCGTCGAGACGCATCGCGACGTCGTGCCCATCCACTTCGGCGGACGCAACTCGGACTCTTTCTACCGTCTTGCCAACATCTGCAAGATATTGGGCGTCAGATTTAACATCGCAATGCTCTTCCTCGTCGATGAAATGTACAAAAACGTGCATAAATCGTTCCGCGTGGCGATAGGAAAACCTATACCGTGGCAGACATTCGATAAGTCGAAAACACCGATGGAATGGGCGGAATTTGTGCAGAACAAGGTGTATGAGCTGTAAAAGGAGCTCCTCCCCAACCCTGTAAAGTGGAAAGAAAAGGCAGAGGGCAGCCCCTCCCCAACCCTCCCGAGGGAGGGAGAAGAGATTGGGTGCAATAAAAAGAGTTGAACAACGATATAATAAATAAATTAATTACAAATAAAAAAGTAACTTCAATCCTCCCCTCGGGGAGGTGTAGGAGGGGGCTTCTATGGAACAAGAAATAATCCGACCGATAGACAAAGAGGTTCTGAAAAGCGAGCTGACGCCGGACAAACAGCTCCGGATGACCAACAAAAGCAATAACGAAATCTATATCATCACGGCGCACAACGCGCCTAACGTGATGCGAGAGATCGGACGCTTGCGTGAAATCGCATTCCGCGAAGCAGGCGGAGGAACGGGCAAAAGCATGGATATCGACGAGTTTGACACGATGGAAAACTGTTACAAACAGCTCATCGTGTGGAACCCCGAGGCGGAAGAGATCATCGGAGGATACCGCTATCTGCTCGGCACAGACGTCGAGGTGGACGCCAACGGGCAGCCCATACTCGCGACAAGCCACATGTTCCACTTCTCCGAAAAGTTCATGAAGGAGTACATGCCGCAGACAATCGAACTGGGACGGTCGTTCGTCTCGGTTGAATATCAAAGCTCCAGAATGGGAGCCAAGAGCCTCTTCGCCCTCGATAACCTCTGGGACGGGCTCGGCGCACTTACCGTTGTAATGCCCGGCGTAAAGTATTTCTTCGGCAAAATGACCATGTATCCCTCTTACGTCCGTAAGGGCAGAGACATGATCCTGTACTTCCTGAAAAAGCATTTTGACGACCCCGACAATCTCATAATCCCCATGAAACCGCTCAAAATAGAGACCGACATGCGGGAATTGGAGACTCTTTTCTGCGAAAAATCTTTCAAAAAAGACTACCGCATCCTCAACACCGAGATCAGAAAGATGGGTTACAACATCCCGCCGCTGGTCAACGCATACATGAGTCTCAGTCCGACGATGAAGATGTTCGGCACCGCGATAAACTACGGATTTGGCGATGTCGAGGAAACGGGCATCCTTATAGCCGTCGACGAGATACTCGAAGAAAAGCGGGTGCGCCACATCGACTCCTTCATAAAGGAGAACCCCGACGCCCTGAAAATTACTTCGGGAGCCAACAAGATTATATATAAGGAGAAAGAAAATTAAGAATTAGGAATTATTGAATTAAGAATTATGAATTAAGAATTAAGAAAATATGCTTTGTCGGTAATTTTCTTAATTCTTAATTCATAATTCTTAATTTAAAACACCGGAGGTTTCTATGAAGCGCGTTGCATTTTTTATCTTCCTTTCTTTGCTGTTCTCCGCCCTCTCGTTTGGCGCAGGCGCGGATACGGCAAAGGCACGCCTGCTGTATAAGGAAGGCTCCGCCGCGCTGAAAAACAGCGACTATAACACCGCGCTGTCAAAGCTCCTTGAATACATAAAGATAGAAGAACAGCTGGAACGGAAGGACACCGCCAGCCTTGTCGACGCTTATTATTACGTCGGCGGAGTGTATTCCGTCTATTCGGACTTCGCACAGGCGCGTGAAGTCTACAACCGCGGATATGCCCTGAGCCGGGAGTCGGGCAACGAGGAGATGCAGTTCAAACTGCTCAACAACCTTATCGGCTCAAACTGCGAGTTGAAAGAGGCGGTCAAAGCCGAGCGGCTCAACGAGCGCGTAAAGGCATTGAAGAATGTTGATAAAGGCATGCAGGCGTATTATTACAACTTCAACAAAGGTTTCATTGCCGGCAGCAGAGGCGACAACGCCGGCAAAGCGAAGTTCATGCGGGTGGCTATCGACATTGTCGACAAATACCGCATGTCGGGCTGCATGAAGATTTACGCCTATTCAGAGCTTTACCTCTGCTATGAGAAAATGAACCGCCTCGACCTCGCTCTGGACGCTCTCGTCAAGTACGACTCCCTCGCACATCTTATGAACCAAGCCTATCTGTACGTCGATTGCTACAAAGGCTTGATGCGCATATACACCAAAATGGGCGACAAGGAGAATGCTCTCTTTTACCAGAACAAGTACTTTGAATACACCGACTCGCTCCTCAACCTCAACGAATACTCGAAAATCAAGACCGACTATATCACCTCTGAGAAGCAAAGACGCGAGGAGACGATAAGCAACCTCAGAAAGACAAACATGCTGCAAAGCATAATTCTCGTGATGCTCGTGCTCCTTGTGACCTTCGCCGTCGTTGCCGTCATCGTCTTTTACCGTCAGAGACAGAAGCTCTATCATGCCAATCTCGCCCTCTTCCGACGTAACGGCGAGCTGTTGGAGGCAGAGCGCAAATATCGCATGAGTATCGAACGGGCAGACAAAAAGCCGCTTGAAACCGATACGGAAGATACCGTCGGCAAGCAGGAAACGGCTCTCGAACACGATGATTTGGTGAAAAAAATCATGGAGGTAATGGAAAACGAAGACACGTTCAGCAATCCGGAGTTCGGTCTTACGATGCTTGCAAGCCTTACGGAGTCGAACACCAACTACGTGTCGCAGGCAATCAACACCACCTTCGGCAAGAATTTCCGCTCCCTTGTCAATGAATATCGCATCAAACTTGCGATGAAACGAATGATGGATACCGAGCATTACGGCAATTACAGCATACAAGGCATTTCTGAAAGCGTGGGCTATAAGTCGGCGTCCAACTTTATCGCGTCGTTCAAGAAGGTCACCGGCATGACGCCGTCGCTTTATCAGAAACTCTCGAACGACAATCCGAAAGAGGTTATTGGAATTAAGAGTTAAGAGTTAGGAAACGAAATAAGACAAGCAATCCGCCACGTGTTAGGGGCATTAATTACATCTTTTATTTATCCAAAAGATAACCTTTTGCAATGTAAAACACGGTCTTTTGCAATGTGAAAGACC
>CAJMQT010000053.1 GCA_905215655.1 uncultured bacterium | reverse complement strand
GGAGTACAGACATTACCTTTATTAATTTTAAACATGTAAACATTTGTCTGTACTCCTGTACTCCAACACTTCTGTACTCCCAAAAATTCTATACTTCTGTACTCCTTAAAATAAGATGCAACAGTTTTATTCCTTTAATACTTTAATGCTCATTGTCGCTTTGTCGAAGACAATTCCGCGGCGGTCAATGAATGCCGACAGCGCGCCGTTTTCGGTCAGTTCGCGTGGCGTTCCTATACTTACGCCGCCATCACGAGTCATCAGCCAAAGCGTGTCGGCAGTCTGTAAGACCAGTTCGAGGTCGTGCGTCGACATAAATATAGTCTTGTCCGTCTCGCGACTAAGGCGCATCAGGAGTTGCATTGTCTCAACTTTACTCGGATAATCGAGAAACGCCGTCGGTTCGTCAAGTATTATTACGGGCGTTTCTTGCGCAAGAGCCTTCGCAATCATCATCTTCTGCCGCTCGCCGTCACTTAGCGTTCCCGCCATGCGCGACGCCAAATCGGCTATCCCGACCATCTCCATGCTCTGTTCCACTATTGCCTTGTCGGCGTCGTTGAGCGTCCCCCAAAAGCCAGTGTATGGCGTTCTGCCAAGTCCCACGATTTCTCTTACCGTCATGTTCGTTACGTCCGGCTTTGACGTAAGCACCACACCGATCAGCGTTGACAGCTCTTTGTTGGTGTATTCCGTAATCTCTTTTCCACAGACAAGAATATTTCCGCCGAGTTTCGGCTGGAATGCGGCAAGCGTGCGGAGCAACGTCGACTTGCCCACACCGTTTGAACCGATAAGGCAAGTCAGTCGACCGCTCTCCACCGAGGCGTCGATACCGCTCATCACAACTTTGTTGTTGCCGCCGGTCTTATATCCGATGGAAAGATTTTCAAGTATTATTCTGCTTCTTTCCGAGCGCTCGGAAAACTGTGTTCTCGTCATATTTTGTTTAAAAATATCAATCTATATCAGGCAATTTATTTTATAGTCGCGACTATTCACCTCGCCTTGGTGAGATAGTGCGGAGGCTTTGAACCGGTCGGGTGGGGGCTTGTGACCGGTCGGGTAGGGCGCTTTCCTCTTACCTTAACAGCCCTCTCGCAAATTCGATTATCGTGTCTTTGCCTTTCCGGAAGTCCTCATCGGTCAGCCCGACGTTGTAGTCCGGCTCGATACCGAACTCCGTACAATGTTTCTCTTTGTCGTACATCGGGCAGGCGCTGAACCTTACCACCCATCCGTTTGGCATTTCGCTGCTGAACGGCAGACCGGCTCCGCCGCCCGTCTTGTCGCCCACAATGACAACGTCAGGGCAGCATTTCATGTACTTGACAAATTCGTTTGCCGCGCTGAATACCGAACGGTTGGTAAGCACCGCCACATTCTTGTGCCACCTTATGCCCGAAGACGGTTTGAGCTTTTGCGCCTCCAACGATGAGAAATCATTGTGTCCTGTGCCCGTTTTGTGACTGATGTAACCCACAAGAAGCTCCTTGTCGGTGAAGCGGGCAGCAAGTTTTTCAGCCGATGTGAGCAGTCCGCCCCCGTTGTCACGCACGTCTATGATGAGCGCGTTGCACGTTGCGAGCGATAAAAGGATGTTGTCGAGATTGCCGCTGCCTATCTGGTTCTCAAACGATCCGCAGTAAATATAGCCAATGTTGTCGTCCAACTTGCGGTATTTCATGCCCGACGATATCTTGTAATCCGTCCCGAGGTAGCGGCGTTGCAGGCTGTCGCTGTAATTGGCGGGATAATCTTCCTTCCAGCTCCAATACCTCGCTTGGTCAAAAGAGGCGTACATGTTTACGTGTCCGTCTTTCAGTTCGCCCAGCATATTGCCGAGAACCTCAAACATCTGAGCGTTGCTCATGCCGTCATTCACCTGCCTGCTGTACCTCGCATACACCTCGTTCCAGTCCAATCCGTAAGTTTCAGCCTTGTAACCGAAGAAACAATAATGCTCGTCGATTATTTTCCAAAGCGCCTCGAAGTTGCCTCTCGGACTGTCGTCAAACTCATCTTCGTCGACGCAAGACACCGCCATGGCGGTGGAAAGGAGTAGAATAAGGAGATAAGATAATTTTAAAGGAGTACGGAAGTGCGGGAGTTGTAGAAGTGTAGACAATGCTTTTGAGGCTCTGAGCCCGTCTGACAAATGTCTGAACTCCTTCACTTCTGTACTTCCGAACTTCCCGTTCATATTTGATTTGAACTTTCTCATGGCACAATCTTTGTGATTTTAAACTTTCTGACGATACCCAGCACAAACAGATTTGAGTACTCATGGTATTTCAGATTGTTGACTTTTGCCTGCCGCCAGTCGCCCATCCAGCCGATGCGCAGCGTCGTCCGTCGCAGCGTGAAGTCAAATGTCATCATCTGACGGAGCGACGGAGTGCAAATAATTGTTGTTGGAACGACGTTGTGATCGTAGTTGCCGCGGTTGAAAATCTCGTAATATGACTGTCCGTAATTTGGGCTGAACATCACTCCGAAGAGCGGAACGCTGACCTCATAATTAATCGACGACGTATGGTTTAACAATCTGAAACGATACGTCGCGCCGCCTGATGGCGATAGGTTCAGCGCCAACCGTGCCTGAGCAGGGTTGTTGCTGTTGCGTGTGTTGTAAAGAAATCCGGCGCTGACGTCCGCCTGTCCGCCCGCTTTAAGGCTCAGCCGCCCGCCGTAAAGGTGCCAGTTGCGGTGAGCGCCGTAGGTGAATGTGTACATGCCGGCAAGCTCGCTGCCGTCGCCCGAGCGGCTTTTTACGTAAGAAAAGCCGCCCTGATGCACCAGCAGACGCGACCAACTGCGTTGCTCCCGCTCGCGGACGGTGTGCGAGATATACCTTAATTCCGTGCCCGTATATTTCTCCTGAGAGAGGTAGGTGTCGAGAATGTCGCTCGCGCCGACGCTTATCATCTGCGCGTTTGTTATTATTTTGTCGTTCCGGATGGTGTCTGACGTAATGATGGCAGGGTCGTGTGAAAGTCCGCAACACGGCATAATGTTCCGCAATGTATCTTCAACCGTCTGTCCGAGAACTGCCGACGGCTGCGCCGCGAGCATTCCGAGGAGAAATAATTTAATTGCTTTCATCTTCACCGAAAAGGCTTAATTGTCCCGTAATCTCGTCGATTACCTGCTGCTGCGACTTGCCTGCATCAGGGTCAAGGTTCTCTATTGCATTTGCCGGGGCAGCCTCTTCAACGCCTTTCGCCGTCTCTTCAACCTCCTCTGTCGGCTCGTTGACCTCCGGCTCCGGCTCTTCTGCGGGCTCGAGCTTGTCAATCCGTTCCACTTCCCACGTGCAGATGCGCTTTCCGCGAGCCTTAAAGCCTTTCACGCCGACAAACTCTTCGGCGTCGATTTCCATCGTTCCGCGGTATGCGTCGGCACCTCCGAAGGTGACATTGAACTTCGGACGCCGTTCGTCGGTCATGCAGACGAGGCGGCTTGCGGGGTTTTCGCCGATGTAATTCTGCTTGCGTTTCGAGGCTTCAAGCATGAAACGCTTCAAATACGGATAGCCCTGCTGGTCGGCGTCGAAGACTACTGCCGTCCAAATCTTGTTTCTGTCAAACTTCTCGATAATGCTGATGTTGTCCTCATAGTGGTTGTTCGCGTCGAAGTTTGACAGGTAGAAGTCGCCATTGTCGAGAACAACGAGAATATTGTCGTCCTCGTTAAACTCGCCAAGCAACTTTCCGTGCTCGTCGTAGTTGAGGCGTTTCACGTCCGGATCGAACCATACCTTGCGTCCGCCGAGCGTGCTGTGACCGTGGCTTTTCAGCGAGATGCGGTGTACGTTGAACCTTGTCAGCACCACGCCTCTTGCACCACGACCCATGATGGCTATCTCAGAGAAGTCTTTCTCCTTGAATATGCTTTTCAGACGGGGTGCCGGGTCGAGCGTCACCTTTATCACTTCTGCCTCTCCGTTGGGGTTGGCGGTGAAGTAAACCACGCGCGAACCCGCCGTGCCTTGCGTCAGGTCGTACTCGCGGTCGCGTGTTATGCCGGGAATGTTGAAACGTTTTGCATAATACTTGCCAAGCTTTCCGTCGCGATAAACCACGTTGTACGTTGTGCGGCGGTCGCCCTTCTTGAACACGGCGACGTGCAGAATGTTCTTTCCGACAAATATTTTGTCGGCGACACGGATTACCTTATATTTACCGTCTTTATAGAAAATAATGATGTCGTCGATGTCGGAGCAGTTGCATACAAACTCGTCCTTTTTCAGCGCCGTGCCTATAAAGCCGTCGTTGCGGTTGATGTAGAGTTTCTCGTTTGCCTCCACCACCTTGGTAGCCTCAATCGTGTCGAAGTTCTTTATCTCCGTGAGTCGCGGATGAGCCGCGCCGTAACGCTCTTTGAGATAACGGAACCAATCGGCTGTCACCTCCACCATATTGCCGAGCTTGCGGTCAATCTCGGCAACCTCGTCCTTTATTCGCGCTATCAGTTCGTCGGCTTTGTCCTTGTTGAACTTCAATATCCGCGCCATCTTAATCTCCATAAGGCGCAGGATGTCGTCCTTGGTTACCTCGCGGATCATCTGCGGGTAGAACGGCGTAAGACGCTCGTCGATGTGTTCGCAAGCGGCGTCCATGTCCTTGGCGAGCTCGAATTTGCGGTCTTTGTATATGCGTTCTTCGATGAAAATCTTTTCAAGTGATGCGAAATGCAACTGTTCCAGCAGCTCATGCCGGCGTATCTCGAGCTCTTTGCGCAGCAGAGCCATGGTGTTGTCGGTCGACTGCCGCAGCACGTCGCTTACCGTGAGGAAGCGCGGCGTGTGGTCTTCGATGACGCAACAGTTGGGCGATATGTTTATCTCACAGTCGGAGAAGGCGTACAGGGCGTCAAGAGTCTTGTCCGACGATACGCCCGGTGCCAGATGAATTTGTATCTCGACCTGAGCCGCCGTGTTGTCGTCCACCTTGCGTGCCTTGATCTTTCCCTTCTCGATTGCACGCAGGATTGAGTCGATAAGCGTGGTCGTTGTCTTGCCGAAAGGTATCTCTTTGATTACAAGCGTCTTGTTGTCAAGCTTTTCTATCTTGGCACGGACCTTCAACGTGCCGCCCCGCTGTCCGTCGTTATATTTGCTTATGTCTATCGAACCGCCCGTGGGGAAGTCGGGATAGAGCATGAACGGCTCGCCGTGGAGATAACTTATCGCCGCGTCGCAGATGTCGTTGAAGTTGTGAGGGAGTATTTTTGAAGACAGACCGACGGCTATACCCTCGGCACCCTGCGCCAAGAGGAGCGGGAATTTGGCAGGAAGTGTGATGGGCTCTTTGTTCCTTCCGTCGTAACTGAGCTGCCATTCCGTGGTCTTGGGGTTGAACACTACGTCGAGAGCGAACTTCGACAGTCGTGCCTCGATGTATCGCGGAGCCGCCGCACGGTCGCCCGTCAGGATGTTACCCCAGTTACCTTGACAGTCTACGAGCAGGTCTTTCTGTCCCAACTGCACCAAGGCGTCGCCGATGGAGGCGTCGCCGTGCGGGTGAAACTGCATCGTGTGTCCCACGATGTTTGCCACCTTGTTGTAGCGTCCGTCGTCCATCCGCTTCATCGAGTGCAGTATGCGTCGCTGTACGGGTTTCAGTCCGTCGCCTATGTGGGGTACGGCACGTTCGAGGATTACGTATGAGGCATAATCGAGAAACCAGTTCTGGTACATTCCGCTGAGGTGATGCACCACCGAGGCGTCAAACCTGTTGACCGGCTTGTAGTCAGTTTCCTCTCCGTTGTCAGTGCCTTCCGCACTTATTTCCTCCACGTCGATGTCTTCCGCTTCCACGTCTTCGGCACTTGTGTTTTCCACATTTGTGTCTTCCGTATCCGCGTCAACGCTTTCCGTGCCGGCGTTTTCCGTGTCTCCGATTATCTCGTTTTCCTGTTCTTCCGTTCCTTCAATGTCTTTTATGTCGTCGCTCATGATATGTTGTTTCGTAAAGAGATGTTACCTTATTTTAATGCAAAGATAGTGAAAGGTGAGTGCAAAACCAAATGAAAACGCAGTTTTTAATTTGGTTTTGCCGAACCGCATCCTATCTTCGCGGTACGCAAAGGTAGCAAAAGGTGAGCTAAATGCAAAATAAAACCACCAAAAACCTATTTTTGCATTATGTCGTATCATTCCTTCGATTGTTAATTTTGCTTAACCGTTAAGACTCGTTTGAATGCTGCTTCAACATCAAAAATATTGACAAAAACAGACCGATGCCGACAAGACGGGACACTCTTTGCGATATAAGGAAAAAGCCCTTTGTAACTTATTGATAATCAGACGTGTTATAAAAGGCGGTCTTTTGCCGTGTAAAAGGTAAGCTTTTAGCGCGTAAAAGACCGTCTTTTGGAAGGTAAAAGGCTGCCTTTTGGAAATCAAAAAGCTGCATGTTGTAAAACAATATGCCTCTTGCTGCCTCATAAACGCTGTCTGGCTACAAGCAGATTGACATGCCGAAAGTACCTCTCTGCGTCCGTCCCAAACGTTAAATAATGAATAAAAAGATGATTTTGGCACGCTATTAGGTTTAAATTCCGTAATTTTGCACCCTGCATTATATGAGAGCCAAAACCGTCATATTCATCCTGCTGTCAGCCATCATCTTCGTGATGGCGGACACCTCTTTACCCATTAGCAAGAAAAAGAGCCGGAAGGCTGCGCCGAAAGACACGGTGGCCGTGAACGACACGCTGCCGAAAGACTCTGCCGTGCGCACCATCGAGAAAGACACGGCGGGCATGGACTCGATACAAAAAGCCGTGTACATGCACAACAAGCACGTGGACGACTCGATAAGGCTTGACAGCATTCACCGCGGAAAGGGTATCGGACTTGACGCTCCGATAAACCTCTCGTCTGCCGACTCGCTCGTATATGACGCCGCAAACAAGCGGGTGTTCCTGTATGGAAACTCAACCGTGAAGTACCAGAACATGGATCTGAACAGCGACAAGATACGTATGAGCCTTGACAGCAGCCTCGTTCATGCGACGGGAACTGCCGACTCGACGGGGCAGGTGTATGGCAGTCCGGTGTTCATGATGGGGCAGGACAAGTATGAGAGCGACACAATGTCGTATAACTTCAAGTCGAAACGCGGTTTTATCAATAATGTCTATACCGAACAGGAAGACGGTTTCCTGTCAAGCCAGCACTCCAAACGCGACTCGTCGGGCGTGCTCTACCTCGAACACGGACGTTATACGACGTGCGACCAGCCGCATCCCGACTTCTACATCGCCCTCTCCCGCGCCAAGGTTCGCCCGGGCAAGGACGTCGTCTTCGGTCCTGCCTACCTCGTGGTGGCCGACGTTCCGCTGCCACTTGCAATCCCATACGGCTTCTTCCCCTTTACAAAGAGTTATTCGAGCGGCTTCATCATGCCGACCTACGGCGATGAAAGCTCGCGCGGATTTTATCTTCGCGACGGCGGATATTACTTCGCCGTGAGCGACAAATGGGACCTGAAACTGCTTGGCGAGATTTATACAAAAGGCTCGTGGGGCGTCTCCGTTGCCTCAAACTACAACAAGCGCTACCGTCACAGCGGCAGTTTCTATTTCAGTTATCAGGACACTAAGAACGGCGACAAGGGCATGCCCGACTTCACCGAACAGACCAGCTTCAAGATACAATGGAGCCACCGTCAGGACGCGAAGGCTAATCCGTTCAGCTCGCTGTCGGCAAGTGTCAACTTCGCGACAACCAGTTACGAGCGCAACAACCTGACGAGCATGTATAACCCGCAAAGTTATACGCAGAGCCTGAGAACATCAAGCGTCAACTGGAGCTCTACATTCTCAAGCCTCGGAATGACCCTCAGCGGAACGGCAAACCTCAGTCAGAACATGCGCGACTCGTCAATCAGTCTCTCGCTGCCCGACCTTAACATCTCCGTAAGCCGCTTCTATCCCTTCAAGCGCAAGCACATGGCGGGCAAAGAGCGCTGGTATGAGAAGATTGCTCTCAGTTATACGGGTCACCTCTCCAACTCCATCGACACGAAAGAAGACCTGCTCTTCAAGTCAAATCTTGTGAAAGACTGGCGTAACGGAATGCAACATAATGTTCCGATAAGCGCCAACTTCACCTTGTTTAAATATATAAACATCAATCCTTCGATAAGTTTTACTGACAGGATGTACACAAATAAGGTGATGAAATCGTGGGACACGGAGGCGCAAACCGAAGTTGCCGACACGCTGCACGGCTTTTACAACGTCTACAACTGGAACATGAGCATCGGCGCTTCGACAAAGCTCTACGGCTTCTGGGTGCCTTCAAGAAAGATATTCGGCGACAAAATCACGGCAATACGCCACGTCATCACGCCCTCGGTAACGTTCAGCTACGCCCCCGACTTCGGCGCGAGCCGATACGGATATTATGAAACGTATCAGAAAACCGACGCCGAAGGCAACGTCTCTCTCGAAACATATTCTCCCTATCAGGGCGCTCTCTTCGGCGTGCCGGGCAGAGGCAAGACCGGAAGTTTTAGCTTTGACCTGGGCAACAACATCGAAATGAAAATCAAGTCGGACAAAGACTCGACAGGATTTAAGAAACTCAGCATTATTGACGAGCTCGGTTTCAATATGAGCTATAACATGGCTGCCAAGGAAAGACCATGGAGCGACTTGTCCGTCAGACTGCGTCTGAAATGGTGGAAGAACTACACCTTCAATATGAACGCCGTCTTCGCGACATACGCCTACGAGCTGGACCAGAACGGAAATCCATACGTCGGCACGCACACGGAGTACAGTCGCGGACGCTTCGGACGCTTCCAAGGAATGTCGCAAAACGTCTCTTTCACTCTCAATCCCGAGAAATTGAAGAAATGGTTCGGACGTGGTGACGACAAAGACACGGACAAGGAAAACGACGACGATGACAATCTGGACAACACCGACATAGAGACAAACGTCGACGATGACATGATAAAGGGGCAGAGAGGCGCCAAAAAGAAGAATGCCGGAAAAGCCGAGACCGACGAAGACGGCTACATGAAGTTCTCCATGCCTTGGTCGCTGACCGTGGGTTACGGCATTACCATGCGTGAAGATCAGCATGGCAAGTTTAATAAAAACTCGATGCGCTATCCTTATAAATTCACGCAGACGATGAATTTCAGCGGCAACATCCGCATAAGCGACGGCTGGAACATCAGCTTCTCGTCGGGTTATGACTTTGAAGATCACGACATATCAATGACCACGGCGTCGCTGCAACGCGACCTCCACTGTTTCAGCATGAGCTGTTCCGTCGTGCTCGCGCCTTACACCTCTTATAATTTCTCGTTCCGTTGCAACGCCGCCACGCTGACAGACGCCCTCAAATATGATAAGCGCAGCGGTTACAGCAACGCCGTACAATGGTATTGAAAACTTTTGTCAGCTTAATATAAATAAGGTGGAAAGCATACCTTCCCGCCTGATAAGGATACACCGGCATGCACGACACAAACAGTCGTGCATGCCTTTTTTGTGATGAAAGACGAAAAACTCACGCCCGTAAATGTGAACTTTCGTACTTTTTTGTATCGATTAATCGGATTTTTACATTATCTTTGCAGTCGCAAAACAGAAATTTAAATTTATTTATGGACGACTATCACGCGGAAAATATGAACCTGTAAGTGCGGAGATTTGCTCTCATGGCTGACCTCCGGCTTCTCATAACCGTTTCGGAGGATTGACAAATGAGAACATATTGGAACACCAACAAGGGTCTGAAGCAGATCGGCGAGTGGGAGCCGAACTGCTGGATACAAGTGACTTGCCCGACAGAAGAAGACCAGCAGTTGCTGGAAGATAAATTTAAAATACCGGATTATTTCCTTTCCGACATCAGCGATACCGACGAACGTGCCCGCTATGAGTACGACGACGGATGGATGCTCATTATCCTTCGTATCCCATACGTCCGTGAGGTGCGCTCCAGAACACCGTACACCACCGTGCCCCTCGGTATCATTCATAAGCGCGACGTCACGATAACAGTTTGCTACCACGAAACAAATATGATGATAGACTTTGTAAGCTATCAGCAGAAACGAGGCGAGGGATTTACCGACTACGTGGATATGATATTCCGGCTCTTCCTCTCTTCCGCCGTGTGGTACCTCAAACGACTGAAACAAATCAACAACCTTATAGAAAAATCGAAACGCAATCTTGACCGTGAAGTCAACAACGAGTCGCTTATCGGACTGTCGAGATTGCAGGATTCGCTCACTTATTTCATCACATCCATCCGCGGAAACGAGAACCTGCTTGCCAAATTGAAGTTCAAGTTGCAAGTCGATGAGCTTGACGCTGACCTCATCGAAGATGTCAACATCGAGATGAGTCAGGCACGCGAGACAACCAACATCTATTCCGATATTCTCGAATCGACGATGGATACCTATTCAAGCATCATCAACAATAACATGAACACCGTAATGCGTACCCTCACATCGGTGTCCATCATCCTGATGTTCCCGACGCTTATAGCCAGCCTTTTCGGCATGAACCTTATCAACGGAATGGAAGGTTCGAGGTATGGCTTCGTCATTGCGATAGTCGTATCCGTCTTGATTTCAGGCGTTTCGTGGTGGATTTTCCGTCATAAAAGACTCATTTGACGGACAAAAACCGTTTTTTTCTAATATAAATTAGGCGTTTACGATAATTTTAACTAAGTTTGCAAAGTTATAGATTAATCTGAACTAATCGATTCATGAACTAAAAAAGTTATATGATGGACTCTCAAGAAAAGACTCTCATCCCGGAGAATACGGAAGAACTGAATGTCGCACAGACAGACGGTTGCGGTAAAGAAAACATCCCGACGCAAGCCGGCGAGACCGAAATCGCAGAACAGGCGGAGGCAACCGATGAAAACAAAACGGACGCACCGGAGCCTAAGAAAACGTATAAAAACAAGCAGGAGGTTATCGACAGAATAAAGGAAATAGCCGACAGCGAGGATAATCCGCAGAAAGATGAGATAGACTTCCTTAAAACCGTGTTCTATAAAATGCACTTCACGCAAAGAGAGACCGAGATGAAGGCGTTCCTTGAAGGCGGAGGTGATCCGGCGGAATACAAAATCCTGCCCGATGAAGATGAAGAAATTTTCAAGGCGGAGATGAACGTCATCAAGGAGAAGCGCGCCAAAATATTCATGGAACAGGAAAAAGAGAAACTTGAAAATCTTAAAAAGAAACTCGATATCATTGAGAAAATTAAAACAATGATAACGTCGCCCGAAGAGGCAAACAAGTCTTATCAAGATTTCAAAAAGCTGCAACAGGAATGGAAAGACATCAAACTCGTGCCGGCGGAAAAGGCTAACGAGCTTTGGAGAAACTACCAACTGTACGTCGAACAGTTTTACGATTTGCTGAAACTGAACAGCGAAGCACGCGAATACGACTTTAAAAAGAACCTTGAAATTAAAACTCGTCTGTGTGAGGCAGCCGAAAAACTCGGTGAGGAAAGCGATGTGATAAGCGCTTTCCACCAGTTGCAGAAGTTGCATCAGGAGTTCCGAGAGACCGGTCCCGTTGCCAAAGAGCTGCGCGAACAGTTGTGGGCACGTTTCAAGGCGGCGTCAACCGTTATAAACAAACGCCACCAACAACACTTTGAAGAGCTGCGCGCCAAAGAAGAGGAGAACCTCGCCAAGAAGACAGCTCTCTGCGAGAAAGTGGAAGAAATAGCAAAAGAAGAACTCAAAAACGCAGGCGACTGGGAGAAGAAAACAAAGGAAATAATCGCCATTCAGGCAGAATGGAAGACAATAGGTTTCGCTCCTCAGAAGATGAACGTCAAGATTTTCGAGCGTTTTCGCACATCTTGCGACAGCTTTTTTAGCCGTAAAGCCGAATTCTTCAAAGACATGAAACAGCAGTTTGCGGCAAATGCTGAGAAGAAAAAGGCGCTCGTCGAGAAGGCACAGGCACTGCAAGACAGCACCGACTGGAAGTCGACGAGCGATAAACTCATCGCACTTCAAAAGGAATGGAAGACCATCGGAGTGGTTCCGAAAAAGCTCGGTGACACGCTGTGGAACGACTTTCTTGCTGCATGCAACCACTTCTTTGAGGCTCGCAACAATGCAAACGCGGGCACACGGAACGAGGAACGCGCCAACCTTGACGCCAAGCGCGGTATCATAGAACAGCTTAAAGCCCTCGCAGAGAACGCCGGAGATGATGTTCAGGAAAAGGTTCGCGAGCTCATTGACCAATATAATGGGGTAGGGCACGTGCCTTTCAAAGAGAAAGACAAGCTTTACAAAGAATATCACGAGGTACTTGACAAACTCTATAAAGAGCTGAATATCACCACCGCACGCCGCCGTCTTGACAAGTTTAAGAACAACTTGAAGAGCGTTGCCGAGAAAGGTTCCGATGCACTCGATAACGAACGGGCACGTCTGATGCGCAGATACGATGGTTTGAAGCAGGAAATCCAGACTTACGAAAACAATATAGGATTTTTCAATGTGTCAAGTAAGAAGGGTAACAGCCTTATCGATGAGATGAACCGCAAGGTGCTGAAGCTGAAAGATGACTTAAATCTTGTACGCGAAAAGATTAAGGCTATTGATGCTGAAAACAAAGAGTAAGCCTGCTTTTCAGTAATGTCTGATTATCCGAAAGCACTCTTCCGCTTTCCGGAAACGACTGAAATATAGAATAAAAGCAACATTGAAAGCAAGAATTATTATCATATTCACGCTGCTGTTGAGCGTCTCTGTGTCACATGCACAGACGCTGAAACAGTGGCGTGATTCGTTAAATGTGCTCAACGCGCAGGTGGCACGCCGTCCCGGCGCTGTCGATTTGTGTCTTAACAGAGCCGCCGTTCATCTGCAACTCTCCAACTGGGAGGCTGCGGCAGAAGACTGTGGAACAGTTTTGCGGAAAGCCCCCGACAATCTTTCCGCTTTGTATTATCGCGCTTTTGCTTACAACAATCTTCGTCGTTACAATCTTGCAAAGAATGATTACGAGGACTTTCTGAAACTGTCGCCACGCAATATGCAGGCGGGATTGGGGCTTGCCTACACCTATATGCAGCTCGGACGCCATACCGACGCGATGGATCGGCTGAATAATCTTGCCGAGATGTATCCGGACAGCAGCGTGGTTTATGCCGCGAGAGCCGGCGTAGAGGCAGAGGTCAAGCTGTATGACGCTGCCTTGTATGATTGGAATGAGGCTGTAAAACGTGAGCCGTCAAATAAAGATTATACCATCTCAAAAGTTGAGATACTTCTTGTATTGGACCGTAGAACAGAGGCAAAAGCTGCTTTGGATAATGCCGTCCGTAACGGTGTGCCGCGCGGAATGCTGCGCGAGTGGTATCAAAAATGCCGTTAATATTTTGAATAATGCGCCAAGGGGTGCATTATTTTTTTATATCATTCTCCGAATTTTGTCCGACAATAAAAAAGAAAAACGTCTGAAACGCTTTGTAACAAGCACTTTCAGACGTTGTTGGTTGCGGAGGCAGGACTCGAACATGCGACCTCCAGGTTATGAGCCTGGCGA
>CAJMQT010000052.1 GCA_905215655.1 uncultured bacterium | reverse complement strand
GTAGCACCACTCCGGGTGCATTTAGTGTAAAAACTCTGACTCCGGGCGTGTCGTCGCGATGTTCCTCCACACCCGGTTACTGATGGTTCAGCCCTCCGGGCTGTGATTGACACCGACACTAAAAAAAGCTCAATGACTAAAATAACGTGATTTCGACAAATCAAAGTTGGAAAGTCTAAAAAAACATTATTCCGAATTCACGCCTTTATTGACAAAACGAGCTATTGGAGCTCAACAGAAATCAGTTGAGATAAATCATTTGCGCCTGTATTTCTTTATCACGCTGTAAGCGTCGAACAATCCGAGTTCGCCGGCACGACTGAGATCCTGAACGCCGGTGTCTGTCTTTTTCATATTTATATAGACAATGCCGCGGTTAAAGTAAGCCTCGGCAAACTTCGGGTCGAGTTGCAACGCCTTGGTGTAACACTCCGTCGCACGGGCGAAATCATTGCCGGCGGCGTAAAGATTGCCGCGGTTGTAATAAAGGAATGCGTTGTTTGGACTTAACTTTATAGCTGTTTCAACGTCAGCGACAACACTTGCCGTCATGAATTTTATGTCTTTTCCGTGCGACGCCTCATATTCGTTCATCCTCGATTGGCAGAAAGCGCGCTGCCAGTATGCAAGAACCGACGTGCTGTCGATCTGTATGTATGCCGACAGGTCATTTACGGCGTCCGAATAATTCTGCACCGCGCTGTACGCCACGGCACGTTGAAGGATAAGTCCTTTATCCTTGCGCAAGTCACGAGAGGCGTCGATCAAGACGGACAGGGAGTCGATGACGGAGAATATATCCTTTGTTTCCGACTCCGTAAGGGTCTTGATTTTGCAACCGACATACAGCCGGCATTGTGGCTTTTCGGTTGTGTTGAAGTGCTCTACTTCCGCATCATACGCCTGATATGAGTTCAGTCCGTTGTCGTAACGATTGTAAGAAAGGTGGAACATCGGCATGATCGCAACATCGACTTTGCGGTTTTGTACACGTCCGCGGTAAGCCGTTGAATATTCATGCGACACGGTCTGTTCGTCGTCCACCACGAGCTGATTGTACTTGTCAAAGTCTATCTCACTCTTCTTGCGCACCTCGTGTTTCTTTTGTTTGCTCCAACGCGGCTGTATTCCGTAATGTTTGTTCATCTGAGCCTTGAAGATACGGAACTCGTCGTTCTCGGCTTTCGCCGTCATTCCGAGTTTACGGTAGCATGAGGCACGGCGACTCAGTCCTGCCCAGAAGTTAGGATACTGCTTTATGATGGTCGAATAGTCTCTTATAGCCCCTTGTATATTGCCCGTCCTCTCACGCAACAGCGCGCGGTTGTAAACAGCCATGACGTTACCCGGCTCCATTTTGACCACATAATCGAAATCGATTATCGCACGGTTGTCGTCTCCCACCTGCACACGCAGCTGTCCGCGGTTGTAATGGGCAAGGAAGTTGTCGGGTTCGAGTTCAAGCGCCTTGTCATAATCGGCAAGCGCTCCGCGCAGATTATTTATGTTATAACGTGCAAGTGCGCGGTTGACATAAAGTCCGGCGGTGGTCGGTTTAAGGTGGATTGCTTTTGAGAGCTGCTCGTCGGCTCCTTTCCATTGACGCTGTGAAAGGCTTATCATGGCGCGCATGCTCCATATATTGCCGTCGTACGGGTCTACTTCAAGGCTGCGGTCAAGATGTTTCGCCGCGGCGAGCGTGTCCTTACGGTGCAGGCATACCTCGGCTTTAAGGGAGTAAGCCTTGGCATAGTTCTTCCACATCGACGTCATCGAGTCAAGATCGGCGTCCGCTCCGTCATAATCTTTGTCTTCAATCCGACAGAGGACGCGGTTGTACCAAAGGCTCTTATTGTAAGGATTGAAACTTATGCTCTTGTCGTAATCGGTCACGGCGTCGGCAAATCGTCCCTGACGGATGAAGCATAAGCCTCTGAGTTCAAAGACATCAGAAACAAAGGGGTTTAACTTTATCGCCTCCGAGCAGTCCTTTTCCGCTCCGACGTAGTCGTCCAGATAAAACTTGGCAACGGCGCGATAAAACCACGGCTCGTAAAGATAGGGCTTGGAAGTTATGACCCGGTTGAAATATTGTATTGAAAGAACATAGTCTTCGTAGTAAAGCGCGCTGCGTCCCACGTCAATCAGCCTGTCTGTCCTGAACTGGGCAGACATTCCGAGAGACACGAACAATAGTAAAGACACAAATAATACGCGCATAATATTTTATGAGTTGACGAGAGACAAGGGACGAGTAAACGAGCCGATTAGCTTTTATGAGTTGACGAGAAACAAGTAGACAAGTAGACGAGCCGATTAGCTTGTTCACTTGTCTACTTGTTTACTTGTCAACTTTTCAATCTTTCAACTTTTCAATCTTTCAATTTTTTCTTGCCACTTTCGTGCGGTATCCGCAGCGAAAACGTCCCTGCATGATCGCTTTCAGCTTGCTGCTGACGAGCTGACGGCGCAGCGGCGAGACACGGTCGATGAAGACTTTGGCGTCAAGATGGTCAAACTCATGCTGCATGACGCGAGCCAGATAACCTTCAACCCACTCTTCGTGCTCGTTGAAGTCATCGTCCATATATTTTACCTTGATGCGTGTGGGGCGCTTCACATTCTCATGTATGCCGGGCAGCGAGAGGCATCCTTCCTCCATCGTCTCTGTCTTGGTGTCGTCGTATTCAAGGATGTGAGGATTGATATACGCCTTGCGGAAGTCTTTGTATTCGGGAAAATCGTCGGCAAGGACGTCAAGGTCTATCACGGCAAGGCGGATATTAAGACCTATCTGGGGTGCTGCGAGCCCCACGCCGTCTGACGCCGTGAGCGTCTCAAACATGTTTGCGATGAGCTGTTTCAGCTCGGGATAGTCGGCGGTAATGTCCTGTGACTCTTTTCTTAATACCGGCTGACCATATGTGTAAATCGGTAAGATCACTTGATTTATAAATTAATTGGTTATAACAAAAGTTCTTCGAGAATATATTTTCACATATTACGATGCGGTTTCCAACACTTTACGGCTAAGCGTCCGTAACGTCTTGACATCTTTTTACCTGCCTTACAGCGATGGGATGAAGTGATTGGCAAGCGGCTAACGCCGTCTCGAATTCATGTAATCCTGTAAGATTATCGTTGCGCTGATTTCATCCACAAGAGCCTTGTTCTGCCTTGCTTTCTTGCGCAGACCGCCGTCGAGCATCGCCTTGTGGGCAAGTACGGACGTGAAACGTTCGTCGTAAAATTCTATCGGGACGTCAGGAACGGCTTTACGCCAGCGGTTTACGAATTGTTTTATCCGTTCCATATTCTCGCTCGGACTGCCGTCTGCCTGTTTCGGCTCTCCTATGACGATGCGCTCCACCGCCTCTTTGGCGATGTAGGCACGCAGATAATCGAAGAGTTCAGACGTAGCGACTGTCACCAACCCGCTCGCTATGATCTGCAACGGGTCGGTGACAGCCAGTCCTGTACGTTTCTTGCCGTAATCAATCGACAATATTCGCGCCACGGCGAATTATTTTTGGTTATACAGAAGCCATGCGTCAGGATATTGCGCGCGCAGCTCGTTACGGCTGCGAACGGCATCGGTCTTGACGTCGAAGGTCGAAGCGATGACGCGATACATGTTGCCTGCCGAATTGACAGCTACCTGAGCGGCATATCCGCGCTCTTTAAGACGGCTCTGCAAGCTTTCAGCGTTAGCCTTGACAGAGAACGAACCGACGACAACACTGAAATTTTTGAGACCGGCGCCGTTGACTACCGAGAGGCTCTCGCTGCGAACGGGAACGTTGTCCGCGTTGTCTACGACAACTGTTTCAGTAGCGGGTCTTTCTACGACGGGAGCGACAACGGCAACTTCTTCCGTGTTTTGTTCGGGAGTGTTGACCTGTCCTTCTTGTGCCTGAGCTTTCTCATACATCTTTCTGTAAGCGCTTTCAGATGATTTACAACTTGTAAACGCCACGGCGGCACAAAGACCGGCACACAATACCATGTACTTTTTCATACTTTGCAATGTTATTTATGATTTAAAACTTATTCTTAAAACAAAACAATTTCGTGCGAAGTTACGCAAAAAGAGGCAAACATGCCAATCTGCCGTACATAAAGTTTGTTAAATAAAGGAAATACATTATTTTTAACAAAAAACTTCTACAAATGTAATGTTTTTCGGTTAATTATCGCTATTTTTGCTAACAGACATCGTACAACGGCTTGACAAACGTCACGGTACGGGCGGCAAGTTGCTGAAACGGACATTATGTTTAACCAATAAATATTTATAATTATGAAGACATTAGGTTACATCGGCGCATTCTTCGGAGGCGCGATTGCAGGAGCCGCTCTGGGCTTGCTGCTGGCTCCGGAAACGGGAAAAGACACACGTGAAAAGATTACTGACGCGATAGACGACTTCTGCAAGAAACACAACGTGAAGCTGAGCCGCAAAGAAGTGTGCGACCTCGTGGAAGACATCAAAGACGCGACAGAACCGGAAGAGGTTTAAACGAAAACAATGTTGACAATGTTCTCAAACGACAGAAACATTGAAACAATAGGACAACTGGTACAGTTGGCAAAGCATTATATCGGGCTTCAGAAGGAATACATGAAGCTCGATATAATCGAAAAAGGCGTGAAACTTATCACGGCTTTAATTCTTTTTATATTATTTTCCCTCATCCTGATTGCCATTTCAATCTATCTTTCCTTTGCGTTGGCGTTCGCCATCGCGCCGACGGTGGGTTACACGGGCGCGTTCTGCATCGTTGCGGCAATCTATGCGGCGGTATTCATCCTGTTTTTCGTCTTCCGCAAGAAGTGGATCGAGAAGCCGTTGGTCAAGTTCATCTCAGGTTTGTTAATGGAGTAAACGATTATGAGCGACATGGAGAACAAGCGTAGGGCGTTCACTTCGATAAGTGAGATAAGCCAAGAAAGGGAGAGAGTGCTTGCCGAAATAAGAAAAGACGGCGACCAAATGGGCGTGATGTGGAAAGACCTGTTCCGCAACGAGGCGCCGAGAAAGAAGGGATTTAACCTTGCGTCCATGCTGAACATGGGCACGGGACTGCTGGACGGCTTCCTGCTTGCATGGAAACTGTATCGCAAGTTCAGGCGATAAGCATATTCATTAATATACCTTTTCACCCCATCACCTTTTCAACCATTCAAAATTGAATAATCTTTCAGCATGTAAAAGGCTAACTTTTACAAGGCGAAAGGCAAGCTTTTACACGCTAAAAGGCGGTCTTTTACAAGCTAAAAGACCGCCTTTCGCAATACATCTGATTATCAATAAGTTACAAAGCCGTTTACAACTATAAAAAATAACGTTGCTTGTTATTTGAAAAGATTGTCTTTTTGAGATGCCTGAGTGGGCACTCCGGCTATTCCGCCAAGATGACAATCGGTCATGACAACGCCCTCGGTATTGTCAAAACTTACGGCGTTGCCCACTTCGCCGATGTCTACGTTTCTGAAAACAACGTTGGTTATCGGCTTGGCTACGGTGCCTTGCAACACCAGTCCGGCGTTACGCACCTTACGGCAACGCAGCCCGTCGACATAGAGGTTTTCAACCGTCGAGAACTTGTTGTTGTCCAGCCCCTCGCCGGCATACATGCTCGTGGCATAGAAGAGGTCTTCCACTTCGTCAAACTCACAGTTCTTTACGTAAAGGTTTCTTACAAATCCGCCACGGTCAGGATTTGTCTTGATGTATATTCCGCGCTTGCAATAGCCGGCAAAGGTGCAGTCTTCCACAAAGACATTACGCACTCCGGAAGACATCTCGCTGCCTATCACCACGGCGTGAAGCCCCTTGAAGCGGCAGCGGCGTATGATGATGTTTTCCGATGGCGTACCCGTCGTCCAACCGTCGTTGTCGCGTCCGCTCTTTATCGCAACATTGTCGTCGCCGTTGTTGAACTCAATGTCTTCTATCAGGATGTTTCGCGAGTATTCGGGATCGATGCCGTCGTTGTTGACGAGTTTGGCATCATAACGCAGGCGGCGGCAGATGATGTTCTCGCTTTTCAGAAGATGAACGCACCAAAACGGAGAGTTTGTTATGAATATGTCAGAGAGGGTCACGTTTCTGCACCCGAAAAGCTGTATCAGTTGCGGTCTGAGCCAGTCGCCTTCACCGAAGACACGCTTTTCGACGGACGTCTCCTTATGGTTCATTTCCCTGCTCCGGCGTTGCGCCTGTTTCTGTCTTGCCCTCCATGTGGCGAATGTCGACGCAGCGTTTCCGTCAATCGTGCCTCGTCCGGTAATGGAAACGTCATGAAGATTGTAGCCGTAAATGAACGGACTGTAATTATTGACGAACGTTCCTTCCCAACTCGTTTTGACGGCGGGCAGATAATATTTCGGCTCGGGCGAGAACCGTATGACAGCGCACTCGCTTATCTCGAGGTTGACATCGCTCACTAAATGTATCGGTCCTTTCACAAGATAAACGCCTTTCGGGACGACTATATGCGCCCCACCCTTCTTCTCGGCAAGCCTCATCGCCCGGTCAAAAGCCGGCTTACAGTCGCTCACGCCGTCGCCTTTCGCGCCGAGGCGTGTGATGAAGATTGTCCGCCCGGGCTGCCGCGCGCCGGTTATCTGTTGCAAGACAGAGTCTCTCCGTCCCGTCCGTTCCGTCTCGATTTTATCGGCAAAGACGTCGGCAAAAAGAACGTCTGAACAGAACAAGGCAATAATAAGAGATAGGATTAATTTGATTTTACTCATTATAAAAATATGTTATGATGGATAATAAAAAAAATTGACAAGCAAACAAGTGGACAAGCTAATCTGCTTGTTTACTCGTTTACTTGTCAACTTGTTTACTTCTTATTCAGATTAACAAACTTTCTCCAGACGTTTCATGATTGCAAACATGAACGCAGCCGAAAGCAGGCAGAGAACAATGAACACGCTCCATACTGCCCACAGAGGCAAATCGCCCCAAAGCACGCCGCCCACAAGCACGAGCTGATTACCTATCGCGGTGGCAACAAACCATCCACCCATCATCATTCCCTTATATTTGGGAGGTGCCACCTTTGACACAAAGGCTATACCCATGGGACTGAGAAGCAACTCGCCGAACGTAAGGATGAGGTATGTGCCGATAAGCCAGTTGGGTGATGCGAACACGGCTGCATCGCCGGCAACCTTCTGTTCGTTAGGAGTGAGCAGACCCATTGATGCGGCAACCATTACGAGATAAGCGACTCCGGCTACCAACATACCATAAGCGATCTTGCGTGGAGCAGACGGCTCTTTACCTTTTGAACCTAAATATCCGAATATCGCCATGCTCACCGGAGTAAGGGCAACGACATAGAACGGGTTGAACTGCTGGAAGATAGGTGCGCTGACGTCAACGCTGCCTTCAAGACAGGTGTACTTATAATAGAGCACGGCAAGCGCGGCAACGATAACCAAGGCAGAAAAGCCCTTTGCCTTGCCACTCTTGCTCTGAGCCAGAGAGAAACCGGCGTACACGATGAAGATAATCATAACAAGGTTGACAACGTCGAAAGCCATGCTCTGAACGCCCGTAGAAGTCTTTGCCGTGAACTCATCGGCGAAATAAGTCAATGAGAGTCCGTTCTGATGGAACGCCATCCAGAAGAATATAACGACCGCGAAGACAAGGCAGAGGGCAACGATACGGTCTTTCGTCTCTTTTGCTGAAAGCTCGGGTTCGTCGGTCTTCACACCATCTTTCTTTGCTGCCGGACCATTGCCTTCTACATGACGGAACGTGCTGCGGAACGCATAATAAATAGCCATCGACAAGATAAGAGACACACAGGCAACGGCAAACGAGAAGTGGTAGGCGTCGTTGCTTGAATAGCCGAGACTCGTCTCTGCGTATTCCTTGATGCGTATCGCTGCCGTGGGAGCAAAGAGCGCGCCGATGTTTATAGCCATATAGAAAATCGAAAAGCCCGAATCGCGCTTGGCGGCGTACTTCTTGTCATCATAAAGATTACCCACCATTACTTGCAGGTTGCCTTTAAACAGACCCGTTCCGAAACTTATGAATATCAATGCGGCAAGCATTGAAACAAGTGCGACAGTATTGCTGCCCAACGGAACGGACAGGAACACATAACCGGCGAACATCACGACAATACCGATTGTCACCATCCTGCCATAACCAAACTTGTCGGCAAGAATACCACCGATAAGCGGCAAGAAGTAAACAAGCATCAGGAACGAACTGTAAATTGTGCCTGCCATTCCCGGAGTCAAACCGAAATTAGCTCTGAGGAACAACGCGAAAACCGCAATCATCGTGTAATAACCAAAGCGTTCGCCCGTATTAGCGAGCGCCAACGCATAAAGCCCTTTGGGCTGTCCTTCAAACATAAGCTTAGTTTTTTATATCTTTAAAACCTTAAATGAAAAAAGAGGAAGCTTGGCGGGCAAATCCTTTCGCCAACTTCCTCATGTTAATAATTATTCATGGATGTACAAATCCCAGCCGAGATAGTTGTTGATTGCCTCGTCGAGGATGTCGACAACATCACTACGGACCATCGCTACGTGGTGTTCAAAACCGTTCTTGCAGATGAACTTCATAAGTCCTTGCAGGTCGTTAACCTGCGTTACGGCGATACATCCGTCCATTCCGTAAGGATCGTTGGTCATGTCGCCCTTGCCGAGATATGCCTTGATGCGTCCCAATGTGTCGTCTGTCGAGATGCGGAAATAAGTAAACTCACCCTCGGTACACTTGCCGTAAACGGCTCCGAAAGTGTTGACCTTACCCAAGGTGCGTCCCAAAACGCCGAGCGTTCCGAGCTTCAAGTCGTTCTTGACGAAACTCTTCGGGAAGTTTCCGCAGTGCGTGCAAACACATTTGTTGCGGTCTTCGGCAAAGTTGTTGTTCCAGTCAAGCAGCGCCGCGGGCTGTCCTGCCGCAAGACTCAGAGCGTACATCGACACGGCGCCGGCAATATCCGTCTCGCAGGCACACGGAATGAGTTTCTCTCCGAGCATACTCATTGTTACGCAAGCGGCGCATCCGTAGTTCTGTTCGAGCGAGTCCCAGCATTGTATCGCTACGGCATCCACCTCGTTTGCATCAATCCAATGCTCCACGGCGAGACCAAACTTAGCCTGTAATGATACCTTCTCCTTGTATGCCTCCGGCACTTCGGCGTAGTGGCAGATCTCGCTAATTTTGGCTTTAAGTTCGGCGGAGTCGTTGTCAATCCGCTGCGCGTTGAACATTATCTCGCTCAGATCCACGGGCACAATTGTTATTCCGCTTGCCTGTAACAGTTTCTCGCTGTAACGGCAGGTGTTAAATCCGAGCGGACGTGTACCTATCTGTCCTATGCGGGCGTGCGACAACTTGCGCACCACGCGGCATATAGCGGCAAACTTGTGAACGTCTTTCATCAGCAAATCGCTGTGAATGGAATATGTGTGGAACGTTGTATCGGTGAACGGAATGCCGCATTGATAAAGGTTATTGCATACCGAAATTTTACCGCAGAAAGCGTCGCGACGGCTGTCGAGGTCTACTTTGTCGTTGCGGTCGTCGCACGCCTGTACCAGAACCGGCACGTTGAGTTCGGCACGACTGATGGCGTTGATTATGCCAACCTCAAATCCGAAGTTGGGCAAAGATACGATGATGCCGTCTATCTCGTCGCGGTTTGCGCGGAACAGAGCAGCGCAGCGTTTTCCGTCCTCAACCGTTTCCATAGAACCTCCGGTGGGCGTATCTTCCTCGTCCAATATCACATAGCCGTATCCGGCTTTATCCAGTTCTTCCAATAATGTCTTGCGCACATCGACGGCAAGCTCTGAATTAAAGTATGCGCGGGTTCCGATGATAAGACCGAAGGTCTCTTTTCCCGCCTGTGCTTGTTTCTTCATATGTTATAAATTTAAAGTGTTTTTATATAATATCTATTTTCCATTAACCGTATGGACGGCATTTGTCCATCCGGCGTACAGCCGTTCGCGATCCTGTTCGTCCATGTTCGGATAAACGCGGTTGTCCGTTGTACGTAGCGCCGACACCTCTTCAAGGTTTTTCCATACGTTTCTTGCGAGTCCGTTCATTATCATCGAGCCCATCGCCGACGCCTCTTCCACGTCGGAGCGGTTGATACAGGCGTCGAGCATGTCTGCCTGGAATTGCATGAGGAGTTTGTTCTTCGTGGGTCCGCCGTCCACCCTGAGCTCTTTGAGCGTGATGCCGGCATGCCCCGTCATAAGGTCGATAAGGTCCTTTATCTGGTAAGCTATCGCTTCAAGAGCGGCGCGACAGACATGCCCTCTTTCCGTTGCGAGCGTCATTCCGCAAATCATCGCCTTTGCCTGTGAGTTCCACCACGGTGCCCCGAGCCCTGCAAACGCAGGCACAAGATATACTCCGCCGTTGTCAGGAACGCTTAACGCGTGTTGTTCCACTTCCGCCGGACTGTCGATAAGTTTCAGTTTATCGGTCATCCATTTGATTGTGGCACCTGTGCAATGAATGTTTCCTTCGAAGGCATAGAACACTTTATCCTTCGTCGCAAAACCAACTGATGTAACGAGTCCCTCGGGAGCTTTTATCGGTTCTTCGCCGATGTTTACCATTACGGAAGAGCCTGTGCCGTAGGTTGCCTTTCCCATACCGGCATCAAAGCACATCTGACCTGCCAAGGCGCCGTGCGAATCGCCCATGACGCCGGCTATCAGTATCGGCTCGGAGAACAATCCATCAACCGTCGTCTCGCCGAACACAGAGTCACAAGGCATCGGTTTTGCCAGCATGCTGCGCGGAATGGTGAACAATTCGAGCAGTTCGTCGTCCCAGTCAAGCGTATGAATGTTAAACAACAAGGTACGTGACGCATTGGTATAATCGGTCGCATGAACCTTGCCTTGCGTCAGTTTCCATATCAGCCAAGTGTCTATCGTACCCATAAGCAACTCTCCCCTGTCGGCGGCTTCACGCGCGCCGTCAACGTTGTCGAGTATCCATTTAACGCCGCTTGCAGCGAAATACGGGTCGATAAGGAGTCCGCTGCGTTCCCGTATCATCTCTGTAAAACCGCGTTGGCGCAGGTCTTCGCATATATCTGCACCTCTCTGACATTGCCAAACGACGGCGTTATAGACGGGCTTGCCGCTAAGACGGTTCCATACGACCACCGTCTCGCGTTGGTTAGTTATCGCCAACGAATATGAAATGTTCTCATCCTCTATTGTGCCGACAGCCTCTCTCACCGCCTCGACGGTGTTTCGATAAATCTCTTCAGCGTCGTGCTCCACCCATCCGGGTTTGGGATAATATTGTTTGTGAGCCACATTCTTACGACAGATAAGCCGGCATTGCTCATTGAATACCACCGCTTTTGTCGCAGAGGTGCTCTGGTCAATCGTTATAATATATTTCATGGTAAGAAAATTTAGGTAAGAGAAGAAGTAGCCCCCTCCTGACCTCCCCGAGGGGGAGGAAAAGATGTTAGCTTTGAGGGTTAGTAATCCCTACTCCCTCCCTCGGGAGGGCTGGGGAGGGGCTCTTTTTATCCCACAAATTCCTTTGCCGTAGCGTAAATGCCGTCGGCGTCAAGCTTGTAATACTTGAATATTTCGAGGGGTTTTCCGTGTATTGCGTTCTCGTCGGGAATACCAAGTATGCGCATCGGGACGGGGCAATTCTGGCTGACAGTCTCCGCTACTATCGCTCCGAGACCGCCGAACATGCTGTGTTCCTCGACCGTGATGATACGTCCCGTCTCGCGGGCTGCGCGCAAGATGGCGTCCGTGTCTGCGGGTTTCAGCGTGTGCATGTCTATCACGCGGGTGCTTATGCCCTCAGCTGTGAGGCGCTTACCGGCTTCGAGAGCGTGGTAGACAGTCTCGCCGGTGGCGATTATAGTGAGATCTTTACCATCTTGCAACTGTACGGATTTACCTATTTCAAAATCAAAGTCGTCATTTTCATAAACATCGGGCACGGCGTTTCTGCCGACACGTACATAAACAGGGTGCGGATAATCAACCAGCTGCTCTACAAGTTTACGCGTCTGGCGGGCGTCACACGGCAGTACGATTTGCATGCCGGGGAATGTCCGCAGGGCGGCGATGTCGTGTAAACTGTGATGGGTTGCGCCCAAAGCGCCGTAAGCTACGCCGCCGCTGACACCGAGAATTTTTACCGGCTGGTTTGAATAGGCAATGTCAACCTTTACCTGTTCAAGGCTTCGTGCCACGTAGAAACATGCCGGACCACACACGAAGACCTTCTTTCCGCATGACGCGAGACCGGCAGCTATGCCTACGGCGTCCTGTTCGGCAATTCCGCACTCAACAAACTGCTCGGGCAGTTCTTTCGCAAAGTCGGTCAGCGTGACAGAGCCGCGGGCGTCGGTAGTTACAGCTACGATATTCTTATCTTTCTTGCCAAGTTCCAACATTGTGTCGGTAAAACTTTTACGGCAGGCAACACTCTTTATTTCCATTTTCTCAACAATTCTTTTTAAGTTCTTCGATACGGTTTGAAATCTCTGTCATCGCCTCTTCATACTGCTCGGGCGTGGGCACGCCGTGGTGCCATTTCAGCACGTTTTCCATGTAAGAAACGTGAAATCCCTTTGTGGTATGCAGCACCACCATGTGCGGTTTGCCGTTGTTATAGTCTATCGTTTCGAGGCAGTTGACTATCTCGCCCATGTCGTTTCCGTCAACGTCGTGAACATCCCAGCCAAAGGCGCGCCAGCGGTCGCCGACAGATTCGAGTTTCATAACGTTTTCCGTCGTGTCTGATATTTGAAGACCGTTGCGGTCAATCATTGCCACGAGGTTGTCAAGATTATAGTTGCTGCCTGCCATTGCTGCCTCATAGATGGAGCCTTCGCCCTGCTCGCCGTCGCCCATGAGCACGTAGGTACGATACGGTTTCTTGTCCATCTTTGCCGCGATGGCGCATCCAACGCCGATTGACAGACCATGTCCCAAAGCACCGCTGTTGAACTCAATACCCGGAACTTCTATCGTCGGGTGTCCGGCAAGTACCGAAAGATAATCGCCATACGTATCAAGCATCTCTTTCGTCATAAAGCCTTTTGCTTCAAGCACGCTGTAAAGCGCCTCGACGCAATGTCCTTTACTCATTATAAACCTGTCGCGGTTTTCCATTTTCGGGTTTTTCGGGTCTACGTTCATGACGCGCAGATAAAGCGCCGTCAGAACGTTCAGCGACGACAGGTCGCCACCGATGTGTCCGGCTTTCGCCTTATAGACCACCTCCATCAAACGTTTTCTGATTTCCTCGCATTTCAAGGTTAACTCCGGAATGCTCATTACTTTGTCCATAGTTATTCTCTTAGTATTATTAAAAATTTTTCGATTTAGGTCATAAAGGGTTCTATATCAAAAAGGAGTTAACAGGAGTATCACTCCGCTCCGGATGTCAACGACCTGTGACGTAAGCCACTAACTTCCGGTAACTTACTTATTTTTGACGCCCCTTCAACGCACAAAAATAATCAATAAATTTCAAACAAAGATGTAAAATCACAAAAATTGCAGATAAATAGTTGAAAAACAAGGCTTACAAGGCGGAATGTTTAACCCAAATCGGTCATTAGATTTTCTATCGTTTGTGTCTTAACCTGCATTATTCATAGGCTTTCGTTACGAGAGTTCCAAATGTCTGTGCG
>CAJMQT010000051.1 GCA_905215655.1 uncultured bacterium | reverse complement strand
ATGAAAAAAGCAAGGTTTTGGAGCGAAAAAACTTGTTTTTTCGACTATAATATGCCTGCAAAGGTGAATTAATGTTAAGTATATGGCGTTTCATATACTTGTATCTTAACATCCGTTAGCAGTTACTTTTCTAAAATGAAAAATATTTTTGTTGTGGATTTTTTACCAAAATCATGATGAAACAACGCTTCGGCCGTGATGCAAATTTCTGTTGCCTGTACCATTCGTAATCGTCATCTTCAAATAATTCCGCTGTCTTCGATAAGGCAGGATGTGTCTCGGCAATAAAAATAAAAGGGCGTTTCACCACCTTTTATCTTGTATAGTTCTCGGTTTTTCGCTACTTTTGCAGTTGTAAGCCGTGGCTACGCTTGTCGCCGCTACTTAACCGAAAACCGTAAAAGATGAACCGAACCTTTCATTATCGTGCCACGTGGGTCAGCTATCTCGCCGTAATCATCGTTGCGGCGGCAGCGCTGTTCTTCCTTTGGAACCGCACCACGGCTAACGCGGTGATAGGTTTTGCGCTGATGATTGCAACGCTGCTGATGGTCGAAAGGATAGTACACACGGTCTACGTCTTTACCTCAGACGGCATGCTCGTCATCGACCGCGGGCGCCTTTCACGGCAGACGGTTGTCCGTGTGGGCGACATAACACGTGTCGAGACGGTGCGCCACAAGTTGTTGCCTGTAAGGTTCGTCGCCTTGGAATATGGCGCGGGGCACATCATTGCCGTGCAACCCGTTGACGAGGAAGCGTTCGTAAGAGAGCTGAAACGGCGGCAGGAGGCGGTAGAGAAACAATAATTGTGAATTTAAAATGAACGATATAAAACTTACAAAGATATTATTTCCGGCAGTATTTGCGCTCCTTACGCTGCCCTGTATTACGCTTGCCGGGGGTGCCGGCGCTGCTCCGCGCATGACAGATGACGCGAGGACGGACACCCTACTGACCGACACGGCGGAGGCAGACACGCTGATAGAAGAGCGCGAGCTGCCTTGGGAAGAGAGCATACGCATACGTCTGGACAAGCTTCTTACTGCCGATATGTTCGAGACTTCAACCGTGGGAATGCTCGTCTACGACCTTACCGCCGACTCGGTGCTCTACCGCCACAACGAGAGACAGCTCCTGCGACCGGCAAGCACGATGAAAATGATTGTCTCCGTTACGGCACTCGACCGCCTCGGACATGACCATGAATACCGCACGAGGCTTGCCTATACGGGCGAGGTGAGGGACAGCGTGCTACATGGCGACGTGTGGTGCAAGGGCGGTTTCGACCCTGCGTTCGACGGAAACGACCTCGAAACATTTGCCAACGACATACTGCGCCTCGGCGTCGACACGATAAAAGGCTCGCTTTGTGCTGACCTTACGATGAAGGACGACAAGCTGTTGGGCGAAGGATGGTGCTGGGACGACGACAACCCCGTGCTCTCGCCGCTGCTCGTATCGGGCAAGAACAATTTTCTCGAAAGGCTTGCAAAACGTCTGGCAAAGGCGGGTGTGGTAGTGGAAGGCACCATGCGGACGGGGCGCATGCCGCGCGACGCACAGGAGCTTTGCGTCATCTCGCGCCCCGTAACGGCTATTCTGCCGCGCCTGATGAAGAAGAGTGACAACCTCTATGCAGAGACATTGTTCTACCTTATGGCGTCTGACGCGGCGCCGTCGCGACCTGCCACGGCTAAGACGGGACGGCAGCAGGTAAACCGTCTCATATCCGACCTCGGTTTCAAAACCTCTTCGTATTACATCGCCGACGGTAGTGGACTGTCTCTTTACAATTATGTGTCACCCGAACTTGAAGTCGCCTTTCTTAAATATGCTTACCATTCGCCACGCATCTATCCGTATCTGTACGAGTCGATGCCCATCGCCGGAGAGGACGGAACACTCGGCAGCCGCATGAAAAACGGGTATGCGCGTGGCAATGTTCACGCCAAAACGGGCACCGTGACGGGCGTCAGCGCCCTTGCCGGGTATCTTACGGCACCCAACGGGCACGTCATCTGCTTCTCGATAATGAACATGGGAATACGTCACGCCTCGACGGGCAGACGCTTTCAGGATCGCGTCTGCGAGGCTCTCTGCCGACCGTAAAGGGAAGAATTGTACTTTACGGAAGTACAGAAGTTTTGATTTAGGAGTACAGAAGTGCAGAAGTTCAGGAGTGAAGACAAATGCTTATACACATCAATCGTTTGTCTTGACTCCTGAAACTAACTCCTCTTTATTTCAAGTCTAATGTATTTTTCATGTCTAAAAAGCATATAAAAGGCAATAAAACGTAATAATATTAAAATTCTTTTGCGTTTTTTTTTTGTATTTAACCTTTTGTCCGTATCTTTGCAATTATAGTGAATGAAGTGCCTTTGGTGTGCTGCCGGCGCTTTGTCGCATAAAAAGATAATGTCTGAATATAACTTTTCAAATTATGAAAGCAAGACTTTTTACTGTTGTTCTGGTGTCGATGATTGTGTGTTTCGGCGTTGCCGGCAACCGCACGGCGCGTGTAACGGGCAATGATGCCTCGTCTGACTCGACAATATCGGTCATCGCCTGGTTTGCCAAAGGCGATACGATGAAGTATCGTTACGTTTCGGAAGAGTTCAAGATAAAGAACGACACCGACACGTTGAAGAACGACAAGGAGAAAACCGAGGAGTTTATGCTCGTCGTAACGGACTCTACTTCAAATGGTTATACAATCGAGTTCATACCCGGAAAAACAGAGTACGGAGGCAGGGAGATGAGCGACGACGTGTCGAAAAACACGTTGAAGACTCTCACCGACATGTTTAAAGAGACGCGTGCGGTGTTCACCACCAACGACGTGGGAACCATTACAGGCATTAAAAACTGGAAAGAGATACGCGACAAGATGAAGGACGGCTTTACGCTGATGCTCGATTCGATGTACAAAGTCAATCCGGGTTTGGACTCGGTGATGCCGAGAGCGCGTTATGAAACACTCCTTAAACTTGTTTATTCGTCGGAAAAGGGCATTATGTCGGCTTACGACGAGATATCAATGCTTTTCGGCTTGCACGGCAACGTCTTTAATATCGGCACCACAAAGGTTGACGATAGCGAGAAAGACTCTACCGTCACGACCGTGTTTGCAGGCTATGAGGCGTACGATGATTATAGTTTTGAAGATGATTATACCATCGGCGGCAAGTCGGAAATACGCCTTACTCGCGACGAAACGGTGGAACTTGTCGGCAATGTCTTTGGAATGTTGCTGCAAGACAGCATCGCCGACAAGACTCGAAAGGTCTTGCAAGACAGCTTGAACGCGGGTGTTACGGTCACGCAGCTTGAAGATTACAACTTCTTTTACAACGGTTGGCCTTGCGCCATGCGTACTTGTAAGATAGTTAAGTTTGCCGATATCAAGACGGTAAAGAGCAAGTCGCTTGTCTGGACATACCGTTCGTGGCGCGAGTTTGACGCCCAAGCCACCAAGCCGGAGGGCGTAAGCATGTAACGCAGGTCTCGGTTGAGGTAGGAAAAGAATAAAGGCGTCACCGTGTTTGCTTCACTGTAACGCCTTTATTTATGTTAAACATCTCAACGATGTTTGAATGATTGGGAGTTAAGGAGTTAAGAAGTTAAAGTAGTTAAGACGTATGTCTTATGGTTATCGCCTAAAAGTTGTGGCTTGACTTCTCAACGCCTTTGTCTTTACTCCTCAACGCCATAGTCTTTACTCCTCAACGCTATTGTCTTAACTCCTTAGCGACCGTAGGGAGCGATAACTCCTTTAACTCCTTAACTCCTAAAATTTTATTCTGCCGTTTGTTCCATTGCACGGAAGTTAACGAGGTCTTCCGAGATGAAATTCTTTACGTATGCTGCGTGACCTGTTACCTCGGCTTCGGCATGACGGACGTAAACGTTGGCGCTCTTGGTGAAGAGTTCCGGTGCGCGTGTGGCGTCGTCGATGATCAAGAGAGACATGATTATGTCGGCGGTCATCTCGTACAGGCGGCGTGCAAGGAAGTCTTGAGTCTCCTGACAGCCCGTTTCCTTAACGTAGTTGACAGCCTGTTCGTAAGTCTCGACGAGCTTGCTGACGCGTATCTGCAACGGTTTCAGCTCTTCGCTGACCTCGTTTGCAAGCATCTCTTTTATCATTCCGAGGTACGTTCCGTTTGTGATGTAACGTATTGCGGCCACCACTTGGAGCTGTGTCGTGCCTTCGTAGATAGAGAAGATGCGCGCGTCGCGATACAGACGCTGGCTCTTGTACTCCATGATAAAGCCCGAACCGCCGTGCACCTGTATTGCGTCGTAGGCGTTCTGATTGGCATATTCTGAGTTCATACCCTTGGCAAGAGGAGTGAATGCGTCGGCAAGACGGGTGTATTTCTTCAACTCCTGACGCTCTTCGGGCGTGAGCTTGCGCTCGTTTGAAATGTCTTCCAATGCCTTGTAGATGTCGACGTAACGCGCCGTCTGATACAGAATGCTGCGTCCTGCGTCAAGTTTCGCCTTCATGCGGGACAGCATATCGTAAACGGCGGGGAAGTGAACGATTGCCTGATCGAACTGTTTGCGGTCCTTGGCGTAAGCAAGAGCCTCGTTGTAAGCTGCCTGACTGACACCCACACTCTGTGCGGCGATGCCCAGACGGGCGCCGTTCATAAGTGCCATGACATATTTTATAAGTCCCAAGCGGGTGCTTCCGCAAATCTCGGCTTTTGCGTTTTTATAGACAAGCTCACATGTCGGCGAGCCGTGAATGCCGAGTTTGTGCTCGATGTGGCGAACTGTTACACCGCCTTGGTTTTTGTCATAAATGAACATTGACAGTCCGCGACCGTCTTTTGTGCCAGCTTCGCTACGTGCGAGGACAAGGTGTATGTCTGAATCTCCATTCGTTATGAAACGCTTGACGCCGTTGAGCAGCCAGCAACCGTCTTCCTCGCTGTATGTGGCTTTCAGCATGACGCGCTGCAAGTCGGAGCCGGCGTCAGGCTCGGTAAGGTCCATACTCATCGTCTCGCCGGCACAAACGCGCGGAATGTACTTCTTTCTCTGCTCCTCGCTGCCGAACTCATAAAGCGTCTCGATACAGTCTTGAAGGCTCCAGATGTTCTGGAAACCGGCGTCGGCGGCAGCTACCACCTCAGACGCCATTGAATAAGGAGTAATCGGCATGTTGAGTCCGCCGTAACGACGGGGCATCGACAAGCCCCAAAGACCTGCCTTGCGGGTTACGTCGAGGTTTTCGTATGTCTTCTCGGCGTAAATCATTCGTCCGTCAACGAGGTGCGGTCCCTCTTCGTCAACAGACTCACTGTTCGGCTCGAGCACGTTAGCCGCGATGTCGCCGGTAATGTCGAGCACTCTTTTATAATTCTCTATTGCGTCCTGATAGTCAACGGGCGCCTCCGGATATTCGTCTTTGTCTGCGAAGTTGCGTTCCTTCAATTCCACAATTCGCTGCATCAGCGGATGGTTAAGGTGGAATTCAAGCTCCGGATGGTCGGTATAATAGTTTGCCATAATTTAATTCTGTTTATATGGGAGTTAACGGGAGTTAACGGGAGTAAGCTCGTTTCACGAGTCGGAGTTAACGGACATTAGCTTTATTTTTTCATCGCATTATTGTCTATTATTCCTTTTGCGTATGAGTTAAGAAACCAGCTTGTTCTTTCCAATGCGTTAAATAGTTGCTGAAAAGTCTGTTCGTCAATATATCCGAGGTCTTTGGAAAGAATAATGTAATATCTGCATTCTTCAAGACTTCCTTGTGATATGTTTAAAAATCTCAACTTGTCAGCCTTTCCAATTTTTCTATATCCCTCGGCTATATTTGCCGGAATTGATATTGCCGCACGTCTGAATTGTGAGTAAAGTCCAAACTTCTCTTCTTCCGGAAACGTTGAAGTAATATTGTAAACAAGAAGAACGAATTTGTGGGACTCCTTCCATGCTATTATGTCGGTAAAGCTGTTAGACATCAAACTATTGTCTGTTAACTCCGCGAGTGAAACGAGCTAACTTCCGTTAACTCCTTTTCCACTCCCTTTTTGTTTATTTATTATTCTGCTTATAGTATTTAATCAACTTCGGCACAACCTCTTCCACGTCGCCTACAATTACATAATCGGCGATTTTGTTGATAGGTGCGTCGGGGTCGTTGTTAACGGAAATGATGATGCCTGAGTCCTGCATGCCGGCGATATGCTGGATCTGTCCGGAAATGCCGCAGGCGATATAGACCTTCGGATGTACCGTTACGCCGGTCTGTCCGATTTGTCTGTCGTGGTCAACGAAGCCTGCGTCAACTGCTGCACGGCTGGCGCCGACCTCTCCGTGAAGTTCTTTCGCCAGTTTGAAAAGCATGTCGAAGCCCTCTTTGCTGCCTACGCCGTAGCCTCCGGCAACGACGATGGGGGCGCCTTTGAGGTTGTGTTTTGCTTTCTCTACGTGGCGGTCAATCACTTTTACGATGTAATCCGTTGTAGGAACATACTTCGCCACGTCCGGATAAACCACTTCTCCTTTATAGTTTTCGTCAAGGATTTCGCGTTTCATGACGCCCTCGCGTACTGTCGCCATCTGCGGACGGTGGTCAGGGTTTACGATTGTCGCTACGATGTTTCCGCCGAATGCGGGACGGATCTGGTACAAAAGGTTGTCATAATGTTTGCCCGACTTCTTGTCATCATAGTCGCCGATTTCGAGCTGCGTGCAGTCTGCTGTCAGTCCGCTGGTGAGCGATGACGACACGCGCGGTCCGAGGTCGCGTCCTATTACGGTGGCTCCCATGAGACAAATCTGTGGTTGTTCCTCTTTGAAGAGGTTTACGAGCACCGATGTATGCGGTGCAGAGGTGTAGGGGAAGAGTCCTTCGGCGTCGAAGACGAAGAGCTTGTCTACGCCGTAGGGCAGTATCTGGCTTTCCACCTTGCCTTTGATGCCCGTGCCGGCAACGACGGCGTTAAGCTGCACGCCGAGTTGGTTGGCAAGCTTGCGACCTTTGGTGAGCAGCTCCTGAGATACTTCGGCAACGGTAGTTCCCTCGATCTCACAATATACAAATACGTTGTTCATTTCTTTATTGTTTGGTAGTTTACGGGAGTAAGCTCGTTTCACGAGCAGGAGTCAGGATTTTTCAATTCCGGAGTTAGCGGACAAACGTCTTATTGATGAAATCCGTTTACAGTCATACGTCCGTTACTCCCTTGTTGAGTGGTAGCGAACGATAAATTCCGTTAACGTCTTTTTTACTCCCGTGTTTTGTTTTTATCCTATTATCTTCTCGTCCAACAGTTCTTTGATGAGACATTCTATCTGGTCGTCGCAGCATGTCAGAGTCTTGCATTCCTTTGCTTGGAACACAATATTCTTGACGGCTTTCACCTTGGTGGGCGAGCCGCTGAGACCACACTGCTCGGGGTCGCCGTCAACATCGGCTACCGACCATTGGTTCAGAGTGAGATAGGGACGCTGGTCATACAGTTCGGCGTAAGGCATGTCGGGCGTGCGTTCGAGGGGCACGGTGGCGTGCTTGTATTTCATCACGAGTTTTGCGTTGCACGGACGGCAGGGCGCCGCGCTTCCGTTTACGGTTATTACGATGGGCATGGGGGCTTCTACCGTCTCCACACCACCGTCGATATGGCGGCGGATTGTCAGTTTGCCGTCCTCGCACTTTTCAATTTCTTCGGCGTAAGTAACCTGTGATAGTCCGAGCTTCTGTGCCACCTGAGGACCTACCTGAGCCGTATCTCCGTCGATAGCCTGACGTCCGCCGATGATGACGTCGGCTCCGCCAATCTTCTTGATAGCCGTTGCGAGGGCGTAAGATGTGGCGAGCGTGTCGGCTCCGGCAAACAGACGGTCGGTAAGCAGCCAGCCCGTGTCGGCGCCGCGGTACAGTCCTTGGCGGATTATCTCAGCCGCGCGGGGAGGTCCCATGGTCAGTATGCCCACGGTAGAGCCGGGGTTTTGTTCTTTCAGTCGTAGCGCCTGTTCGAGCGCGTTCAAGTCTTCGGGGTTGAAGATAGCGGGCAGAGCGGCGCGGTTTACCGTTCCTTCGGCAGTCATGGCGTCTTTACCCACGTTTCTTGTGTCCGGTACCTGCTTGGCAAGTACTATAATTTTCAACTTCATAGATTAATATATAAATGTATTTAAGTTTTGTTTTTTAAGAATGTTCGTAACTGCAAAAATACTGTTTTTTTGCTTTTCTTCAAAAAAAAGACGCAAAAAACGTCGGTATTTCAATGCCTCTGTTGTTTTGCGTCTTTAATGTATGGTTATTTGCCGGTTCTTTTTGTCAGTTTGATTGATTTCTTTCCGTCGGCGGATTTCAGCGTCAGCGTACCGTCCTTGGCTGTCTCGTATGTCGTCACGTCGTTGATTGTTGAAACCACGAGGTCTTCGGTTGTCATGTCAGGGCACATCATCCGTGTCATTCCCATGTTGCCGAATTTTATCGTTTTCTTTGCCGTGTCGATGTCAAAACCACCGAACATGCGGTTGCAACCGGCGCATCCGTTCATTTTCTTGCCTTTGGCGTCGAGGCTTATATAAGCCTCGTTTTCTCCCGGCTCCTGCTTTATTGCTTTTCCGTTAACTTCCGTTATCCGCCATTCGCCGTCTATTGTCACTGTTGTCGCCGTGGTGCTTTGTGATGACTTGCACGCTGTGAAAGCTGCGATAATCGCCGTGAGGCATAATAATGTCAATTTCATTTTCATGTTTCTTATTCCTTTTTATTAATGATGATTAGTTTCAGCGCGCCAGTGGTGTCGCGCTTTTGTATCCTAATTGTTTGCAAAGTTAATGAAAATATATAGCTCTGCAAAATCTGTGATGTAGAGAATACCGCTCTTCGGACAGATAAATGTGTTTTGACACTTTGTCGGTTAAAACCTTATTTTTCTGTCTTTTTGATTTTTGTTGAGTGCGTTTTTGCCCGTCTTTTTTGAATTTTTCACCCTCAGGCGTCAAATTTTTAAAATTTCGCGTGCAACTCTTAACTTGTTTTGTGACAGATATTTAGCCTTGTCTTTTGGTGATATGTGCAATAAAATACTCCCGCTCCCATTGTAAAAGGTAAGCTTTTGCATTGCAATATGCCGCCTTTTACCGGGCAAAAGGTGACCTTTCAGAGTGTAAATAACGGTGTTTTACATGTCTGAAACCGGCTTTTCGGGGTGTTTTTTGTCCGTTTTTATCCTCTTTTTTGCCTTTTCCGGGCGCTTGTTTTGCCCGGTTTGGCTGTTTTACTGTACATTTTCTGTTTGACACTTTGTTGTGTTTATTCTTTATTTTCTTACTTTTTGCAAAACGTATTGCCGCCGTTAAGGCGTCTTATAGTCCCGGTCGGTATAATAATAAAAAGTCTTTTTTATGCCTTTTTATTCTTTCAACCTCAATCGGACAGCGTGTTTTGAACTGCCGGCACGGTCTGCGTCGTCTTACCTCGGCGTCCTTATTAATAAAAATAAACGTTCGTTTCACACACATTTATTTTGTTTTTCGCCCGACAATCGTTAATTTTGCATTTGGTTCAAGCCTAAATCGGGTACTTATGATAGACAAGGCAACGATAGACAAGATAATGGACGCCGCCAACATCGTCGACGTGGTGTCCGACTTTGTGTCGCTCCGTAAAGCCGGAGTGAACTATAAAGGCTTGTGCCCTTTTCACGACGAGAAGACCCCTTCGTTCGTCGTTTCGCCCGCAAAAGGCTACTGTCACTGCTTTTCATGCGGTAAAGGCGGCAATCCTGTCGGCTTTATCATGGAGCATGAGCAGATGACCTATCCGGAGGCTCTTCGCTGGTTGGCGAAGAAATACCATATCGAGATACACGAAAAAGAACTCTCCGACGAGGAAAAACGCGAGGAGAGCGAGCGCGAAAGCCTGTTCATCCTTAACGAGTGGGCGCTGAAATATTTTCAAGACAACTTGCAAAACAACGACAAGGGACAAGCCATTGGTATGGAGTATTTCCGCTCACGCGGTTTCAGAGACGATACAATATCCAAGTTTCAGCTCGGTTACGCCCTTCCGGAACGCGACGCTCTGGCACGCGCCGCACTATCCAAAGGTTTCAAGGAGCAGTTTTTGATCGACACGGGACTTTGTTATAAAAAGGAGAACGGCGAGCTGCAAGACCGCTACTTCGGGCGCGTAATCTTCCCAGTTCACACCGTTACCGGGCGCGTCGTGGCATTCGGAGGACGCATATTGTCAAACGAAAAGAAACTGGCGAAGTACGTCAACTCGCCCGAGTCGCTCATTTACCACAAGAGCAACGAACTTTACGGCATATATCAGGCAAAGCACGCCATCACCAAAAACGACCGCTGCTATCTCGTCGAAGGATATATCGACGTGACGTCGATGCACCAGAGCGGCATTGAAAACGTCGTTGCCTCCTCCGGAACGTCGCTGACAACGGGGCAGATACGGCTTATACGGCGCTTCACGTCAAATATTACTGTTCTTTACGACGGCGACGCAGCCGGCATACACGCCTCGGTAAGAGGTATCGACATGCTGCTTGCCGAGGGCATGAATGTGAAAGTGATGCTTCTGCCCGATGGTGACGATCCGGACAGCTTCGCACGGAAACATCGCGCGGAAGAGTTTCGTGAATACATCGAAAAGAACCAGACAGACTTTATCGAGTTCAAGACCAACCTTCTGTTGAAAGGCGTCACCGACCCGATAAAACGTTCCGAGGCAATCAGCAGTATCGTAAAAAGCGTCTCGGTAATTCCCGATCAGATAATCCGCGCCACCTATCTCAGCGATTGCGCCCACCGTCTCGGTATCAACGAGGGCACACTTGTAAGCACGATGAATAAATTCATACGCGGCGAACGGGAAGAGCAGCGCAAGGAACAGAGACGCGAAGAGGCAAAGACGGCAACCGTATCGGCAGCCGCGACAAAGGTTGTCAGCGAGCGGCAGGCGTCGAAAGTGGAATACATGCTTATACAAATGGTTGTCCGCCACGGCGAAGAGATATTATATAAAGATGTGGAAACGGAAGATGGCGGTAAGATAAACCTCAGTCTTTCACAATACGTCAGCTACGACCTTTCGGCAGACGGCTTGAAGTTTGAGAACGAACTCTACAACCGCATACTGGCAGAGGCGGTGGAGCACAACGACGACGAGGGCTTCAAAGCCGAGACATATTTCACTCACCATCCTGACATCGAAATCAGCCGCACGGCAACCGAGATGGTGATAGAACGTTTCCAGCTGAGTAAAAGTCTTCAAGTAAGGCGTGACGAAGACACCCTGCGCAACCAGACGGAACACCTCGTGCTCGACTTCCGCATGGATTATGTCGAGCGAAAACTCAAAAGTCTGCAACAAGAGATAACCTCAGCCGCCTCTGAACCCGACCGTATGATGTCCCTCATCGAAGAATATAAAGAAATGCAGACCCTCCGTAACTCGATAGCCAAGGAGCTGGGAAACGAGATAATAATATAGAAAAGAAAGCCCCTCCCTAACCCTCCCGAGGGAGGGAACAACGGTTGCGGGCTTGATTTCTCCTTTCGTGGAGAAAAGTTAAAAGTTAAAAAGTAAAAGTTAAATAACAAAGCTAATTTCCATTTCCTCCCCTCGGGGAGGTTAGGAGGGGGCTTTGGAGAGGTTAAGATGGGACTTCTTATATGATATTCCTTCATTGGTTGATATTCACTCTGTACGTCGGCATTGTCCTCGTAACAATCGTTACGGTGCTGATGGACAACCGACAGCCTGCAAAGACGATGGCGTGGCTGTTGGTGCTGATATTCATACCCATTGCCGGAATTGTGCTTTACATCTTCTTCGGACAAAACACCAGAAAAGAAAAGCATATCAGCCGCCACAGCATGGACGAACTGACAAAGCGCTCCATGCTCGAATTTGTAGGACAACAAGACCTCGTCCTGCCTGAGGAACACAGTGTGCTGATAAACCTCTTCTCAAATCAGAACATGGCGTTGCCGTTCAAAAACAACGAAATAGACATACTGACCTCAGGCTCTGACTACATTCTCGCCCTGCTGAAAGACATCGGACAGGCTCGCCACCACATACATTTTGAAACCTACATAATCTGCGATGACCCGCTCGGACGTCTCGTCGCTGACGCCCTTATTGACAAGGTGAAGAGTGGGGTGGAGGTTCGTTTTATCTACGACGACGTGGGCTGCTGGAACGTCCGCGACGCTTTCTTTGAAAGAATGAGAGACGCCGGCATCGACGTCCACGCCTTCATTCCGGTCAAGTTTCCGGCTTTCACAAGCAAGGTGAACTATCGTAACCACCGCAAACTGTGTGTAATAGACGGTAAAGTGGGATATATCGGCGGAATGAACATAGCCCAACGATATGTCAAAGGCAGTGGCAACCGACATTGGAGAGACACGCATCTGCGCATAACGGGCGGAGGTGTGTGCGGCATACAGCGCGCCTTCCTGATCGACTGGTTCTTCGTCGACCGCAAACTTATAACCAACCGCGCTTATTACCCGGTTCAACCGGCGGGCGTAAGCAACGACTGCATAATTCAGATCGTTACCGACGGACCCGTAAGCGAGTGGCCTGAAATGATGCAAGGCTACGTCCGCATCCTCTTGGAGGCAAAGCGTTATGTCTACATCGAGACGCCTTACTTCCTTCCGACCGAGCCCGTGATGTTCGCGATGCGTACCGCCGCTCTTGCCGGCGTTGATGTCAGACTGATGATTCCGTTGCATTCCGACGCCAAATTCGTGGAGTGGGCAAGCCATTCTTACGTTCGTGAAAGCGTCAACTCAGGAGTTATTGTCAGCTTTTATATTGCCGGCTTCAACCATTCCAAACTGCTTGTCGCCGATGACAGTCTCTCGATTTGCGGTTCGACGAATGTCGACTTTCGCAGTTTTGAGAACAACTTTGAGGCTAACGCCATTATTTACGATCGCCGGACGGCGCTGCGTGTAAAGTCGATTTTCAAGCAAGATCTGGCTCATTGTGTAAAATACGAAGACTACATGCGCAACCGCCGCATCACGTTCCCCCAACGTCTGTGGGAGTCATTGGTGCGTCTCTTCTCTCCGTTGATGTGACGTCAATTCATCCCCTCGTGGCGGTCAGGAAAGGACCTCTTTCTCTTTACAATGCAAAAGGTAAGCTTTTGGAACGTAAAAGGCGGTCTTTTGGGAAGCGGGAATATCAAAAAATAAAGTCTGTACATCAAAAAGTAAGGTTTGAGAGAACCTTTATTTTGTATATTTGCATCGTTAATTAAAAATCGAACATTATGAGATCAATACTCGACGGACGTGAAGCCCTGAGACAGGAGATTGACAAAATAGCCGAAGTTGCCGGCTACCTGTGGCAAAAAGGATGGGCTGAGCGAAATGGAGGAAACATTACCGTTAACATAACAGAGCTGGTGGATGACGAGATAAGACAAATGCCGGCTATCAGCGACGTAAGACAAATAGGAGTGACTCTGCCTCATCTGAAAGGCGCTTACTTCTTCTGTAAAGGAACAAACCGCAGAATGCGCGACCTCGCACGCAAGCCGATGGAGAACGGAAGCGTGATACGCATCCTCGACGACTGTGCAAGTTATGTGATAATCGCCGACAATCCGGTTGCTCCGACGAGCGAGTTGCCATCTCACCTGATGGTGCATGACCACCTCATAGAGAAAGGTTCGCCTTACCGT
>CAJMQT010000050.1 GCA_905215655.1 uncultured bacterium | reverse complement strand
GGGGGCTGCTACCTCTTCTCCCCTCTCTTTGGGAGAGGGGTCGGGGGTGAGGCTGCCTACCACCTCAACAAAAAAAACAGGAGCCGTTCCCGACTCCTGTTTTTTTATTACTGATTGAATATTGTTATTTCAGCTTGGTGTATCCGTATTTTGATACTTTGCCGAGCTCTTCCTCGATGCGGATGAGCTGGTTGTATTTAGCCATACGGTCTGTGCGGCTCATTGAACCGGTCTTGATCTGACCAGAGTTTGTAGCAACTGCGATGTCTGCGATTGTTGTATCCTCTGTCTCGCCTGAACGGTGTGATGTCACCGTCGTATAGCCGTGGCGGTGTGCCATCTCGATTGCGTCGAGTGTTTCTGTCAGCGAACCAATCTGGTTAACCTTGATGAGGATAGAGTTGCCTGCGCCCATCTGGATACCCTTTTGGAGGAACTTGACGTTGGTTACGAAGAGGTCGTCACCTACGAGCTGGCAGCGGTCGCCGATTGCAGCTGTAAGTTTTACCCAGTTCTCCCAGTCGTTCTCGTCGAGTCCGTCCTCGATTGAGTCGATGGGGTATTTTGTGATAAGCTCTTCAAGATACTTGATCTGCTCGTCAGCAGAGAGTTTCTTGCCGTTAGGATCCTTCTTCTTGCCGTTCTTGAGCTGACGGTAGTCGTAGAACCATTCGCCGTTCTCCTGTACTGCGAACTCAGAAGCTGCGCAGTCCATTGCGATCTTAACGTCCTTGCCCGGCTCGTAGCCTGCGTCCTTGATAGCCTGAATAATGCTGTCGAGAGCGTCTTCAATGCCGTCGAAGTTAGGAGCGAAACCACCCTCATCGCCTACTGCGGTAGAGAGTCCGCGACCTTTCAGCAACTTAGCGAGAGCGTGGAATACCTCTGCGCCCATGCGGATAGATTCTTTGATTGTGGGAGCGCCTACGGGGCGGATCATGAACTCTTGGAATGCGATGGGAGCGTCAGAGTGAGCACCGCCGTTGATGATGTTCATCATAGGAACGGGCATTGTGTAAGCGTTGCAGCCGCCAATGTAGCGGTAGAGAGGCATGTTCAGAGCCTTTGCAGCAGCCTGAGCAGTTGCGAGTGATACGCCGAGAACAGCGTTTGCGCCGAGCTTGCTCTTTGTGGGAGTGCCGTCGAGCTCGAGCATCTTATAGTCGATTGCACGCTGGTTGAATACGCAGTCGCCTTTCAGCGCCGGTGCGATGATGTTGTTAACGTTGTCAACAGCCTTCAAAACGCCCTTGCCGAGATAGCGTCCTTTGTCGCCGTCGCGAAGCTCGAGAGCCTCGTTCTCGCCGGTGGAAGCTCCTGAGGGAACTGCCGCACGACCCATTACACCGTTTTCGAGAGTTACTTCAACTTCTACTGTGGGATTACCTCTTGAATCGAGGATCTCTCTTGCATGCACTTTTTCAATCTTCATAATTGCTTTATTTTAAAAGAGTTGTAATTTAATTCTTTTCGATTTTCAGTAAAATGTCATAAGCGGCATGTCCGTCATTCCGCCTGCCGTCGGCTGTGGCGATAGTGCTGACCGTGCGCCGCTTATAATAAGCGGTGCAAAGGTACTGCCAAATAAGGAATTAAGTATGCAAAGGGTGTGTTTATTTGGGATGTTTTAATTTTTTTTAATAATCCTCTGATACCACTTTATCACATTCCCGTCGTATTCTTCGCGGCTTTTCAGAACTACGTTTTCCGGCAGACGTGGCGCCGGTGTGCCGCCGCTTACGGTCCGTGGACTTATCTCCACGCGTATCTCGTCCCAGCTGTCGTTGTTTTCAAGGAAACGGCGGTGTGTCTCGGCACCGCCCTCGACGATGAGCTGCTGCACGCCCTGTTCATACAGATAATCAAAGAGTTGCGGAATGACGGGGCGACTGAAATCTGCCGTAGGACAGAACGGTTTGTTCCTGTCGAGAACTATCTTCATGGGGCTTGCTCCCGACCAGTGGCGCACGTTCAGTCGCGGCATGTCGCGCTCTTCCGTCACACGCCCCACGAGTATGGCGTCGCTCTCGGCGCGGAGTTTGTGCGACAACATCAGCGTGAACGGCGTTGACAGCGTAACGGGCTTGAAGTTGTCGTCGAGGAAGCCGTTTTCCGTCATGCACCATTTAAGGATTACGTAGGGGCGGTGCTTGGTGTTGTAGGTTATGAAGCGCCGGTTAAGGCTCAGACACTCGCTTTCGAGCACGCCGACGGTGACGTCCACGCCCGCGTCGCGCAGCTTGCGGATACCGCGCCCGCTGACTTCCGGAAACGGGTCGACGCATCCCACGACGACGCGCCTTACACCTTTCTTTATTATAAGGTCGGCGCAAGGCGGTGTCCTGCCGAAATGTGAGCACGGTTCGAGACTGACATACATCGTCGATTTCGGCAGCAGGTCGCCGTCCTCGTCGCTTACCGAGGCGAAGGCGTTGACCTCTGCGTGTCCCTCGCCGCACCTCACGTGGTAGCCCTCGCCGATAATGCGCCCGTCGGGACCTGCTATCACCGCGCCAACCATGGGGTTGGGCTTGGCGTTCTGCCGTCCCTGCCGCGCCAGTTGCAGGCAGCGGCGCATGTAAAACTCATCGTTTCTCATTCCCTGTCCTTAGATAAAGTTGATAAATTGCGGGCAGAAGTATCAGCAGCGAGAATGCGACGGAAAGCAAGACGCGGCTTTCGTCGCCGCCGAAAAACTCTGTCAGCGTGGTGTCCGACATCTGCGGAAAGAGCCGTTCGAAGACATACGCCGCCGTATTATTGACCCAATGCACCGCCACGCCCGGTAATATGCTGCCGGTGCGGCAGTAAAGCCAGCCCAGAAGAATGCCTATAAGCAGGGCGTGCGGCATTTGGGCGGGGTTGGCGTGAACGATGGCGAAGATGGCGGCAGAGATGAATATGCACGTCCATCGGCTCTTTATGCTGTCTGAAAGGGCGCGAAGTATTGCCCCGCGGAACACCACCTCCTCGACAAACGGTGCAAGGAGGCACAGCGCGAAGTAGCCATAGTCGTTCTCGATGATAGCCTTGAACGTCTCTTTCATCATGTCCGGCAGATCCGGCATTTGCTCTTGCAGCCATACGGAGGGTATCAGCGAGCCGATTGCCGCCACCGCGCACCATGCGAACACGCTCCAATGTCTGCCGCGAAGATACGTGGGTGACAATACCGCCCAACGCAGGCGGACAAACAGCAGCAGAGTGATGGCGCTGCAAACGGTGGACGCCGTGATGAGCATAGGCGCGCTCTGAGGTATCGCCGCCTCGCCTTTGAACATCAGTAATAACTCTTCCGTCGGCGTGCCGTCAACGAGCAGCCACGCGACATACACAGACCAAGCGGCGAAAAACTGCACCGCCACGAACACGAAAAGATATAATAATGATTTTTTCATATGCTAATGGGACCAATGGGATTAATGGGACCAATGGGACCAATGGGACCAATGGGACTTATAGGACTAATAACCATAGGGCATATCCTCTTAATTTTTCACTCTTCACTCTTAACTCTTCACTCTTAACTCTTTTTCCGCCTCTTCCCTGTCTTTGTTCAACTGCTTGGCGAGCTGTTCGGCGGAGCTGAATTTGCGCTCGCTGCGCAGCCGGCTGACAAACGAGACGGTGACCGACTGCCCGTATAGGTCGCCTTCAAAGTCGAAGATGTTGACTTCAAGTGTCACGTCGCTGCCGTTGAATGTCGGTCGCGTGCCGATGTTCATCATGCCGCCGAAGACGCGACCGCTGCCTGCCGGGCACACCTTTACGGCATAAACGCCCGGTGCGGGGATAAGTTTCAGTTTGTCGTCAACCTCAATATTGGCGGTCGGGAAGCCCATTTTGCGCCCTTCGTGATAGCCGCTTACGACGCTGCCCGTAATAAAATAATTGTAGCCGAGACATGTGCGTGCCAGCTCCACCTCGCCTTCCGAAAGGAAAGAGCGTATCACCGACGAGCTGACATTGACTCCGTCAATCTCGAACGCGCCGGCTTTTGAAACCTCGATGCCCATCTCCCGGCCGTAACGCACGTAGTCTTCAAAGCCTTCCGTGCGGTTGTGCCCGAAGCGATGGTCGTATCCGATGATGAGTTTTCTTACCCCGAGGCGGTCATGAAGCACGGTCTGCATGAACTCGCGTGCCGACATAGCCGCCATGTTGAGGTCGAAAGGCAGCAGCACACAGCTGTCGACGCCCGTCTTTGAGAGCAGACCCAACTTCTCGTCGTTGGTGGTAAGCAGTGCCGGCTGGAACTCCTTGTTGAGCACCCGGCGCGGATGTTGGTCGAAACTTATCACCGTAGACCGCATGCCCGGTGTCTTTGCCGCCTCTTCCACAATGCTTTTTATCAGCATGCGATGTCCCTTGTGTACGCCGTCGAAGAAGCCGATCGTGGCGACGCAAGGCTCGGTTTTACCCTCCGTGACCGGGGTAGGGGCTTGCTTTGAGCCGTCAGAGAGGGGCGTCCTTTTCTTTTTCGGATTATAAGCCTTTATCCCCAGCTGCCTTGCCGCCTCGCAGTTGGCGTCAGAGTCGTCGATGAAGAGCGTCTCTTCCGCCTTTATCCCCGCATCGGCAAGCACCGCCTCGAATATCTCGCGGTCAGGTTTCAACAGGTGCATCTTGTAAGACAGATAAGTCTTCTCGAAGTAATCGTCCACGCCGAGACCGTTCAGCGGGAAATAGTCGGCAACCGCTTTGTGCCAATGAATGGGGTTGGTGTTGCTCAGAAGGAACAGTCTGTAATCCTTTTTCAGCATTAACAGCCGCATCAGTCGCCACTTCGGAATGCCAGCGAGCAGGGCGTTCCATGCCTCGCAGATGGCGTCGTCGGTGGCTTTACATCCCGGACATTTGCGGCGCACCTCGTCGCAGAACTCGCCGATACCGATGTTTCCCACTTCAAGGTCATGGAACAGGTCTTCCTGCCGGCATTCGTCCACATAGCCGGCTATGTCGTCCGCCCCGATATTACGGAACGCCTCTATGCACCGGTGCTTGTCAAGGTCGACAAGTACGGCGCCGAAATCGAATATTATGTTTTTCAGATTGCGCATCTTTTACGCTTTATAAAACGGTAAACCTCGCCCGTCCAAAGCACCATCGAGGTGCAGGCGATGATGAGGAACCACTCGTGCAATGACAGCGGAACGGTGCGGAACATGCGTCCGCCGAAGGTGACGATGAGCCATTGTCCCGCCAGAATAAGGATGAGGACGAGCAGCAGACCGTTGTCCTTGTTGAAATCGTGGATGGCGGAGTGTGCCGAGCCGAATGTCTTTACGTTCAGCAGGTTCCAGAATTGCAGCATTACGAAGGTGGTGAAGAATATCGTAAGTTCGTGAACGTCAACCCCGTTGCCGGAGCACAGACCGTGGACGAGCATTACGAAGAGCACGCCGAAGAACGCCAGTCCGAAGCCCACGATGCTGCGAGCCATCGCCTTTGTGATGATAAAGTCGGTCTGTCGGCGCGGCTGTTCCTTCATTACCTCGTCAGAGGGCGGCAGCGACGCCAAGGCGAGAGCTGCGAAGGTGTCCATTATCAGGTTGACCCAAAGTATCTGTGTCACCGTCAGCGGCAGTTCCGTTCCTATCAAAGAGCCGCCGAGGACCAGCAGGAGCGCCGTTACGTTTACTATCAGCTGGAAGAGCAGGAAGCGCTGGATGTTGCGGTAAAGTGAGCGTCCCCACTTGACGGCGTTGACGATACTGCCGAACGAGTCGTCGATAAGCGTCATGTCGCTTGCCTCCTTTGCCACCGACGTTCCCGAGCCCAACGACAGTCCGACGTGGGCATGGTTCAGAGCGGGCGCGTCGTTCGTGCCGTCGCCCGTCACGGCTACTACGGCACCGTGTTGCTGCAACAAGTTGACCAGCCGCTGCTTGTCCGACGGTCGGGCGCGGCTCATCACCTGCAATACAAGAACCCTCTTGAATGCCTCCTCGTCGCTCAGGGCGGCGAAGTCCGGACCCGTTATCTGCGCTTCGGCGGGCGTCCGGTCGTTCCAAATGCCTATTTGCCGCGCTATCTCTATTGCCGTCGCCGACGTGTCGCCCGTCACTATCTTGACGTTTATGCCAGCGTCGAGACATTGTCCCACGGCAGCCGGCACGTCTTCCCTTATCGGGTCGCTTATCGCCGCAATGCCTTGAAGTGTCAGTCGGCTGCCGGCGTCGAGATGTGACGTGTCCGGCTGTTCGCCGTCGGCAAGCTGCCGGCAGGCGAAGGCGAGCGTACGCATCGCCTTGTTCTGGTATGAGACGAGCTTTTGGCGCATCTCCTCCTTCTTTTCCGCCGTCATCTCGCAGAACGACATCACGATTTCAGGTGCTCCCTTGACAAAGAGAAGGCGTCGACCGGATACCGTTCCGACGGTAGCCATGTATTTTCTTTCGGTCGAGAAGGGCAGCTGGTGCTCCACCGTTCCCGCCTTTCTCAGCGCCTGATAGTCTTTTCCGCCCCTTGCCAGCCACAGCAACAGCGCCACCTCCGTTGGGTTTCCTATGCCCTTTGTTCCGTCTTCTTCAAGATTGGCGGTGGTGTTGAGCGCTATCGATGAGTTGAAGACGTCGTCTGTAAGGCAGAAGTCTGTGTCTGATGAGGCTGATGCGGCGCTGTCGGGAGCCGTTCGCACCATGTCGGCAACCTGCATCTTGTTTTGTGTCAGCGTGCCCGTCTTGTCGGTGCAGATCACCGTTACTGCGCCCATCGTCTCGCAGGCGTGGAGCTTGCGCACAAGGTTGTTGTTCTTCAACATCCGTCGCATGTTCAGCGCCAGACTGAGGGTTACAGCCATGGGCATGCCCTCGGGCACCGCCATGACAATCAGGGTGACAGCCATCATGAAGTATTTCAGCACGATTTCCGCCATGCGTAGATAGTTGGTGGAGTGCCATACGCCCTCCGCATCGGTGAAGATGTCGCGACCGAGGAATATCAGGAAGGCGGCGATGGAAATGCCTATTCCGACCTTGCTGATAAGTTTCGCAAGGCGGTCAAGCTGTTGGTTCAGCGGCGTTTTTACCGATGTCAGCTCCGTGCTGCTGCGCGCCACCTTGCCTATCTCGGTGGCGTCGCCCACCTCGGTGACGCGGAATACGCCGCGTCCGTTCATCACCATCGTGCTGCGAAGCACCTTTGACGACGGGTAGGTGGTCTCGGCGTCGTTCTTCGCGGGGTCGGCATGCTTGGTTATTATCGGCTCGCCGGTCAGCGACGACTCGTCGATTTGCAGGTCGGTCGACTCCATCAGCGTGCCGTCGGCGGGTATCTCGTCGCCCACCTCGATGATGACCGTGTCGCCCACCACCACGTCGATGCGCGCCACCTGCGTCACTTTGCCGTCGCGCCTCACCTTTACCGGCGATTCCTCGCCGAGCGCCGTGAGCACGTCAAACTTCTTGGCGGCGTCTCTCTCGAAGTAAAATCCGATGGTCGTTGCAAGGATTATGGCAAGAATAATGCCGATTGTCTCGATATATTCGTCTTCGATAACAGCCAGACCGAGCGACACCAGCGCCGCCAGAAGCAGTATCTTGATTATCGGGTCTTTGTATTTCTCGATGTAGAGTTTCCACAGCGACGTGCGCTTGGGCGGTGTCATCCTGTTACGTCCGTGCCGTGCGCGGCTCTCCTCTACCTCTTTCGCCGTCAGACCATGTGTCTGTTTCAGTTCCGGATTGATTTCGTTGCTCATTTTATTTATAAGGAAAATTTAATAAGAAATAAGTTCGTTATATTATAATTAGGTGCAAAGTTAACACATTTAGCCGAAACATCCGAACTGTGTCTTCATTATCGTCATTTTTTACGCATATTTCACAATATTATCCTAACATAATTTAACAAAATAATATGGTATTTGTTGAAACAACAATCGTTATTAATAAAAATAACCTTTCCGACGAATGAAAATACGTTATGGTGGCGAACGTATTTCAGCGTCGGACCGACGGGTTTGTAAAAGCTTGCCTTTTACCTTCCAAAAGCTTACCTTTTACCGTGCAAAAGCTTACCTTTTGCGCTCTAAAAGCTTGCCTTTTGCATGGTGAAATGTAAAATATTGAAACACAGTTGGTTACATCTGCGCTGCCGGACGGCGACGGCTGTGCCTGACAATAATACGTTTTAACCTGCATTATTCATAGGCTTTCGTTACGAGAGTTCCAAATGTCTGTGCGTCAGTGAAAGCACAGCGATGACGATGCCGGATGTAGTAAATCCTACTTCCAAAGAGGAAGAGCGAGCACTTTGCTGACGTACAGGCAGTTGGGACTCGCAGTAGAAACGCCTATGAATAATGCAGGTTAAATCTCAAATCGTCGAAACAACGTCATTTTGATAAAAAGAAAGTTCCATGCCAAAATTAAATCTTATCCATGAAAACATTTAAATTACAAATCCTTTTTTGCGTGTTGTCCCTTTCCTGTTTATGTGTGCAGGCTCAGAAACCGTTGCCGACGCTTGATGATTATACGGTCAAGTGGAACAGTCAAAGCCTTAACAGCTCGGAATCAATGCCGTGCGGCGGGGGAGAAATAGGCTTAAACGTCTGGGCAGAAGGAAACGACATTCTGTTCTATTTTTCAAGGAGTAGCACTTTCGACGAAAACAACGCCTTGTTGAAACTCGGGCGTGTACGTTTGCATCTGTCGGAAGCTTTCTTTGACCGTTCGTTCAGACAGGAACTGACTTTGAAGGACGGCAGCGTGCGGATTTACGGTTGCAATAATACGGTGGTGACGTTCTGGGTTGACGTGTTCCATCCCGTCATTCATGTTGATGTGAGCTGCGACAAGCCGCAGGAGGTGACGCTGGCGTATGAAAACTGGCGCACGGGGGAATACGGGCTGCGTGGCGAGGATGCTCATTTGTGCGGAATGAAAGGCAGTAAAGAGTATATTTATATCCATCCGGACTCGGTAAGTTTTGATGGAAACCGTATCTTGTTCTTTCATAGAAACAGAGATGATTATGTGTTTCAGCGGACTGTCGACTGTGAAGAGTTGCAGGATATAAAAGACAGACTGTGGAATCCGGTGAAAGACAGAACCTTTGGCGGACTGATTTCCGGCACAGGATTGAGACCAAGCGGCACGGGGAACGGGCATTACGTAGACACCGACTTCAAGTCTTGGTGCCTGAAAAGCGAGAAACCGGTAAAGAGACAACATATAACAATTACAACACACGTGGATCAGACGCCGACGCTGAAAGCATGGACAGACTCGCTCAATATCATACATCGACGCCAAATGACCGCAACGGCAGCCGATAAAGCAGCCTCCTTGCGGTGGTGGAAGGAGTTTTGGCAGCGCAGTTATGTCTTCATTGACAGCGACACCGACGAAAAGGCGTTCGAGATTGGCCGCAATTATCAGCTGTTCAGATACATGCTGGCATGCAACGCTTATGGTGATACCCCTACGAAATTCAACGGATCGCTCTTCACCTTTGACCCGAGGTTCGTGAAAAAGGAGCGTGCCCATACGCCCGACTTCCGCCTTTGGGGCGGTGCCGTGATGACGGCGCAGAACCAGAGACTGGTGTACTGGCCCATGCTTAAAAGTGGAGACTGGGACATGATGGATGCGCAATTCAATTACTACCTTCGCATGTTGCCAAATGTGGAGCTGATGACAAAATCATATTGGGGGCATTCGGGCGCATGCTTTACCGAACAGATAGAGAATTTCGGATTGCCGGCCGCATATTGTTATGGAATGGAAAAGCGTGAAGGACTGCGTCCGCGCGGAAGGATGGCTAACGGATATTGTGAATATCTTTGGGACACCGTGATGGATTTTTGCCTGATGATGATACGCACTCAAAGTTATGAGGGGCGTGACGTAAGACGGTATATGCCTTTCATCGAGAGCTGTCTGACTTTCTTTGACGAGCACTACCGCATGCTCGCCATGCAGCGTACGGTGCAGCCGTTTGACCGGAAGGGGCATTATATTTTCTATCCGGGTACGGCAGGCGAGACTTACAAAATGGCTTATAATTCGACACAGACCATCGCCGCTCTGTCAACCGTCCTGCGCGAACTGCTGGATTTGCCTGACGGCTGTATCTCGGAAACTCAGAAAAAGAAGTGGCAGGAGATGTTGAACCGTATTCCGCCGCTCTCGTTCCGCATGATGCAGGGTCACAAGGTTATAGCTCCGGCACAGTCGTTTGAACGTCTGATGAACGTGGAAATCAATCAGTTGTATCCGGTCTTTCCTTATGATATTTATGGACTTGGCAGACCGGATATTGAGGTTGCGCGCGATACATGGAGATATGGAATAGACAATCCCCGATGGCAGAAGAACAGACACGAGTCGTGGCACCAGGACGCAATATTCTGTGCACGGTTAGGTTTGTTGACAGAGGCTCGCGATCTTGTCATACGCAAGTTTCAGAACGGACGTCATCGCTTCCCCGCCTTCTTCGGTCCGGGACACGACTGGACGCCCGACCATAACTGGGGCGGCACGGGAATGATAGCCTTGCAAGAGATGCTTATGCAGAATGTGAACGACAGTATTCTGCTGTTGCCCTGCTGGCCGAAGGACTGGAACGTGAAATTCAAGTTGCACGCGCCACGGCAGACAACAGTTGAATGCGTTTATAGGAACGGACGTATAGAGAAAAATGTCGTTACGCCGAACAAGAGGAAAGAGGACATTATTCCGGCTCTTGAAGGATATGCCGTTGACAAATGATCTGCCGCTGACAAATGATTTGCGCCTGTCCGGCTGCTTGTGAAACCATGAACGACTAATATAATTTATATCATGAAACCATTTCGACGACTGACAATAATTCTTGTCATGTTTCTTTTTTGCTGCCCATGTGTGAAGGCATACAGCCCGTCTTCTCCGGAAAGTGGTCGTGCCGGGGCGGGAAGTGTGGCTTCCGGCGATATTGAAGATACGGATTCTCTTCAAGCTGTGCGTGCGTTGCCGCTTAACGACAAGTGGAAGTTTACTTTGGAGGGCGACAACTCGGAGCAAATTGTCAATCTTCCGCATACTTGGAATGCCACAGACGCTCAAAATCATGTGCGTAAACCGGGGGAAGACCCGAAGAAAAATCCTTTGTACAAGCGATGCAAAGGCACATATTTACGCTCGTTGAAGGTTCCGTATGCTTGGAAGGGGCGTAAGCGTGTGTTCGTCAGATTTGAGACAGCGGGACAGACCGCCGAGGTCTATCTCAACGATAAACTCGTGGGTAAGCACAAAGGAGCGTTTACCGCTTTCTGCATCGAACTGACTGCCGATATAGAATACGGCGCGGAGAATACGTTGAAGGTAGAGGTGGACAACCGTTGGCGTGCCGATCTCGCGCCGATTTCCGGCGGCTTTGCCGTTATGGGTGGTCTTTATCGTCAGGCTGAACTTATTGTTACCGACCAGCTTTGTATAAGTCCGTTGTTCTATGGTTCGCGTGGAGTGTTTGTTGACACGGACAACAGCGGCGATGTGAAGGTGCGGACGCATCTGCATTACGGACGGTACACGGACGGCAGGATGACAACTTCCGTGCCATATACTGAGGCAACGGTGGAGACCGTTGTTCGCGACGCCTCCGGCTGTGTGGTGGCAAAAACAACAAAGCAAGTGCGCTGTGTCAGCGGCAATGACGAGGTGGTGGTTTCAAATCTGCACGTCGATAATCCTGTGCTGTGGCACGGAAAGAAGTCGCCCAGGCTTTATACGGCTTGCGTCAGGATTACTTCTCCGCAGGGCAATGACGAACAGACCGTGACGTTCGGTTTCCGCGAGATAAGTCTTGGTAAAGGCAAGGGCTTCATGATAAACGGAGAGACGTACCCCGTGCATGGCGTGAGCCGTCATCAGGATATGCGCGACAAAGGCTGGGCGCTTACGCACGACGACAATCTTGCCGACATGAAGATGATGGATGAAATGGGAGTTACGGCTATTCGTATGGCGCATTATCCGCAGAGCGAGGACATACATCACATTGCAGACTCGATGGGCTTTGTCGTCTGGGACGAAATTCCTTTGGTAAATGATGTCCGTAATACGCATGCCTTCAAGCATAACGCCCGCGAGATGATGCTTGAAATGATGTATCAGTTGTATAATCATCCTTCGGTTTGCTGGTGGGGACTCTTCAATGAGATTGACTATCCTGAGACGCCATATCCCAAAACGCTTTTCAACAGTCTGAATGAGCTGGCGCACAAGGAGGGCGGCAACCGCCTTACGGCATCGGCGAGCAACAAGGGACGGCGTTACTATAATGGTATTGCAGATGCGCCGGCATGGAATAACTATCCCGGGTGGTATTGGATGTTGCGTTGGCCGAAAGAGGAAAACAACAAAGGTCGTGTAGGCGGTTTCGGCGAGTGGCTGGACTATCGCTCCGCAGAACTTGGCGGCAGACCCTTCGGTATCAGCGAATATGGAGCCGGCGGCAATCCGGACCATCATCTGGAAGGCAAACTGCCGGAGCAATTCGAGAAGACCCTCAACGCTCTTTTCCATCCGGAGGAGTGGCAGAACTATGTGCATGAGGAGGTATGGCGCGTCATCGACAAAAATCAGGACAAGCTGTATGGCTCGTTTGTCTGGGCTATGTTCGACTTTATCGTGCCGGGTTGGAACGAAGGCGGTATGCTGAACCTTAACACCAAGGGGCTTGTGACGCATGATAGGAAAGTGAAAAAGGATGCGTTCTATTTCTATAAGGCAAACTGGACGGCCGAACCGCTGGTATATATCTGTTCGCGCAGAAACGTGGAAAGAACTCTCGCAAAGACAGATATAAAAATTTATTCAAACTGTGAAAAGGTGTCTTTATACATCAACGGCAAGAAAGTAGGCACGCTTGTGCCCGACGAAATACGTATGTGTACCTTTGCCGGTTGTACCTTAAAGAAAGGAAAAAATGATATTATGGCGGTAGGAGTGAAAGGAAAGAAAAAATTTAAAGACTCATGTCGTTTCGTGCTTAATTCTAAATAGGGGCGACAAGTATGTCGTTTGTTGCGGCGTGGCGGACTTGTTTTTCCGTCGCGCCGCATGTTTTATATAAAGGTGTTTAAATCGTAATAAAGCATTATTTTACAGAAATTCATGTTTTTCGCTTTCTGTAAAATCACATTTTCGGAAAAATATTTGGTGGTTTAATCAAATAACCGTACCTTTGCACACGAAATCTTAACACCTTTTGGTTTAAGACGGGCTTTTAGCTCAGTTGGTTAGAGCAACAGACTCATAATCTGGAGGTCCTAGGTTCAAGCCCTAGATGGCCCACACGAAAGCAGGAAAGACAGTCAACGAGACATCTTTCCTGCTTTTGTTTTTGTAATGTCGGCAACCTCTTTTCCCGTGGCTGTCCGCCTCTCTTTTCACAGTTGATATATGCCTTTGCAACCGTTTGATACTCAATGTGTTGCAAAAGGCGGTCTTTTGCAAGCCAAAAGACCGCCTTTCAGACGCTGAAAGCTTGCCTTTTGCAAACCAAAAGACCGCCTTTCAGACGCTGAAAGCTTGCCTTTTGCAAACCAAAAGACCGCCTTTTGGAAAATGAAGAGTTAAGAATGAAGAATTAAGAATTAAGAGTTAAGAATTAAGAATGAAGGATGAAAGTTGCCAAGTTAAATAAAGTGAATTCGAACTCACGTTAATTCTTCTAACTTCTTAACCTGCATTATTCATAGGCTTTCGTTACGAGAGTTCCAAATGTCTGTGC
>CAJMQT010000049.1 GCA_905215655.1 uncultured bacterium | reverse complement strand
CACAGACATTTGGAACTCTCGTAACGAAAGCCTATGAATAATGCAGGTTAATATAAAAAAGAAATAATATGGAAGAAATGAAATTCTATACGTTGGATGAAATAAAGGACAAACATATAGGTAAAATCGGAACGGCAAAAAGGGATAAATATGAGGCAGAACTTCAATCTTTTCTTGTTGGGGAAACTATAAAGAAAGCGAGAAAAGCACAAAACATGACGCAAGAAGAACTCGCTAAAAAAATCGGCGTTCAGCGTGCGCAGGTTTCAAAGATAGAAAACGGCAGAAATATGACTCTGTCTACTATTGTTCGTGTTTTTCGGGCAATGGGGCTTGAAGCCAAATTAAGCGTTGCCGGTTTCGGGAGCATAGCTCTGTAAAAGGCTTAAAATGAACATTATAGCAAATAATTATTATCTTATTATATGCATTGATTAGAACAATTAAAAAAGCGCCGGAATTAAAGACTTGTTCGTCATCTTTAATTCCGGCGCTTTTTTAAGAATATTCGTTTTACTTCTCTTTGTCAAGTTTCTGCTGCCACTTCCAAGCCGAGCGGAGGATGTCGTCGAGCGGTGTGTCGGCTTTCCAGCCAAGCACGGAGTTTGCTTTGTCAACGTTACCCCAAACCTTTTCGATGTCGCCCTCGCGGCGCGGAGCGTATTTCCAGTTTAGCTTTACGCCGGTGGCACGCTCAAAACCTTCGATAACCTCGAGCGTGCTGACGCCGTGACCGGTTCCGATGTTGAACACTTCAACGGCGTCGGTATCTTTATTGTCGAGTACGCGCGCCATCGCTTTGACGTGTGCCTTGGCAAGATCGACAACGTAGATATAGTCGCGGATACATGTTCCGTCGGGAGTATCATAATCGTTGCCGAAGATTTTCAGTTCTTTGCGAATGCCTATCGCCGTCTGTGTGACAAACGGAATAAGGTTCATCGGCACGCCGTTGGGCAGTTCTCCGATGAGTGCCGACGGATGGGCGCCGATAGGATTGAAATAGCGTAAGATGACAGACTTTATCGGGGCGCCGCTATGTACGTAGTCGCGGATTATCTCTTCGTTAATCTGCTTGGTGTTGCCGTAGGGACTGAGCGCCTGTTGTATGGGCGCTTGCTCGGTAACGGGCAGATTGTCGGGCGTCGGTTGACCGTAAACGGTGCAGCTTGAAGAGAATATTATTCCTTCAACACCGTAACGGGGCATGAGTTCAAGCAGATTGATAAGGCTGTTGATGTTGTTCCGATAATACATGAGCGGTTTTTCAACACTCTCGCCCACCGCCTTGCTTGCTGCAAAATGTATTATACCTTTGATGTCTTTATATTTTGAAAAGACGGTTTCCATCGCTTTGATATCACAGCAGTCTACCTGTTCGAAAGCGGGACGTATGCCCGTAATCTTTTCTATACCGTCAATAACATCTGCCCTTGAATTGGAAAGATTGTCCACGATGACTACGTTGTAACCTGCTTGTTGCAGCTCAACCGTGGTATGAGAACCTATAAATCCGGTTCCGCCCGTAACTAAGATTGTCTGTTTCATTTATTTTTTATATAAAAAAGTTGAGATGGTGGGGTGTTGAGATGATGAATAATTTGCCTCTGGGGTAACACCTCATCATCTCAACACCTCACCACCTCAACATTCAACATCTCAACATCTCACTATTCAAGACCGAACAATACTTTCAGACCTCCGTCAACACCGGAGAAGCCCATGAAAGCAAGGCTGAGCAGACCGGCTGTAACCAAAACGATAGCCATGCCTCTCATTCCTTTCGGAATATTTACCATTGACAACTGCTCGCGTATTCCCGCAAAGACAACCAGCGCCAAAGCAAAACCAATGGCGGTGGAGAATGCATAGACAACGCTCTGAACGAGTGAGAAGTCCTTCTGGATTACAAGAATAGCAACACCAAGAACGGCGCAGTTAGTCGTAATCAGCGGAAGGAATATACCGAGCGCCTGATACAATGCGGGAGAAACCTTCTTCAACACAATCTCGACCATCTGAACCAAAGAGGCAATGACCAAAATGAATGTTATGGTTTGAAGGTATTGTAAATCAAACGGATTAAGAACGTAAATCTGTACGAGGTAAGTCACAATCGTGGCAAGAGTAAGCACAAATGCGACGGCAGCTCCCATTCCGAGCGATGTCGAAACTTTCTGAGATACGCCCAAGAACGGACATATTCCCAAGAACTGTGACAACACGATGTTGTTCACAAAAATAGCTGAAATAAAAATCAATATAAATTCCATAATCACGCTTTCTTAAATTTGTTTACAATGGCAATAAGGAACCCTAAGGTAATAAACGCTCCCGGAGGAAGTACGAAGAGAAGCATATTCGTTGTCTCAGGAAGCAATGTAAGTCCGAAAATTGAACCGGCTCCCAACAGCTCGCGAACAGCACCGAGTGATGTAAGACCGAGGCTGAAGCCCAAGCCCATACCAAGACCGTCAAAGAAGCTCTCGCCCGGACCGTGGCTGCAAGCAAAAGCCTCTGCACGTCCAAGGATGATACAGTTAACGACAATCAAAGGAATAAACAGTCCCAACGTAGCATAAACAGCGGGAACGAAAGCCTGCATGATCATTTGAAGAATTGTCACAAACGAAGCAATGACAACGATGAAAACAGGAATACGCACCATATCGGGAGTGAGATTTTTTATCAAAGATATCACAATGTTAGAGCAGATAAGCACAAACATCGTGGCAAGTCCCATTGACAGACCGTTAATCGCCGAAGTCGTGGTAGCCAAAGTAGGACACATACCAAGGAGAAGCACAAACGTAGGATTTTCCTTGATAATACCGTTGGTTAATATTTTAATATGATTCATGATTTATTCGCTTTTTATTTGAGTTATTTTGCGTTTTGTCCCGTTGCTGCGGTATTGGCGTCCACGGGGACGGCGCTGTAAGCATTATAAGCCTGAGTAACGGCAAGCAGGAACGCACGACTCGTGATGGTTGATGCCGTTATTGCGTCAACATCGCCACCGTCCTTCTTAACGGTAAGATTGTCCTTTCCGGGATTTTTACCGATAATGTTGCCTTTTCCGTCTTTCTGGAACCATTTGTCAGCCTTGGCTCCCAAGCCCGGGGTCTCGGCATGTTGCAGAATTGTGTATCCAAGGATGTTGCCGTCCTTGTCAAAGCCGACAAGCACTTTAAGATCACCGCCGAAACCGCCGGTTGTACTCTCGATCGCAACACCGAGGTCATTCTTGTTTGCGTCAACGGTCTTATGTACGACGAAGACAAATTCTTTACCTTTTATATCCTGCTTTACAGAATCTGATTTCTCGACAGTCAGCTCAACGCCTCCCATGACCGACTTGATACCGTCGGCAAGAGTCTTTGCAGCCTGCTCCTTAATAGGTCCTTCGGTAACATGGTTAACGTATGCCAAGATACAACCTGTAATTAATGCCACGCCAACCAGCACAAGCACCATATTGGTTATTGATGATTCCAACTTTTTCATTTCTTTCCCTCCTTTACGATTTCACCGAAACGCTTCGGCTTTACATAAGTATTGATTAACGGAGTAAACGCATTCATAATAAGAATAGCGAAAGACATTCCTTCCGGATATGAGCCCCAGTTTCTTATTACGACTGTAAGGAAACCTATTGACACACCATAAATAATCTGTCCTTTGTGCGTCATCGGCGACGTTACATAGTCGGTTGCCATGAAGATGGCGCCAAGCATAAGACCACCGCTCAACAACTCGGCAACAGGACTTGCGTAAACAGGGTTTGCAAGGTGCAGAATGCCACAGAAGACAAAAACGGTTGCAAGAATGCTTACAGGAATATGCCATGTAATGATCTTCTTCCAAAGCATGTAAGCCAAGCCAAGAAGAAGTGCAAGAGCACAGACTTCACCGATTGTTCCGGCACCATTGTTCAGTCCGGGGTCACCGAGAAGCAGAGCCATAGAGTCTGGCAATTTGTCCAATACAGAAGCGTCTCCCGACTTGATAGCCTCTTTCATGATGCTCAACGGCGTTGCTCCGGTCTGCACATCAACGTATTTTGCCACCTGACCGGCAATAGGCCATGAAGTCATCTGAGCGGGGAAAGACACCAACAGGAAGCAACGTCCCACCAACGCAGGGTTGAAAGGATTGCTGCCAAGTCCTCCGAAGGTCATCTTGCCAATACCGATTGCGACCAACGCGCCGATCAGAATGATCCAGACGGGAAGGTTGGAAGGAAGGTTGAAACCAAGCAGCAGACCGGTAAGGATTGCCGAGCCATCACAAACAGAGGTCTCTTTCTTCATTATATACTTTGTTATTGCCCATTCAAAGAATACACAGGCTGCAACACTTGAAGCACAAACAACGGCAGAACCCAATCCGAAATACAGGAATGAAACAAGCAATGCCGGTACCAATGCTATTATTACGCCGTACATATTGCGCTCAACGCTGTCTGAGCCATGCGCATGCGGCGATAATGAAACTATTAATTTACTCATTTTCTTTATTTGTTTTATCCTTTTTTATTCTGTTCCGAGACATACGCATCGGAACAATTCAAGGTTTATTATTTAGCGTTTCGGGCTCTGATAATTCCCATTACAGTGCTCTTTCCGAGGCGGATGTTATCAAGCATCGGACGATGTGCGGGACAAGTAAACTGGCAAGAGCCGCACTCGATACATGAAGTCACGCCTGCAAGTTCAACCTTCTCCCAGTCTTTCTTGGCGCTCGCTGTTGCCAAGAGGTAGGGTTCAAGTCCCATAGGACATGCGCTCACGCACTTTGCACAACGGATACAAGGCTGCGGGGTCTTACGTTTCGCATCGTCACCGCTCAGTATCGTTACGCTGTTCGTTCCTTTGCAGATAGGCACATCCACGGATGTAAGAGCCTTACCCATCATCGGACCGCCGGCAAGCAGTTTGTTATCACCCTCAGGCATACCTCCACATTCATTGATGAGGTCTATCATCGGAGTACCCATACGAACGAGGAAGTTTGACGGCTTGGCAAGTTTCTTGCCGGTAACGGTGGTATAACGCTCGAAGAGAGGTTTGTTCTTCATCACCGCCTGATAAACAGCGAATGCCGTTCCGACGTTCTGAACGATTGCACCGACATTTACCGGGATTGCGGGAGGTGCCGGAACTTGGCGACGTATGACAGCGTCTACGAGCTGTTTCTCACCACCTTGCGGATATTTCTTTGCGAGCGGGACAATCTCTACATTCGGATTGTTTGCCGTTTTCTCTTCAAACAGTTTTATAGCCTCGGGCTTATTGTCTTCAATTCCTACATATCCTTTATCTACCTTAGCCGCTTTCATCAGTATGTCAAGACCTACCAGAATTTCGTCGGCATGTTCCATCATCAAACGATAATCGGAAGTGATGTATGGTTCGCATTCTACGCCGTTCAAGATTACGCATTCCGCTTTTGCGGTAGGCGGCGGACACAACTTTATAAAGGTAGGAAATCCTGCGCCACCCATACCTGTAACTCCGGCTTTCTTTATGCGCTCAACGATTTCTTCCGGTGTCAGTTCGGGATGCTCGGCAAGTGTTTCCAACTTATCGGAGCGGTCGATGCTCTCTTCCCACTCGTCTCCCTCGACTTTAACGATAATCACCGGCTTTCTGTAACCCGTGGCATCGATAGCCGTATCAATTTTAAGTACGGTTCCGGAAACAGACGAATAAACCGGGGCAGAGACAAATCCGCCTGCTTCGGCAAGCAAAGTTCCGACCTTCACCTGATCGCCTTTCTTTACGACGGGCTTTGCCGGAGCGCCGATATGTTGTGACAACGGGAATATTGCCTGCTGCGGTAACTTCGCAACTTGGGTTACGGCGTCCGAAGAAAGTTTGTTCTCTTCCGGATGCACGCCACCTATTCTGAATGTTCTGAGTTTCATTCTTTTACCTCCTTAGCTTTAAGTTCTACTTCGCTTTTCTCCGCTTTCTCGGCAACCGGTTTGTTTTCTGCTGCTTCTGCGGCAGGTTTCGGTTTCGGAGCGGGGAAATTCACGGCAATGATTGCATGTGTGGGACATGCCTCAACACATTTACGGCACAAGCGGCACTTGTCCGAATCGATATAAGAAACATTGTTTGTTATCGTTATTGCCTCAAACTTACACTCTTTCTCGCACTTTCCGCAACCAATACAAGCAGCCTTGCATGCTTTCATCGCTACGGGACCTTTGTCTTGGTTTACGCAGCTTACGTAAACGCGGCGGTTCTTTATGCCTTTCTTACGAAGTTCGATGATATGGCGCGGACATGCCTTAACACAGGCTCCGCAGGCTGTACATTTCTCTTCGTCTACCTCAGGAAGTCCTGTTTCGGAGTTAATCGACAGCGCACCGAAGGAACATGCGTTGACGCAATCGCCGCAACCGAGACATCCGAAACCGCAACCTGTCTCACCTGCACCGCATGAGTTCATTGCGGTACATGTCATCAGACCGTCGTATTGGGCAATCTTCGGACGCTTCTCGCATGTTCCGTTACAACGTACCACTGCGACCTTAGGTTCTGAATTGGCGACAGCCATTCCGAGCAGGTCGGCAACTTTTTCCATTACGGCTGCTCCTCCAACGGGGCACATCAGTCCTTCGATAGAGCCTGCATCAGCGGCTTTAACCAATGCTCCCGCCAGTCCGGCACAACCCGGATAGCCGCATCCTCCGCAGTTGGCGCCCGGCAGCAAAGCCGTGACCTGTCCCAAACGCGGATCTTCATGAACAGCAAACTTCTTTGAGCAGACGTATAATATCACGGAAGATACCAACGCAATACCACAAAGAACAATTACTGCAATCAAAATAAAGTTCATAAGTTCTGTATTTGTTTTAGTTAATAATATTTCTTTTTTATCTTTTCAAAGCCGACTACCGCACGGTTTCTATACCGAACGAAAGTTTTGAGCGTATCTTATCCCTCATCAGATAAAGCACCAAATAATAAGGTATCAGGGCGCCGATGCTTGTTAATGCTGACAACACTTCGTTTTCAGTCAGCTCAATCATAAAGAACAAGACCGCGACAAGGATTACCAACGGTATTACCGAGCTTAAAAGCACAGACAACATGCCGGTGCGTTGCGATGCAATGACAACGACACTATCCCCCACTTTCAAGCCGTCAAGTGTCTTGTCGTACACTTCCACTATTTTATCCTTACTTTCCGACGCGCTGCAATGTCCGGCTATCTTGCACGAAGAGCACGCCGATGTCTGGACGATTTTCACTTTTACGCAACCGTCCTCCACACTTTCCACAATGCCCGAATGTTTTATACTGTTGGTCATGTTTTCATATAAGGTTTTGCAAACTGGAGTTTGCAAATGCAAAGATAGTGCAAATCGAGAGAAGAATAAAACAAACACGTTTGTTTTTTATTCCGAGATGCCGCCTATCTTCGCTTTTTCTATAATGCAAAGGTAGCACTATATTTTAAAACAGCAAATAAAATGCCTGACAAATTGCTCAAAATTAAGTATCAAGCATCCGGAGGCAAAGCTATTTAAACAACTCTTCCATAAAGTTGTCGAGGTCTTCTTCAAGTCCCTGCATCAGGTCTCCGCCTATTATCTTAATGTCTCCGTCGACGACATACAGTTCGGAGAAATGTTCCCTTTCATCCGTTTCCAGCACGAAACTGTACGGTTTCAGCAGGCATAAATCATCCACTATGTCGCTCAGACGTACCAGCTCAGCCCTTAAAATCTTTGCCGCCGCATCATAAAATCCGTCTTCGTTACAGTTTATCCATTGATCTACCACACAGCGGGTTATCTCGTTGTCATTATCATCATACGCCATAAGCTCCCCCGTGTCCTGCGATGCGGTGATATGAATGTCTGTCAACAGCACCGGTTCGTCCACGTTGGGAAACTTCTGAGCTATTTTCTTTAAGAAGCGCTCTATCTGCGAGATAGTGGAATCATTTGCTTTCATGGTATTTTAATATCTTATTGATTTTTTCTTTGGTTTGCTTTCATTACCCGAACGGTCAACCGCCGTCACCACATAGTTTGCCGTCTTTCCTGCGCCGACTGTCCCTTGGGGTATTTTATAAAATTCTTCTGACGTTATTTTTACAATTTTCGAGGGGTCGTTAATGTTGATTTTTTCTCCCTGCTCAAACTTATACACGACGAATTTCACAGCTTTGCTCTTCCAGTCCTTTCCGCTCGGAGCTGTCCAGAACAGCACTTTCCCGCCATCTATCGCCAGAACTTTCATTGCCTTTACCTTTTTTGGCGCCTTGTTGTCGATGTAAGGCATTTCGGGCATCAGCGCCGGATACTTCCAATAAACGTTTTTAAGCATTGTGCCATAGTTGCCTACGTTGTCCACAACGGCTTTCGCATACCAAAGCACCGTACCTTTTATATTAGGCAGCTCGTCGTGAAGTTTCCGCTTGGCGGGCATCTGATTGACGCGCGGATCTTTCAAATCGGCGCTCTTTACGGTGCGTTCCACGTCCTCTCCGATGTAAAGATGGCGCTTGCCGGCATACTTGTTCCACCATTTTATCAGCGTCTCGTAATCCGCCGCCTTATGTCCTATCTGCCAATACAGCTGCGGCACGCAGTAGTCCACCCATCCGTTGTTGACCCACATCAGCACGTCGGCGTAGAGGTCGTCATAATTTTGCAGCCCGTTGGTGGCGCTGCCCACGGCGGCGTCGCTCTTCTTGTTGCGATAAATACCGAAGGGAGAGACGCCGAACTTCACCCACGGCTTCACCTTATGAACGGTCTCATAAAGCTGTTTGATAAAGACGTTCACGTTGTCGCGTCTCCAATCGTTCCTGTCGGCTATCCCGTTCTTGTACATCTTATACTCCCTGTCATCGGGAATTACCTGTCCCGCAGCCGGATAAGGATAAAAATAATCGTCGATATGCAGACCGTCAACGTCGTAACGGCTTACTATGTCGGCTGCTATTTGACATATATAATCGCGGTTTTCGGGTATTCCGGGGTTCAATATCAGCTGTCCGTCGTATGCAAAGACCCGTTCCGGATGCTTTATCGCCACATGGTTTTGTGCAAGTTCGTTGGTGGTTTTCGTCTTTGCCCTGAACGGATTTATCCATGCGTGCAGTTCCATCCCGCGCTCGTGGCATTGCTCCGTCATCCATGCAAGCGGGTCCCAATCCATGTCGGGCTGGCGTCCCTGCTCTCCGGTCAGGAAGCGGCTCCACGGCTCCAGCTCGCTTTTGTACAGCGCGTCGCACTCCGGTCTGACCTGAAAGATTATCGCATTTACGCCGTATTCCTTCAATTTATCAAGCTGATAAATCAATGTTTCCTGCATTTGCTTTGACGTCATGCCCAAGAACTGTCCGTTAACACATTGTATCCATGCACCTCTGAACTCGCGTTTCACAGTCCGTCCGGCATGTATCGTCACGCTCGCGAAGAGTAACAGACAAGCCGTAAGAAACACTTTTTTATAACTTGATATATTTTTTTTCATACGCCAAAGTTACAACGTTTAACTCATAAAAACAAATATATGGCTTAAAAAGTTAAGACAAATCTCTGTTCTACATGTGAGAACAAGCCACACAAAGAGCGGCAGAACAGGTTTCTTAATCAATTCAAAAGTTAACGGCTGTTAAATATGGCGTTTGTGTGGGCGCACATTAAAACTGAATAAAATAAAAAAAGAATTTGTTTGGCAGATAAAAAAAAAGTGCTTACATTTGTATCGTTATCCTGAAAACAATCTTTTTACCTTAAAAAACTAATACCTATTGAAGATTTAGAGCGATTACCTGTGAAGGCCATCGCTTTATTTTTTTATATACCTGCACGTCATCCGAAAGCAACGGATAGTGCAACGATCAAAACCTAATAGTAATTCGACAAAATGCGGGGAACGCACGGACAACATCTCTAACATTATCAGATAACAACATAGTTCTCAATATGTTAGAGAACGCTTTTCAACAAACAATATCAAGCAATATTTCAAGAGTCTTTACGGCAACGCGGGTACGGCTGATTTATCAATGCCGCACCCGCGTTGTGTCATTTTCTAATAAGCATCAGGTTCCTGACGTATGCCACGATGCCGAACGACTGACCGACAATCAGCACCGGGTCGCGCCTTATCACGCCGTAAGAGACAATCGACAGCGAGCCGACAAGGCTGAGAATCCAAAATCCGGCAGGCAGTTTCGACTCGCCTTTGCGCCTGGAATAAAGCCATTGGTACAAAAATCGGAGAGTGAAAACCACCTGTCCTGCCGAGCCGAAGAGCAACAGCCACATTGGCACTTCTTCGTTATGAATGAAACGAATGACAAATCCGCCGACATCATTTGCCACGAAACAGGCGGCAGCGACAGGCGTCAGCACCAGCACCGTGCGCAGAAGCATCGGCATCTTGCGCCAAACTCCCTTGACGTCAAGGTTCCACAGATAAACGTAATATGAGATAACCTGCCCCAAAACGATGGCGAAGTCGTGGCGCAACCAGCCGTAAAGGCAGAGCAGATACGCTCCGGCAAGGCTCAACGCCCAAAAGAGAGTTGGCGAGAGCACACGTCCGGCACGCTCGGAGAGCACCCATTGCACGAGGATGCGCGCCGAGAAGAAGCCTTGGGCGAGGAAACCGAGGGCGAAAATCAATATCGTTTTATCCATTCCGCACTTACGGTTTCATGAAGTTATCCGTCGAAATGCTGTAATTTATGTATCGTTTCTTCATCCAGCGATAAGCGAAACAGTCGACAAAAGGTGACACGAGCCTGTTCCACAAATGATATTTCGATTTGCCGGCGGTACGTGGGAAGTGGCGCACGGGCACCTGCTTTATGCGTCCGTTCTGCAACAGCACGAGAGCCGGAAGGAAGCGGTGCATGCCCGTAAAGAAAGGAATGCGGCGGGCACAGTCAGTATGCAGCACTTTCAGCGGGCATCCGGTGTCTTGCACGCCGTCGTGGGTCATCATCCTGCGGAAGCCGTTAGCTATCTTCGACTGCAACTTCTTGAACGGCGTGTCGCGGCGGTTGGCGCGTATGCCCGTCACCAACTCATAATCGCCGATGTAGCTCAGCAACAGGTTGAAGTCGTCGGGCGTGGTCTGCAAGTCGGCGTCCATATACCCCACATAGGGTGAACAAGTAGCGTCAATACCGGCTTTCAATGCCGCGCTCAGCCCTCCGTTACGGCTCAGGGCGAGCCAGAAGAACGCCGTATGCCGCTGACAAATCTCTTTTATGCGTCCGAGACTGCCGTCGGTGGAGCCGTCGTCAACAAAGAGGACGCAGGTGTTACAGCGTGCGCCAGACAGGAAGAGGGCGAGTTTCTCCTCCAATGCAGATATGTTATCTTCTTCATTGAATACCGGAATGATGATTGTAAACTGATAAATGCTTGTCTTATTCATATTGTTTGATTTTAGTCTGTATCTTGTCTTATCTTGTTTTTCACCTTTAATCACCTCTTCGCTTTCAGCAGAGTGACGTTATAAATAAATTCATCGCTGTACCTACGGTTGTCTTTCGGTCGTCGGTTATCGTCATACCGACCTATTTCTATTGTCTCGACTCCGTCCAAGCAACTTTCCGGCAACGTCTCGCCGACGGGTCGGTGGGTCAACAATACGCAGGGCAGGGCAGCGTGCAGCGAGTCGACACTCAGCGGACGGATGGTGCGATGAGCGGCATAGACCAGCTCGATGCGTAGCGGAACGGTGTCGACATGATAGAAAGGCACGCCTTCCAATGTTTTTATCTTCCGCGTTTCGGCAACGCTTTTCATTTCGGGATTGTTGATCACATTACCTAAAATCGGCATTACAAGACATTCGGCTGCAAGAAACAGCGTCGTGACGCATCCGAGAAGAAGCATCGGTCGCAGCAGGACGACGGCACGCAACAGGCATACGGCAATGGCGATAACAAACAATGAGAATAATATCAATGCCGGCAGAGAGGCATAACCGGGGCGGACAACGAACCGCCATCCTGCCAACGGCAGCACCACGACAGACAAAAAGATCAGACCGGCATTGACCCTGAACCAGAACTTGTCTGCCGATGACGCACCGGCTGTATTCCGGAAGGCGTCCTTCCACCATAAAATCAGACATCCCATCACATAAGAAGCGGGGATAAGCAGCGGCAGCAGATAGCGGCTCTTCTTCTCGGGCAAGAGCGAGAGCAGCACCAGCGAGGCGAGCATCCAGCACAATGAGAAGAGCAGACGGCGCGATTTACGCCTGTGCCGGTCGGCAAGCGGAAGGAAAATTGCCGTCAACAGGAGCAGCGACCACACGCCCGTCTCAAGAAAGAACTTCCAATAATACCACCACGGGCGCACGTTATGATTTAGCCACGAGCCGGATTCTTTCCGCACGACGGCAGCCAGTACGTCGCTCTGCGTGGCATGGACATAAACAAACCACCACGCTCCTATCGTCAGGGCAAGCACAACAAGCACGGTCAAGGCGCGCCACTTGCCCTTTAAAGACGGGCGATAGAAATATCCGAAACTGATGACAAACGGCAGCAGCAGGGCATAAGGCGACACTGGTCCCTTGCTCATCACGGACAGCCCGATGCAGACGCCGGCGGCAAGGAAATGTAGCCATGCCACGGGCGGGGCTTTCAGGGCACGCGCCAAATGGTATATGCCACCCATCATAAAGGCGTGACAGTAAATGTCCCACGACGCAGTGCGTCCCATAAGGATCACGTTATAGCAGGTGCAGAGCAGCAACGTGGGCACAAGCGGCTCCATATCAAGGACGCGACGGGCGAAACGTGCGAAATAGAACACCAACAACAGCGCCATCATACCGGCAAAACCACGCTGCAAGGCGAGGTTGTCGGGCGACAGTATTTCGGCTATTGCCGTCAGCCACGTAGGCAACGGCGGTTTCTCCAAGCGCAGTTCGCCGTTCATTGTCGGCACCATCCAATGCCCGTCGTACACCATCTCGCGCGCCGTGATAATGTTGCGCGACTCCATAATGTCGGGCTTTATCACATCGTTGTTGACAAAAAATGTAATAAGACAAACGATGCAAAGCAGTCCGGTCTTGCCCTTCTCCGTCTCAAAAAACCTCATTCGCTATCCTTCCTATAATATAATAAGGTGCAAACAGGCACCTCTTTACATTTTCCGATATCGCACCGCGATAACTTTTACGGTGCGAAAGTATATCGTAATTCTGTAAAGATTTTGAAGAAAGATGACAAACAAGGATTTCTTGTCGAACAAAATATAAATTAACGTGAGTCCGACAGCATAAAACAATCTGTCAGATTATGTCACGCAACCCGACCGACCCGCCGTAGGGGCTTTGATTTATCAAGCCCGCACGTTTTGAAAAAACGTATAAAACAAATATGAAACGATGTTCGATGTCAAGACCGCTCGCGATACGCCCCGTCGGGGCGTGCGGGCATAATGAATTAATGCCCCTACCCGGCTCGGACGGATTGCGGACATAACGCTTGAATTTCGCCGATATTTTTCCATTTTTCAATCTTTCAATTTTCCAATCTTTAATTTTTGTTGTCCGGTAAAATCAAAGTATAAGCTCGCAAGTGTCATAAATACAGTTGTTTGGGTTGCATCTAACCAGCCAAGGCTTGAAAAATCATAAAACTGTAAGTATAAGTATCAGGGGTATGGCACGAATTTGTCTTTTGTCGTGTTTATGTAGCACCACTTCGGGTGCATTGTGCATTATGCTTATTACCGGGCGTGTCGTCGCCAAGCTCCTCCACACCCGGTTACTGATGGTTCAGCCCTCCGGGCTGGTAACTGTCGCTTTATTTATAGGGCACATATTCAAATTGAAGAATTGAAAGGTTGAAAGATTAGGAGTTTAGAAGTACAGAAGTTCTGTACTTCTAAATTCTTAATTCTAAGAACAAAGGGCATGCCACAAAACATATTCACAGCCCGGAGGGCTGAACCATCAGTAACCGGGTGTGGAGGAACATCGTGACGACACGCCCGGAGTCAGAACTTTACACT
>CAJMQT010000048.1 GCA_905215655.1 uncultured bacterium | reverse complement strand
GGACGAAAGGGGCTTTTCGCTGCTTTCGTCCGGTGTTTCTTACGTTTGATTGTCGCTTACCTTCCAAGCCAAGCCTCGGGGTTCAGCTTTTCCGTGCCTCGCCTCAGCTGGAATTGAAGGATATTGTCTGTGCCGACGGTGCCCAACGCCTGACGCGTGCTTACGCGCTGTCCGCGGTGGACATTGACCGAACGGAGGTTGCAATATACCGAGATGTACTTGCCGTGGCGCACCATCACGATCATGCTTCCGCCGAAACTGAACACGGCGCTGACCTCTCCGTCAAAGATCGAACGTGCCGCGGCGCCCTGACCGCCGAGGATGTTTATACCCTTGTTGTCAAGCCTTACGTTCTTCAAGCCTTCCACGGTGTACTGTCCGAAGTGGCTTACTATGCGGTAAGAACCGGTGATGGGCATGGGCAAACGACCGCGGTTGCGCTCAAAACTGCCATTTAATCGACGGTCTTCGGTGTCCAGCGACTGTGCCTCGGCTACTTCTTTCCGTGCTCTTGCCACCTCGTTTTCATGCCTCTCCTCCTCTACTCTCGCCTTTCGTTCGGCAGCTATGCGGTCGGCTTCGGCGGCACGGGCGGCTCTCTCGGCACGCGCTTTCTCCTCCGCACTCTTCTTTTCGGCGGCGCGAGCCTCGGCTTTCAGTCGTTCCTCACGAGCCTTCGCCTCGGCTACGCGGCGTGCGTTTTCCCTCTCGGCAGCCTCGGCGGCGGCTTTCTTCCGCGCCAGTTCTTCGGCTCGTCTCTTTGCTGCGGCGGCAGCGGCGGCGGCTTTCCGTTTCGCCTCCGCCTCGGCTCTTGCCTTCGCTTTTGCCACCTCTTGGGCTATGAGGCGGTCTATCCGGGCGTTCAGTTCGGCGTCTTTACGCCGCTGTTCGTCAATGATCGACTGGATTGTTTTCTGCTGTTTTTGCAGCGAGTTGACCATCTTCTGCTGCTCGGCTTGCTTGCCTTGCAGCGCCGCATGCTCCTGCTTGCCTTTGTAAAGAAGGTTGTTCTTATGTCCGCGAACTTTCTCCAGCTCGTCGTTTTTCTCTTTTATCTGGTTCTGTTTCGACTTGACCATTTCGCCTTGGACTCGTTGAAATGCGGCATATTCGCGCACGAAACGCATCCTGCGGTACATCTGCGCGAGGTCTTTCGCGCTGAAAATAAACATCAGTTTCTCTTCCACGGTGCGGTTGCGCGCCATGTATCTCATCGAGTTCACATACTTTGCCTTGCGCTCTTGGAGCTGTTGCTCGAGCGTGGAGAGCTGGTTTTTGAGCATGCCGATGTTCCCGTCAAGGTGGGATATGTCTTTTTCTATGTCGTCAATCGACTTCTTGTGCTTGTCTATTTCGCCGTTCAGAGCCATCAGGTTGCCTAATCTTTTCTTTACATCGGCTTTGTTTGCACGCAACAGGCGCTCCTGTTCCTTTATCTTGCGCTGCACACCGGCTCGTTGATTTTTAAGCCCTTTTATCGAGGCATTTGAGTAGTCTGCCGTCGTTTTCTTCTTCGCGGCAGTCTTCTTTCTGGTCGTTCGTGCGGGCACGGTCTTCCTTGCGGGAACTTTTTTCCTGCTCTGCGAAAAGGTGACCGTCGTCAACGACAGCGTAAGTAGTAATAGGAAAATACGTCTCATTTACATTTTAAGTAATCTGTTCATCACGTCCTGCGCGCTTACCTGCTTGTATTTGCCCGACACGGAGGTGTTCGTCTCCCAGTCGGAGGATGTGTCAAATTCGTTGATTGCTATGTTCAGAATGATGTTTTTGCCCGATTTCACCGCGTCGCTCTGCATCTTTAAGGATATGTTCGAAGGGAATTGCTTCGACGAGAAAGGCTTGAACGAGCCGTAAGAGCAAAGTACCGACGTCTTGCCGGATGTCCTGCCGGAATATGTTACGTCGACGGCGTTGATGCGACCGGATTTCTTTTCCGTGTTCCATACGTAGCTCATATTGCCCCGTTCGAGCGTTACGAGAGCTTTATCGGCGGTTTTATCGAAGGTCACTCCGAAGTTTTTGAGCGATGAATCGGTGATTTTTTGCGCTCCGGGCACGTAGAGCTGGTTCCAGAAGAGTGCCTGCAAGGCGTAGAAATCAAGCCCGTTGACGCGCAGGAAGTCCACTTCGTCATACTTGGCCTTGACGTATTCTTTGTCAATGCGGTCGATGATGAGCACGTAGTCCTTGGCAAACTCGATGCGTCCCGCCTCCATCAGTCCGAACGGCGTGAGCTGGATGCGTATCACCTCGTCGCGTTTCATCTTCAAAGAGCCCGACACCGTAAGGTCTTTCGAGCCGGAAGTAATGGTGAATTTGATTTTTGACGAAAGGCTTTTGGCAAACACCTCGTTGTCATAAACCTTGCGGAGGTGTGTTATCCTGCGGTTTTCGGCGCTCTCGGCGTCCTTTGTCTTCGTGTCCGATGACGAGCCTTCGCCCGCCGCGTTCTTGCTCGTTCCGCAGGAAACGGCGGCAAAGCACATTGCCGCAAGCATGATGTTCAGGAGCAGTCTGCTACTTCTTTTCCACATATTTCCTTATTTTTATTTTTCTGATAAGCGTCTTTTTGTCGGCGTCAGGCTGTTCCAGAGCCTGTTTCCAATAACTTACGGCGGCGTCGATGTTGCCGTTCATGGCGTTGATATCTCCCGCGTGCTCGATTATTACGGCACTTTTCACCGTGTCGTTCTTCACCGCCATGTCGATATAAGGCAGCGCGTCGGCGTATTTTTTCTTCTTGAACAATATCCAAGCGTAGGTGTCCAGATAGGTGGAATTGTCCGGTTCGGCCTGTACCGTGCGGAAACTCATGCGCTCGGCTTTATCGAGTTCAAGGTTCTGTTCCGACAGATAATAGGCGTAATTGTTAAGACAGCCGAAGTTGTCGTCCTTCCATTGCAGGCAACTGTCATACGCGGCGAATGCCTCTTTGTCAGCTCCTTTGCTGTGAAGGATGTCTCCCATTATGGCGTAAAAGTCGGAAACGATGTCCGGATTGCTCTTGTCGTTGATCTGGGAGACGCCTTTCTTGAAGATGTCGAGCGCCTTATCATCCTCGTCTTTCTGAACGTAGGCAAGTCCGAGGAAGTAATAAAACGCCATTTCATCAGGGTTATAGTCGAGCGCTTGGCGCGAAAGCGTTATCACACGGTCAAAGTCTTTGCGCTCCCAAACAGTCTGAATGAGCTGCAAGCGGGCGCCTGCATTGTCGGGAGAGATTTGCAACACGCGTTCAAGAGCCGTCATAATGGTGTCTTGCGGCATTCGTTTCAGCATAAGATAGGCGACATAAAGCTCCGCCATATCCGACGTCTGCTGTGGTTGGGCGAGTATCTTGCCGAAGAGGGAGAAGACTTTCGTGCTGTCGCCTCCTTGCTTTTGATTGTCCGAAACGACCTGACGCATCAGCGAGATCTTGCTTTCGAGCGGCGTTTTGGCGCTTACAAGCATCGCCTCCTGTATCGAGTCGGCTTTCTGTTGGTTGCCTTTCACCTTGTAATAGTCGATTATCGACATGCGTGCCGAGGCATTTTCCGGCTCCACCGACAGCACGTCTTGATATGTTTTGAGTGCTTCTTCGGGCTGTCCGTTCTGCAACAGCCAGTTGCCTGTCATCACCCGATAATTCATATCGTTGGGATATTTCGTCGAAAGAGCTTTCAGTTCGTTCAGCTCTTCCTGCTTCTTGCCTTGCATCGAGTAAGCTCTCATCTTCACAAGGGCTATCTGCTCTGATGCACCTTCAAGCAGTTCGAGGCGTTCCATGGTCTTGATTACGTTGTCATAGTCCTTCAACTTGCTATAAAAAGCGGCGAGCATTTCGAGCACATCGGCACGCTTCGGACTGTTCACCGACAGTTTTTCGAGTGCTCGGACGGCCTCTTTCACATTATCGGTGCGGACATACGACTGTGCGAGACGTTCGAGATAAGCGTTGTTTTCGGGGTCGAGCGACGACGCTTTCTCTATGTCTTGCAGCGCGGCAGAGTCACCCTTGAACACCCCGTCGTAAGAGGAGAGCATGAAATATGCCTCCGCCGCGTTGGGGTTTATCCCGATACTGTGGCGCAACAGGTCGTAAGCGGCGTCGTAATTGCCGGCTATCTGTTGTTGTGCTGCCTCGAAGAAGAACATCTTGAACCGCAAACTGTCATTATGACTGAGCGCGGGCAGGGGCTTGACGACGGCAGACGGAACTGCTGCCGACGGTCGCACGGCTCTCCCCGTGCCGCAACTTACGGTAAGCGCGGCGACAGACAGCATTGCAAAAACGTATGAAACGAATCGGAACATGTTTCTATTTTTTTAATTAAGAATTAGGAATTAAGAAACGAAGTTCGGCGTTAAGCCAATTAAGAAAATATGTTTCGTGGTTTATTTTCCCTAATTCCAAGCTGTAAATTCTTCACTCTTAATTCTTAATTCTTAATTTACTTAGCTCTGAATTCTTCACTCTTAATTCTTAATTCTTCATTTACTTCACTCCCGTATGTCCGTAGCCGCCGGCTCCGCGCTCCGTTTCGTCGAGTTCGTCGACCTCGGTAAAGACAGCTGTCTCATGGCGCGCAATGACCATCTGGGCTATTCTCTCGCCGTCGTTGACTACAAACTCTTTGTCGGAAAAGTTGACAAGGAGCACCATTATCTCGCCTCTGTAATCGGCGTCGATTGTTCCCGGCGTGTTGAGCACCGTCAATCCATACTTCAAAGCGAGACCGCTGCGGGGGCGGATCTGTGCTTCAAAGCCTGCCGGCAGCGCCATAAATAGCCCCGTGGGGATAAGTTTCCGCTCCATGGGACGCAACGTTACGGGTTCGTCGATGTTTGCTCTGAGGTCCATTCCCGCGCTCTGCGGCGTGGCGTAAGCGGGCAAAGGCTGATGTCCTTTGTTGATTATCTTGATCTGTAACATATTCTATTCTTTTATGACTGACAAGCATTTTCTTTAAGTTACGGATTGTTCATCCGTCTGCCTGTACCCTGTCTGCCTAATAACTTTAAACTGCAAAAATAACGATTAATATTCAGATTGTCGCACTTTTGGCATTAAAATGAAAGAAATTAGCCAATTTTAGATTACTTTTGCGCTGACAACAAAAGTTTTCTTTTCACCTTTTTATATAAAGACAGCATGATGAACTGGCAACAACTGATATCCAACAAGCGCCTCGGACAGGAGGCGCGCCACATCGAAAGGCACGACGACAGGTCGGAATTCAAGCGTGATTACGACCGACTGATATTCTCCGCGCCGTTCAGACGCATGCAGAACAAGACGCAGGTGTTCCCTCTGCCGGGCAGCATATTTGTCCATAACCGCCTGACTCACAGCCTCGAAGTGGCGAGCGTCGGCATGTCGTTAGGCAACGACGTGGCGCAGAGGATACTGAAAAAGCGCCCGGAACTTGCCGACACGCTCTTTCCGCAAATCGGAACGATAGTAAGCGCGGCATGTCTTGCCCACGATATGGGCAATCCGCCTTTCGGACATTCGGGCGAGAAGGCGATACAGACATTCTTCACCGAGGGCAAAGGGGCGTATCTGAAAGACCGTCTGGACGCCGGGATGTGGAGCGACATAACGCGCTTCGAGGGTAACGCCAACGCCTTCCGACTGCTGGCACACCGTTTCAAGGGGCGCCGCGACGGCGGCTTCGTTATGACTTACTCCACGCTTGCGGCGATAGTGAAATATCCGTTCTCGTCGGTCTACGCCCCGGAGGGTCACGGCAAGTTCGGCTTTTTCAGTTCGGAGGCTGACATTTACCGACGAATTGCCGATGAAATGGGCATTATTTGCTTATCCCAAGAGGGTGAACCGCTAAAATACGTGCGCCATCCGCTGGTGTATTTAGTGGAGGCTGCGGACGACATCTGCTACGAAATAATGGACATCGAGGACGCTCATAAACTGAAAATCGTCAGTTTTGACGAGACGCGCGACCTGCTTCTCGACTTCTTCGACGAGCCTCAACAGCTCCACATAGAGCAAAGGATAAAGGACGAGGGTATCACCGACGACAACGAGAAGGTGATTTACATGCGTGCCTGCGTTATAGGCGCGCTTGAAAACGCATGTGTAGATGCGTTTGTCCGTCACGAAGAGGAAATTCTTAACGGCACATTCGTCGGCTCGCTGACCGACGCCATCGACGAGAGAAAGGCGCGGGCGTACCGCAGATGCACCGAACTGTCGAAACGGAAGATATATTGCAGCAAGCCCGTTTTAGACGTAGAGCTGAGCGGTTTCAAGATTATGGAGACGCTGATGGAGGTAATGACGGAGGCTGCCGTCAACCCGGAGCGTTTCTACTCCAAGCAACTTATCAGCAGGGTGAGCAGCCAATACGACATCGACGCCCCCGATCTGGAAACGCGCATACTTGCCGTGATAGATTACATCAGCGGAATGACGGACGTCTACGCCCTCGATATTTACCAGAAAATCAACGGAATAAGTCTGCCGATAGTGTAAAAATCGGGCATCGGAAGTAATTTTTTAATAGTTAAAAGCGGCACGGCAAAATGTTAATTTTTAACACTTTACCGTGCCGTTTTTTGCTTCTTGCGTTGTCGTCGCTTGCCTGTGGCGAAACGAAAGAATGCCCTTTATAATGTAAAAGGTAAGCTTTCGGAAGACAAAAGGCTACCTTTTACACTCTAAAAGGCAAGCTTTCGGAATATGAAAGGTGGTATTTTGTCACCCCGCTGAACATAAAAAATCGTGGCATTTTGATAATCCGGAAGCTGTTTTCAGTTAAAAACGGGCTAAATCGGCGACATTTTGAACTTTTTGCAGTAGTCTCTGATAATATAAGATGGTGTTTTTGGCGATGAAACCGATATTTTTCGTCCCGTTTATCCGCTTTTGCCGGTATAAGAAAAAGTGCGAGTTAATTGATAATTGTCAACTAACCCGCACTTTTGCAAAATGCTGATTAAGAATTAAGAGTTAAGAATTAAAAATTAAGAAGTGTAGAAGTACAGGAGTACAGAAGTGCAGACATCGGCTTTGTGTGTTATAATTTATTTATAAGCATTAAAACATTTGTCTGCACTTCTGTACTCCTGTACTTCTACACTTCTTAATTTTTAATATTTACTTCTTAATTATCTTCTCGCTCTTTACCGTGCCGTCGCTGTAAGTGACGGTGCGGATGCAGACGCCGCTTTGCGGTGTTTTAAGTTCGCGTCCGCTGATGTCGTGATAGCGGATGGCGCTTATCTGCTTGTCACCGGCCGACGGATTTGCTATCGACGAACCGCTCTTCTTGTCTATTTCGATGTTGTCGAGATAGATAACGTCGTCCTTGCCGTTGGTAAATCCGTAGAAGGCGAGACTGATAAAGGATGACGAGGTGTACTTGTCGAGCGCAATCTCGTACTGTTTCCAGCCGTCTTCGGTGTCCGAACCTACGGTGTATTTGGCAGCCAGATCATACTCGCCGTCGTCTGCACGGACGTAGACCTCAAATGTAGGAGCCTTCTCGGGATAAGCCGTTTTTATGTTGTAAACCCAGAATTTCAGGGTCGCGTCGACGTTGCCGAGGGTCAGTTTCGGCGATACGAAGCCTGCTCCTCCGTAAGTTTCATAATAATTGCCGTTGTAGAAGTATGCCACACCGCCGTCACCGTCCTGCGCCGTGGCGCCGTTGTACGTCGAACCGTCGGGATTTGTCACGCCCCATGTCAAGGCGTATGAGTTTTCGGTAATGACGTTCCATGGTTTCGTGGTTGTCTCCTTTGCGGGGAACGACTCCTTGTAAGGCAGCGTGTAAAGCGGACCGAGTATCACCTGGCGTGCATAAGCCTGGCTCTCGCCCTCGGTGTTGACAGCCGATACGGCGTAAGCGTAAGTGTCCTGCTCTTCAAGAGGCTCGTTCACAACGGTGTAGGTGTGGTCTTTTATTCCGCTCTTGATAAGCGTGAGCGCCTTTGTCTCAACGTTGTAAGAGTAGACATTGTAAGACAGCTCCTTGTCGATAATCACGCCTCCGTTGACGCCTACGGTCGGAGCGTCCCACGTAAGCACAGCGTCGTTGTTGTCAGCAGAGCCTTTCGCCTCCATGTTCTGCACGTAGACAGGCAGGTCGCGACCAACATAAATCGTGTCCATAAGTACCTCGCTGCGTCCGTAAGCGTTTTGGGCAACAATCATATAAGTGTTTCTGCCATGCTGAGCCTGCGTGTCCGTCCATGTCATCTGTGCTCCCGGAACGACGTCGTCCTTGCTGAACACGGGCACGGAGCTTTGTCCGCGGAAGATCTCCACTTTCAGGTTATCGGTCAGACGGGTGCCTTGGTAGTCTACTTCGGGCGCCTTGAACTGCATGTCCACTCTGAGACTGCCGTTCTTCGCAGCCTCGGCATTATAGTCGGTGAAGGCGTATGGAGAGAACGCTGATTTGAGGTAAGTCAGCGAAACGTCGTCAACGTCGGCGCTGATATAGTCCCATTGCTTTGTACTGTGAGACTTTATGCTGAAATAGAACTTGCCTTCGTCGGTTGTAACGACGTTGTATGCCACCGGCACTTTCTTATAATTGGTGCTTCTGGGCAGGTCGGCGAGGAACGTTGTCTGGCTTTCGGGCGTCGCGTCGGTACCCATATACACCTTGTTTGTGATGGTTTCGCTGTAAAGGTTGACGTTAACGTTGGCGCCGAAAGAGTAAACCGAGTTGGCGTCGAGCTTGAACTTCGGCGTGAACAGCCATACTGTGACGGGGTCGGTCTCGTTGCTGTTGAACGCCGAAACGGTCAGGCACTGGTTGTAGTCGCTGTATTTCCAGAGACAACTTTCATAGTTTGACTCCGTGACGCCGAACACGTCGCTCTTATAAAGGTTCAATGCCGACTTGCTGTCGAACGGTTCAAAATACGGAGCCGTGAACACGCCGACAAACGCCGTGCCGCTTACAGCGACGCCGGTGCCTGCCTCGTTGTCGCACGAGACGGTGTAATCGTTGAAGCCTACCTTGCTTACCTTATTGTCGGTAAAGCTCAAAGCCGCGCCCGGCTGCGGGTTGTCAAAGGTATGTATCGGCTCTGCCGCGTCGTTGCGGAAGATGTTGATTTTGGTCATCGACGCCAGCGCGCCGCCGTCAACGGTCGTTGCGGGAGCTGTGAAGCTTACCTCTGCCGACATTGCATCGTTGGCGTCGGGAGTTATCTTCAAGTCAGACACGCTCGCCGGAGCCTTTGCCGCACCGAGTTTCGTTACCGACACTACCTTAACCATCATCATCGAACCTTTCTTCTCCGTGTCGCTGAGGTATCTCAGCGCCATGTAATAACGGCCCGGAGCGTCGACGTAGAAGTCTGCGTTGTAATCGCTGAATTCCTTATACAGCTCGAAGTTCTCTTCCGACGCCACCTCTTTGAACGTTGTGAGGTCCTTGGGGTCTGTACCAATGTAAATCTTGAAGTCCTCGGGATAGCCTGAACTGAACGTCTTCATGTTCATTGTGTAGCGGTACATCGCCGCCTCGTCAAAGTCGATACCCGGCGTAATGAGCCAGTCGTCGCCCTTCGGAGCATTGTTGGCGTTGATGTCTATGCGGATATCTCCGCCGTAACCGGCGCGCCATGTGTTGCCATCCTCATTGCCGTCGACCGTCGTGAAGAAGTCGGTGAACGTGCTCGAAGAGGTGAAGTTCTGGCTGTAAGGCACGGTGAAAGCATCTCCGCAGATAATAGAGTTTGACTCGGCGAAGGCTCCGCGCTTGCCGTTGTTCACGGCGTAGACGCGGTATGAGTAGTTGTGCATTGCCGAAGGAGCGTGCTCTTCGTAGCTCAAGCCCTTGTAATTGTCGGCAACAGTAACGCTGTCGGGCATGCGGACAATGGTGTAACTGAGGTTGTCGAAGTCGACAAAACCATCGTTCACGCCGCCCGCAGGTGCCGTCCAGGTGACGGTGTTCATGCCTTCGGCAGAATGAACGAACACCGGATTGTTGACAGCTTCGGGCACATCGTAACCCGCGTACTGGTAAATATAAGATGTGGGAGACCATCCTTCGGCGTTTTTGAGGTTGACGCTTACGTAATGGTTGCCCTCGGTCAATGTCACGGGAATGGATACTTTGCTGCCCGGAGCGACCTCCGTGCCTTTCAGGTTGACGCCATCAAGCCATACGTTGAGCGTCGGATTGGCGAGCGTTCCGCCTGCGTATGTGAGTGAAGGGACATCGAATGAGATCGTTCCCGACAGGCTTCCGTCGGCTTCGTAGGTGAGTTTCAGGTTCTCCACCTGTGCCGGAGCGGCGTCTTTCGCCACGCTTTCGGTAGAATAGAGAGCCGTCATCTGCTCGGCGTTCTTAAAGCTGATTACCTGCGTTGTCTCGGCAGTCTCGGGATTGACGGTGTACAGCTTGCTGCCGTTTGCCGTCTGTGCAGCCCAGAGGAACATGCCCGTGCGGTTGTCATAGGTCATGGTCTGCGAGTAGAGTACGGGCGTTACGCCGGTCCACTCGATGTATGTGGGGCGTCCGTTCTCCTTGTTCAGGCGGTAAAGATCGCCGTATGAATTGATGAAATACATCGTTCCGTCGGGCAGGGCGGCAAGCGCGAGCACGTTATATTTCCCTCTGAAAGAGGCAATTTTGTCCATTTCATCGTACTCGCGGTTGTACTTGCACCAGTCAAGACCGCTCAGGTCGTCTTTATACATGAAGGCGTAGATGTTGTCGTCGGTGGCGTCGTAAGTCATGACCGAGGGCAGGAGACTGTAACTTTTCTTGCTCGTGTCATACATTACGTTCTTTGCCTCCGTCCAGTTCTCGGTGTCCAAGGTGATGTAACGCGCTCCGTTGAGTGCGCCCATGACCGACATCTGAGAAATACCGAAGAACTTTCCACGGTAATAAGCTCCCGAAAGGAAGTCGTAACTCAGTCCCTTGATTTTGTTGGTGAAGGTCGGTGCGGCGCCCATCTCGAACGAATAAATGCCGTAAGGCACGTTGGTTATCGAGACGTCGGTCCACTCTGTGCTGTTGATAAGCAGTCCGTAAAACGTGCGTCCGTAGATATCCGTCGTGGCATCGGCTGCCGCCATAGGCGCCTTTGCAGGCGAATGAAGCTGTTGTCCCTCTACGTTTCTGCTCTCGGGCACCTTCATCAGTTCCATCGGACCGGCTTTTCTTGCCGTCGCTTTCAACTGTGCGGCATTCTGTGCGACGGCGACCGACGGTGCGAAAAGGGTCATCGCAGCCGCCATTGCGGAAATAATGATATTCTTGTTCATATCTTTTTCTTTGTTTGGTTCTTGATTATTTCACTACTTTCACGGTCTTGTTGCCCTGTTTTACGATATACAAGCCCTTTCCGAGAGCCGTCGTCGAGGTGGCGGGAAGGCGTCGTCCGTTGATGTCGTAGATGGTTGCGGGAACGTCGGTTGCCGTCTCCACGCCGCTGATTGACGATGTCGGAGATATGCGGAAGATGCAAAGTGACAGCTCGTTGGGCGTCAGGAACTGCATGTTCGTGCCGTCTGAGAGTATCAGGAGCGCCACATATTCTTTTCCGGGGACGCCGTTCTCGAACGGTCCGTCAAACTTGAACTCAACCGTCTCGCCTTCGTCGGCAAAGAAGTACTGGGGTTCGAGACATCCTTCCATCACCGTTCCCGTTTCATTATATATGTAAACGTTCAGATATCCGCCGTAAACGCCCTTCGTACATCTGATCTTTGCGGTCAGATCCATCGAGTTCTTGTCAACGTTTCTGTTGTCGCTGAAATACGGACGCTCCAATACTTCTACCAAAGCAGCCTCTTCCGGCGCCGCTTTCACCGTTAAGTCGCGGTATTCGCAGATGCGTCTGCCGTCGTCATCGGTAATCGTAAGACTGTATTCGCCCGGTTCGAGAGCGAACTTGTCGACCAGAGTGAGGTCGATACTGCTGCCCGGTTTGAGGTCAATCTTGTATGTTTCGCCGTTTGTGATTTGGCGTTTCGTCTCCTTGTTGACGATTGTCAGGCTGACATCTCCCAAGTAATCCACGTCACCATTGTTGACGATTGTTGCCTCAACCTTCAACGGAACGGTTGAATAAACAGTCTCGGGAGCGGTCATTTTGCTTACTTCGAGTTTGAAATAGTCGGGATAAGAGAACTTCTGAAGTCCGTCTTCCACCGTTACATAAATATAGTTGGGGTAGCCGATGTAGCTGTCGCGCACTCTGCTCCACGCGCCGGTGCTGCCTTTCGCGCGGCATACGGGATAAAGGATGTAACTGCCTTCGGCGAGCGTTCCAAGCGAAACATTCTCGAAATTGGGGCAATAATGCTGATAACCAAGCTCGATATAGCCTGTAATATCAGACCCGACGACCTTCACGAGGTTGCCGTCGGCGTCTGTAAGCATAAGTCCGAACTCAACGGAGACACTCTGCCAACCGACGTTGGTAAGCATTCCGCAGAGGCGGATGTTGACGTTTTCGCCGTTGTTGATTGTTTCTTTTGCCGGAACAAGTCCTTCGGTAGACACCAACTCCACGTCAATGTCGGTGCCATCGGTAGGCGGCTGTATGCCCGTAACGATGAATTGGTCAAAGTTGTAACCGCCGTCTGAACCGCCGATGCCTTGTATCGCCGGATTAAGAGCCGTCGTACGGAAGTATCCGTTGCTCATTCCAGCCCAGCCCCAGTTGACGTGTACGAGTCCGTTTTCATCGTAACCGTCGAACACAAAGCAGTGTCCGCCCGATGAAGAGCGACCCAACGCCACGATGGGACGTGCGTTGTCAAGCTCGTTATAGATTATGTTTTCCCACTCGGCGTTGCTGTAATTGACGCGTGTGCGGTAAGCTATGCCCTTGTCATAATTGAAATATTTGAACAGGGCGACGGGCACCGCCTCACTTGTAGCGCCGCTTGATGAAGAATATTCCATGTTCGTTGCAACACCGCAATGATACATCAGCTCGGCAACCGCCTCGCGACTTGCCTTGCTGCTTTCGTCGTTATAGACGGGCAGCATGTCATTCCAACGGTATGTCGTGTTGCCGAAGTCGACCGTGACAGCCGTTCCTCCCAAGATAGAAGGCTTGTAAGTGTTGGAGCCTTGTCCCTTTTCCGGCCAGCGGTTGTAGTACATCACCTGCGCCATAGCCGTGGCGACACATCCTGTTGCGCATCGCGTTTTAAGGTCGTAACTGGGGCACATATCGTTGTAAGGCGAGTCCTGACTCCATTGGATTTTGCCGAGCAGAGGAGCGACAGCCTTCTTTCCCGCCTCAGTTTCAGGCGCTTTTACCGTCGAATTGCTCTTTCTTATATAACAAATCTGGTCTGAATAACCTTCAAGCCAGTTTTTCATGTCGGTTGAAAGCTTGTCGTATTCAAAACTTCCGGTATCGCTGTAACCCAAGATTTGATACGCCCTGTCATCTGCCGAGACGATGATGAAACCGTCTCCGTTGCCGATGTTAAAGGTGTAAAAGGCATTCTTGCCGTCGCTACCCACGGCGGTGTACGCCGATTTGAGTTGCGAAGACACCTTCAAAGGAGCTTTCATGGCTCCTCCGGCGTGCGTAAGGAATGCTCCGGCGAGCCTCAGCGCCTGCGTCTGCGACACGTCTTTCGCGAAAGACGCGACAGCGAGCAGCGCGCATAACATAAAGAGTGTAATTCTTCTCATAACATTACCATTATTTAAAATTTCGCCTACAAAATTAATAAAAGTGACATAAAAACAAGAAATAAATCAGCATTCAGTATTTACTGATTTATAAATTAGAAAGCAAAAAAGAGAACTTTATCGTATAATATTTTAGAATAGGGAATTCTTACTTGAATTTCTCCTATTTTGAATAATTATTTTCCGGAGCAATCATATCCGGTAGAAAATCACATCTTTTTCTACCGTAAATCTCAACCTGCATAATTCATAAGATTTCTACTGCAAAGCCCAACTGATTGTATCTCAGCGAAGTGCTCGCTCTTTCTCTTTGAAAGTAGGGCTACTACATTCTTCATCGTCATCGCTGTGCTTTCACTGATACACAATCATTTGAACTTCTCGCTACGATATCTTATGAATAATGCAGGTCAAAATCGCACTTTGGGGGATTATGACTTGACTTTTCATAACCGATTGCAGTTTGCCCAAACCATGTTTC
>CAJMQT010000047.1 GCA_905215655.1 uncultured bacterium | reverse complement strand
ATACCAGTACGCTCAGAATATGTTCTTCCCTCGTATGTATGACGCTGCACATGCCGATGTATGCGAGGGCGGATAACTTCACCGGTGTAGTGCTATACGACGACCTGCACCGCGCCTATCTGCACCCGAAGGCGGCACAGGCGCTCGCCCGGGCACAGAAAGAACTGAAACGGCTGCGGCACGACCTGAGCCTTAAAGTGTATGACGCGGCGCGACCGATGAGCATACAACAGAAGATGTGGGACAAGGTGAAGGGCACTCCGAAGTATTTTTACGTCAGCAACCCGGCGCGCGGTGGCGGACTGCACAACTACGGAATGGCGGTAGACATAACGCTGTGCCGGCTCAACGGCGACACGATACCTATGGGAACGAAGGTCGACCACATGGGCAAGGCGTCGCACATCGACAACGAGGCGTCGCTCGTAAGCACCAAGCAGATATCCCGCGAGGCGGCAGCCAACCGCCGTCTGCTGCGCCGCGTGATGCGTTCTGCGGGCTTCAAACCGCTGAGCACGGAGTGGTGGCACTTCAACTTCATATCGCGCGCCACGGCGAGGAAGTACTATAAAGCGATAAAATAAAGAGTAGCCCCTCCCCAGCCCTCCCGAGGGAGGGAGAAAGGACTGATGGTAGCCCCCTCCCGACCTACCCGAGGGGAGGAGAAAGGACTGATGGTAGCCCCCTACCGACCTCCCCGAGGGGAGGAGAAAGGGTATGCTCTTTAAAAATAAAAAAATATAAGTTAAATAACAAAGCTAATCTTAATTCCTCCCCTCGGGGAGGTTAGGAGGGGGCTGATGTTCTCTTTTCCTCCCCTCGGGGAGGTTAGGAGGGGGCTGATGTTCTCTTTTCCTCCCCTCGGGGAGGCAGGAGGGGGCTACTGCTAATTATTCATGAACACCCAAGAATTTATCTTTCTCCACCGCAACGACGACGTCCGAACCCTCGCGCTGAAAGCTCCGAGGGACGCTGGGATAGACATCGGCTACGCCCTCGACCAGATTTCAGGCCGGCAGAAGGCGCGGACAAAACTGCCGATGTGGGCGGAGAACGACGAGATAGTATATCCGCCGCACATCTCGATGGAGCAATGCTCGTCGGAGCGGACGGCGTTGTATAAGGCGGAGCTGTGCCGACGACTCGTCAAAGGGGCGACGGAGGACGGCTTGGCGGTGCTGACCGACCTGACGGGGGGCTTCGGCGTGGACTTCTCTTACATGTCGGCGGCGTTCGACAGGGCGGTGTATGTGGAGCGGCAGAGCCGGCTGTGTGACATCGCGCGGCACAACCTCGGCGTCTTGGGGATAACGCAGGCGGAGGTGATAAACGCCGACTCGGAGGAACATCTCAGAGGGATGGCGCCGTCGACAATAATCTTTGCCGACCCGGCACGGCGCGACGAGCACGGCGCAAGGACGTTTGCCGTGGGCGACTGCACGCCCGACGTGCTCGGCATGAAGGGGCTGCTGCTGGACAAATCGCTGTTTACGGTGCTGAAACTGTCGCCGATGCTCGACCTGAAAAAGACCTTGTCAGACTTCGGCAGCTGCGTGGGCGAGGCGCACATCGTGTCCGCCGGCAACGAGTGTAAGGAGCTTTTGCTCGTCATTTCGAGGCGTTACGAGGGCTTGCAAAGGATTTTCTGCGTCAACGACAACAGCGTTTTCAGTTTCAGTCCGGCGGAAAACGCCGCGGCAGAGACTGCCGGAGAGAGATTTTTCGACGACGAACGACTCACACGTTTGTCGTCATCAGACACCGAAAAAGCAGAGAACAACGCCGAGGATAGCGGCAGACTGTACCTTTACGAGCCTAACACGTCGATAATGAAAGCGGGCTGTCACGCCCTGACGGGTCGGCGTTTCGGGGCGCGGGAGATAAGTCGTGACAGTCATCTGCTCGTCTCCGAAAGGCTGATAACCGACTTTCCGGGTCGCCGTTTCATGATAACGGCGGTGGTATCGATGAACAAAAAGGAGCTGAAACGTGCCCTCGGCGGCATGAAACGCGCCAACATAACGGTCAGAAACTTTCCCCTCGGCGTGGCGGAACTAAGGAAACGCCTGAAACTGGGCGACGGCGGAGACTATTATATCTTCGCAACGACGACGCAGACGGAGCAACACATGCTGATGATATGCCGCAAGGCGTGACGGCATGGCACGACGGACGCACAGCCAGCAGCCGGCGCCTAATGACCCACTTCTTTGAAGAAACGGCGGCGATAGAGGCAGCCCGCCGTGAAAAGACAGACGGGATAAGCCCACCAGACGCCCGGAAGTCCCCACCCAAGGTATATTCCGAGAAACCAGCTGAGAGGCAGCGACACGACGATATACGACAAGAACGCTATCCATATCATCGGACGAACGCAGGAAATGCCGCGGAGAGAGTTGCCGAAAACATATTGCAAGCCGTCGCCAAACTGGTAGACAACGACGGGAATGACTATCTGCGCCACCAGCGAACACACCTCACGGCTGTCGGTGAACAATGCCCCTATACTGTCGCGGAACAGCATCACAGGCGACGAAAAGACAAGGGCTATGAGCATGATGACATGAAAACCGGCACGGACGGAGGCACGGACGGAGGGCAGGTCGCCCTGACCGTGGAAATAGCTGACACGCACCGCCACGGCTGCCGCCATGCCGCTGTAAACCATATAAAATACTTGTGAGACCGTGCTCATTATCTGATGGGCGGCAAGAGCCGTGACACCTATCCATCCAACGAGAACCGCCGACAGCGAGAAAGCCGACGCCTCCATGCCTATCTGCAACGCCACGGGAAGACTGATGCCGCCGATGTGGCGCAAGGTGGCAAGGCGCAACGAGCCTGAGAGAAACGTCTCACGGTAAGAACGATAGCGGCGGCGCGTCATAAAGATGATGACAAAAGCCGCAAACATGGCTATACGAGACACCATCGTGGCTACTCCGGCACCTAAAAGACCCAGTTCGGGCATGCCCAGATTGCCGAAAATAAGCAGCCAGTTGCCGAAGATATTCGCGACGTTGCCGCCAAGAATAACGTACATGGGCGTCCGCGTGTCGGTTATGCCGTCGTAAAACTGTTTGAAGGCATTGAACAGACATACAAACGGCAGAGACACTATATTGACCAAAAGGTAGGAGCGCATATAGGGCAACAGCTCCACAGGCTGACCGAAACGGTGGATGTTGAAATAAAAAAGCAGCGCGACAACGAGCAGGACAAACGCCACAAGACCGTTGGCAGCCAGACCGTTGCGCAGCATAAGACCGATACCCGACTTGTCGCCGCGACCGAACATGCCGCCGACAATGGGCGTAAGACCGAGCGAGAAACCAAGCGAGAACACCACAAGAAGTATGAACATGGGATTGACAAAGCTTGCCGCGGCAAGCTCGTTAAGACCGTAACGTCCAATCATCAGCGTGTCGGCAAAATTTAGCACAACCGTACCTATCTGTCCGATGACGATAGGCACGCCGAGACTTATCAGCGCCTTATAATGCGAAAGGTATTTTTTCATGAGAAAACAATTCTCTTCATATACGATAAATTATTTGTGAGAAATCGGCAGGTCTCCGATTGCCTGCCATCACAGGGTGCAAAATTATTACAATTATCGCAAATTGCAAAGAAGTTTACAGGAATTAGGCGTCGGAGACAAAGAGTCAGGACTTCGGACGATTGATACATGTGTTACAATCTGAAAGGTAAGCTTTCGGCGTGCGAAAGGCGGTCTTTTACACTCCAAAAGGTTACCTTTTACAAGCTAAAAGACCGCCTTTTGCAATACGGGACGCATGCCCGCAAAGACTGTAAGGAAAGTACAGCGATAATGTTACGGATTGAAAGAAAAAGCAGGCATGAAACTTTCGTCAAACTCACGTTATTTTAACCTGCATAATTCATAAGATTTCTACTGCAAAGCCCAACTGATTGTATCTCAGCGAAGTGCTCGCTCTTTCTCTTTGAAAGTAGGGCTACTACATTCTTCATCGTCATCGCTGTGCTTTCACTGATACACAATCATTTGAACTTCTCGCTACGATATCTTATGAATTATGCAGGTTAAGAGTATGGGAGTACGGAAGTACGGAAATGCAGACAACACCCTTGTTGCTTTCACCCACAAAGCAAATTCCCAATTCCTCCCCTCGGGGAGGTCAGGAGGGGGCTTCCCCTTGGTCAGGAGGGGGCTGTTTTTGAATATAAAAAAGACGGAATATGCCCATGTAAGACATATTCCGTCGATATAGAATTTTTAGTCTGCAAGCTTAGCCTTGATGAACTCGCGGTTCAAGCGGGCTATGTTTGCGATAGACTCGTTCTTCGGGCATTCAGCCTCGCAAGCACGTGTATTGGTGCAGTTGCCGAAGCCCAGCTCTTCCATCTTCATGACCATCGCCTTGGCGCGCTTTGCCGCCTCGGGGCGACCTTGCGGCAGGAGGGCGAGCTGGCTGACCTTAGAGCTGACGAAAAGCATTGCCGAGCCGTTCTTGCAGGCTGCCACGCAAGCGCCGCAACCGATACATGTGGCACAGTCCATAGCCTCGTCTGCCGCCTCCTTGGGTATCAGGATGGCGTTGGCGTCCTGCGGCTGTCCGGTGCGGACGGTGACAAATCCGCCTGCCTGAATGATCTTGTCGAACGCCGAACGGTCTACCATACAGTCTTTGATGACGGGATATGCCGCCGAACGCCACGGCTCAACGGTGATTACGTCGCCGTCGTTGAACTTGCGCATGTAAAGCTGGCAGGTGGTGGCTCCCGAGTTGGGACCGTGGGGGTGACCGTTGATATACAGCGAGCACATGCCGCAGATACCCTCGCGGCAGTCGTGGTCAAACACGAAAGGCTCCTGACCTTCCTCTATCAACTGCTCGTTGAGGATGTCAAGCATCTCGAGAAAAGACGTGTCCGTAGGGATGTCCTTCATCTCGCGGACGTCAAAATGTCCCTTGTCCTTAGGTCCGTTCTGACGCCAAAACTTCAAAGTAAAACTTATAGTGTTAGCCATAATAGTTCTTTCTAATTGTTTGATTAATTTTTATAGTTACGGGTCTGGACCTTTATTGCCTCATATTCGAGCGGCTCTTTGATCAGCTCGGGCGCCTTCTCGTCGCTGCCTTGGTACTCCCAGCAGCCCACGTAGAAGAAGTTTTCGTCGTCGCGCTGAGCCTCGCCTTCCTCGGTCTGATACTCCTCGCGGAAGTGTCCGCCGCACGACTCGTTGCGTGAGAGGGCGTCGTATGCCACGAGCTCGCCCATAGTGATGAAGTCGCGGAGGTGTATTGCCTTGTCAAGCTCGACGTTGAGTCCTTCTTTCGATCCCGGGATGAAGAGGTTTGTCTCGAACTCTTTGCGGAGTTTCTTGATCTTTTCAAGACCTTCTTTCAGGCCTTCTGCCGTGCGTCCCATTCCTACGTGCTCCCACATGATGTGACCGAGCTCCTTGTGGAGTGAGTCGACGGAGCGCTTACCCTTGATGTTCATGAGACGGTCGGTCTCGGCAGCGACAGCCTTCTCGGCAGCCTCAAACTCGGGCATGTCGGTTGACACGCGCGGCCATATCGACTGGTCGGCAAGGTAGTTCTGTATGGTATAAGGCAGAACGAAGTATCCGTCGGCAAGTCCCTGCATCAGGGCTGACGCTCCGAGGCGGTTGGCACCGTGGTCGGAGAAGTTGCACTCGCCGATAGCGAAGAGTCCTTGGATGCTTGTCATCAGTTCATAGTCAACCCAGATACCGCCCATGGTGTAGTGGATTGCGGGATAAATCATCATCGGGTTGTAGTATTTCACGCCGTTAATCTCGTTTGCAAGCTCGCCCGGATTGACGTCGGTAATCTCCTCGTACATGTCGAAGAGGTTGCCGTAGCGCTGGCGAACGACGTCAATGCCGAGGCGCTCGATACTCTCAGAGAAGTCGAGGAACACGGCAAGACCGGTGTTGTTGACGCCGAAGCCCTTGTCGCAGCGCTCTTTTGCGGCGCGTGATGCCACGTCGCGGGGCACGAGGTTACCGAATGCGGGATAGCGACGCTCGAGATAGTAGTCGCGGTCTTCTTCCGGAATGTCAGAGCCTTTCTTTGTTCCTGCTTGCAGAGCCTTGGCGTCTTCGAGTTTCTTGGGCACCCAGATACGTCCGTCGTTACGGAGCGACTCAGACATAAGCGTGAGCTTTGACTGGTTGGTTCCGTGCACGGGGATACACGTCGGGTGGATCTGTACGTAAGAGGGGTTGGCAAAGTAAGCTCCCTTACGATAGCAAGCCATCGCTGCGGTGCAGTTGCAGCCCATGGCGTTGGTGGAGAGGAAGTATGCGTTGCCGTATCCGCCGGTACCTATTACAACTGCGTTTGCGGAGAAGCGTTCGAGCTTTCCGGTCACAAGGTTTTTGGCGATGATACCGCGTGCACGGCCGTCGATGATTACGACGTCTTCCATTTCGTAGCGGGTATAGAGCTTAACGCGTCCTGCGTTGATCTGACAGCTGAGGGCGGAGTAAGCTCCGAGCAGGAGCTGCTGACCTGTCTGACCCTTTGCGTAGAATGTTCTTGACACCTGTGCGCCGCCGAACGAGCGGTTGGCGAGCATGCCGCCGTATTCACGTGCGAAGGGAACGCCCTGTGCCACGCACTGGTCTATAATGCTGTTAGACACCTCGGCAAGGCGGTAAACGTTAGCCTCGCGTGCACGGTAGTCGCCGCCCTTCACGGTGTCGTAGAACAGACGGTAAACGGAGTCGCCGTCGTTCTGATAGTTCTTTGCCGCGTTGATACCTCCCTGAGCTGCGATGGAGTGAGCGCGACGGGGAGAGTCCTGAATGCAGAAGTTCAACACGTTGAAGCCCATCTCGCCGAGGCTGGCTGCTGCGCTGGCGCCGGCAAGACCGGTACCTACCACGATTACGTCGAGCTTAAGCTTGTTCTTTGGGTTCACCAAGCGCTGGTGAGCCTTATAGTTGGTCCATTTCTCGGCTACCGGTCCTTCCGGTATCCTTGAATTTATTTGTTTTGCCATAACAATCGAAGTGATTTAATTATGAATGATGAATTACGTATTATGAATTAACACAGCAGAGGCTCGGCGCGCAGTTGAAGGCGAATGCCAGTACAACGACGAGGAAGCCCAGCATAAGGAGCGTTGAATAAACGATGCCGATGACCTTCCAGCGGCAGAACCAAACCTTTCCGTTCCAGCCGAAAGTCTGCATGGCGCTCCAGAATCCGTGTGAGAGGTGGAACCAGATTGCAACGATCCAGACGATGTAAAGCACCACGTAAACGGGGCATGAGAATGTCTCCTTGATGTAAGAGAAGCCGTCTGCCGGTGCGAAGGGCACGCAGATACCTGTCAGCTCGGCAAACATCATGTTGTACCAGAAGTTGAACAGGTGGAGCAACAGTCCCAGGATAACGATCAGACCGAGCACGAGCATGTTCTGAGACGCCCACTCCACTTTGGCGGGACGTGTCGTTACGGCGTAGCGCTCGTTGCCGCGTGCGCGGCGGTTCTGCATCGTTAGCAGGAACGCATAGACGATGTGAATTGCAGCGAGAGCCGCCAACGCCAGCGTAGCCACCAGCGCGTACCAGTTGGCTCCGAGGAATTCACAAATCACATTGTAAGCATCGCCCGAGAAGAGGGCAACCACGTTCATTGACATGTGGAACGTCAAGAACAGGATAAGCGCGACGCCTGTCACCGACATCACGACTTTCCTTCCGATGGATGAATCACATAACCACATAAATGATTGAAATTTAAGTATTTAATTGATTTGAATAATAATGTCGTCGATACTTAATTACAGTTTTATAAAGAATGATTATGCGTGCCGCGATAATCATTTTCAGGTATCGCGGCACCTCATAGAGGATGCAAATATACTCTATTTTAACGATTAATCAAAGTATTTTTATTAAAAATCCGATTTTAATTCTTACTTTTGCGACAAAATACGAATAGGCGGAATTTTCAGGAGTTAAAGTGCTTAAAGGCAGTCAAAGGAGTCAGGACATCGCCCAAGCGGCATGACGAAGGCTCCGGAACGACCGGCAAAGCGCTTTCCACGACTCCCCGGCGGAGCGAAACGGAACGACGGTTTCCTGTCTCTCCAAACCATAAAAAGCCTTATTCCAAAACAAAAAACTACAAAAACATTATGCTTCTTAAATACGATGTCATTGTAATCGGCGGCGGCCATGCGGGCTGCGAGGCGGCAACGGCGGCGGCTAACATGGGCGCCCGGACGTGCCTTGTGACGATGGACATGAACAAAATCGCGCAGATGAGTTGCAACCCCGCGATAGGCGGTATTGCAAAGGGACAGATTGTCAGAGAGATCGACGCCCTCGGAGGACAGATGGGACTCGTGACGGACGCCACGGCGATACAGTTCCGCATGCTCAACCGCTCGAAAGGACCCGCCGTATGGAGCCCCCGGGCGCAGTGTGACCGCGAGAAATTCATCTGGACATGGCGCGAACGGCTCGACAGCACGCCCAATCTTGACATCTGGCAGGACCAAGCCGAGGAGCTTATCGTGGAGCAAAACGAGGCTGTCGGGGTAAGAACGGTATGGGGCGTGGAGCTGCGTGCAAAGAGCGTCGTGATAACGGCGGGCACGTTCCTCAACGGACTCCTGCACATCGGACGCCGCCAACTGCCGGGCGGACGCATAGCGGAGCCGGCGGTGGAGGGGCTTACCGAGAGCCTGACACGCCACGGAATACGGTCGCAGCGCATGAAGACGGGCACGCCGGTACGCATCGACCGACGCTCCGTACACTTTGAAGACATGGAGATACAGGAGGGCGAGAACGACCATCATCGTTTCTCCTTTATGAGCAAGAGCCGCAAACTGAAACAGCTGCCGTGCTGGACTTGCTACACCAACGCCGACGTCCACCGCACGCTGATGGACGGAATAGCAGACTCGCCGCTCTACAACGGACAAATCCGGAGCATCGGTCCGCGTTACTGTCCTTCGATAGAAACGAAACTGATGACCTTTCCCGACAAACAGCAACATCCTCTTTTTCTTGAACCGGAAGGCGAAACGACGTGCGAGATGTATCTCAACGGATTTTCGTCAAGCATGCCGATGGAGGTGCAGATAGCGGCGCTGAGAAAAATTCCGGCGCTGCGCGACGTCAGGGTGTACCGCCCGGGATATGCCATCGAGTATGATTTCTTCGACCCGACACAGCTCCGCCACTCATTAGAGTCAAAAGTCATAGGCGGGCTGTTCCTTGCCGGACAGGTGAACGGCACGACGGGCTATGAGGAGGCGGGCGGTCAGGGACTGGTAGCCGGGGTGAATGCCGCGCTGCATTGCACGGGCGGCGAACCGTTCATCATGCACCGCGACGAGTCGTATATCGGCGTCCTTATCGACGATTTGGTGACGAAAGGCGTTGACGAACCTTACCGGATGTTCACCAGCCGGGCGGAATACAGAATTCTGCTGCGGCAGGACGACGCCGATGCCCGACTGACAGAGCGTGCCTACTCGCTCGGACTTGCGACGCGCGAAAGATACGACCGCTGGATGCGGAAGAAAGAGGCGGTGGAAGGTATAATAAATTATTGTAACACCACTCCGGTGAAACCGAAAGACATCAACTCGGCTCTCGAAGCGCTGGGCACGACGGCTCTGCGCGAGGGGTGCAAGATTGCCGACCTTATAGCGCGCCCGCAGATAACGCTCGAAAATCTTTCCGACATCCTGCCCGGTCTGTGCGAGAAGCTCGCCACCCTGCCCGACTGCAAGGAAGAGTGTGCCGAGGCGGCGGAGATAAAAATGAAATACAAAGGTTACATCGAGCGCGAGAGATTGGTGGCGGAGAAAATGCACCGTCTCGAAAACATCCGAATAAAGGGCAAATTTAATTATCCTGACATGCAGCAGCTCTCCACCGAGGCACGTCAGAAGCTCGCGAAGATCGACCCCGAGACCTTGGCGCAGGCAAGCCGAATTCCCGGCGTTTCACCGAGCGACATCAACATTATGCTGATACTTCTGAAACGATAGGTCGACATACGTTTCACGTGAAACAAATCGAAAATAAATTATCAAATTCAAGCGCCGGAAACGGCTGATATATAACGACATACAAAACCGAGCCACAAGTTTGGTTCAGGATGAAAACGGCGAAAATCAACGATGCGCAAGCATGTGTTACCGCCCCATCCCGCCACCTCCGGAAGGCAGCGTGACGTGACGCGGGCATGCCGCCATGTGTCGATGAAAAAACATCCGAAAACCCGTCTTGCAACAAGCTGATATTTAAGGCTTTGCAAAAGGCGGTCTTTTACCGTCCAAAAGGCAAGCTTTTACGCGCTGAAAGGCGGTCTTTCGGAAGGTAAAAGGCAAGCTTTTGGAAAGACGGGGAAGTGAAAGTATGAAACGACGGAAAAGAGATTGACTGAAAAGAAAAGACAAAGCGAAATAAAACAAGCATATAATCGAGACGAAAGATATATACAATCGAATTAAAACATACATATAATAATAAATAAGAAAAAGAAAGATGAACAACAAAAAGCTTTTGGAAAATCTGAGATGTATCCCCGATTTTCCGCAGAAAGGGATTAACTTCCGCGATGTAACGACATTGTTTAAAAACCCCGAATGTCTTAAAATAATGAACGACGAGCTGTACGAGATGTACAAGGACAAGGGCGTCACAAAAATCGTAGGTATCGAAAGCCGCGGTTTCGTGATGTCGTCTGCCCTGGCGATCAGACTCGGTGCCGGCGTCGTTTTATGCCGCAAACCGGGCAAGTTGCCCGCTGAGACGGTACAGGAGAGCTACACAAAAGAGTACGGCACGGACACCATCGAGATACATAAGGACTCGATTACGGAAGACGACGTCCTCCTGCTTCACGACGATTTGCTCGCCACGGGCGGCACGATGAAGGCTGCCTACAACCTCGTAAAGAAGTTTCATCCGAAGAAAATCTACGTAAACTTCCTCATAGAGCTTGTCAACGAGAACCTCAACGGACGCGACAGCTTCGACGAGGGAACGGAGATAACAAGCCTGTTAAAAGTATAACAAGCCCCCTCCCGACCTCCCCGTGGGGAGGAGAAGCCAAAAGTCATTTCCCAACCCTCCCGGGAAAGGGAGAAAAATCATTAAGAAATTAAGAGTTATGGTTCGGCTACAAAGGTAGAAGAGAGGCACAAAGATTAGGTAACAGCCCTGTTCCTATTCCGCAAAAAGAAAGGTACGGGGCTATTACGTTTCACGTGAAACATCGCAAAAACATAGTATAAACAAAGGGTTTGCACAAAAACAACAAAGCAACTGCAAACCAGTAACATAGCAACTAACCACCGTCTTAACCCAAAGTTTTTGTTTAAGAACACAACCATTCGGGGCACCTCCCCTCGGGGAGGACGGGAGGGGGCTACGCCTTTTAGATTATGAATAAAGCAGAAGATGAGAAGAGATTAGAGCGGTTGAAGGCTATCGTGAGCAACATGCCCGCCAAACCGGGCAGCTATCAGTACTACGACAAGGACGGGACGGTGATTTACGTAGGCAAGGCGAAGAACCTTAAAAACCGCGTATCTTCTTATTTTCATAAAGAGGTGGACCGTTTCAAGACCAAGGTGCTTGTAAGCAAGATCGAGAATATCACTTACACCGTTGTCAACACCGAGGAAGACGCGCTGCTGTTGGAAAACAGTCTGATAAAGAAATACCAGCCGCGATACAACATTCTGCTGAAAGACGGCAAGACATACCCATCTATCTGCGTCACCAACGAATACCTGCCGCGCATCTTCAACACACGTACCATAAACCGCAAATGGGGCTCTTATTTCGGTCCTTTCAGCCATATCGGCTCCATGTATGCCGTCCTCGACCTTATAAAAAAGCTCTACAAGCCCCGCACATGCCACTTTCCCATAAGCCGGGAGGGCATAGCAGAGGGCAAATACAAGCCCTGTCTGGAATATCACATCCATAATTGCGGCGCGCCATGTATAGGAAAACAGAGCGCCGAAGACTACCGCGAGTGCATCAGTCAGGCGCGGGAGATACTCAAAGGCAACACCCGCGAACTGTCGCGGACGCTGTTCCGACGCATGCAGGAGCTTGCCGAAGAGCTGCGTTTTGAAGAGGCGGAAGAGCTGAAACAGAGGTATCTGCTGCTCGAAAACTTCTGTTCAAAGAGCGAGGTGGTAAGCCATACGATAAATAATGTCGACGTTTTCTCGATAACGGACGACGAAAAGACTGCCTACATCAACTACATTCACGTCACGAACGGCAGCATAAATCAGGCGCAAACCTTTGAATTCAAGAAGAAACTGCATGAGACGGCAGACGAAATCCTCGTGCTCGGCATTATGCAGATACGCGACCGGGTGGGCAGCACGTCACGCGAGATCATCGTGCCGACGGCACTCGAAATGCCCCTTGACGGCGTCGTGCTGACCGTTCCGCAGCGTGGCGACAAGAAGACGCTGCTCGACCTCAGCATAATGAACGGCAAACAGTACCGCTTCGACCGTCTAAAACAGGCTGAAAAGCTCAATCCCGAGCAGAAGGCGGTGCGCCTGATGAAGGAAATTCAGGACGCTCTGAAACTGCCGAAGATGCCTTATCAGATCGAGATGTTCGACAACTCGAACATCAGCGGAACCGACGCCGTTGCCGCCTGCGTGGTGTTCAAGAAGATGAAACCCAGCAAGCAGGATTACCGGAAATACAACATCAAGACCGTCGTGGGACCCGACGATTACGCCTCCATGCAGGAGGTTGTACGCCGGCGCTATACCCGTCTGATGGAGGAAGGTCAACCCCTGCCCGACCTTATCATAACCGACGGCGGACAGGGACAGATGAGTGTCGTCAGGGAAGTCGTGGAGGGCGAGCTCGGACTGTCCATTCCGATAGCGGGACTGGCGAAAGACAACCGACACCGCACCAACGAACTGCTCTACGGACAGCCGCCCGTCGTGGTGGGAATGAAGACCGGGAGCGAGCTGTTCCGGCTGCTTACGCACATGCAGGACGAGGTCCATCGCTTCGCCATAACCTTCCACCGCGACAAGCGCAGCAAGCATCAGCTGCACTCGGAGCTTGACGACATCCGTGGCATAGGTCCCAAGACAAAGGCTGTCCTCTTAAAGACATTCAAGTCGGTAAAGCGCATCAAAGAGGCTGATTTAAAGGAACTTACAGCGTCGCTTGGCGCATCCAAAGGCGTCATCGTCCACGATTATTTTCACAAAAAAGACGAAAATATTTTGCAGTAAGCCGATTATCCCTTAACTTTACGCATAAAAACAGATGAAAGTAGTCATTCAGCGCGTCAGCAGCGCGTCGGTAACCATCGGCGGAGAGGTCAAATCTTCCATCGGAAAAGGCTTTTTGGTGCTCCTCGGAGTGGCGGAAGGCGACACCTTGGAAGACGTCGACTGGCTGGTGAAAAAGGTCGCCGCGCTGCGCGTTTTCGACGATGCGGAGGGCGTGATGAACCTCTCCATAACCGACATCGGCGGCGAACTGCTCGTCGTGAGCCAGTTTACGTTGCTCGCATCATACAAGAAGGGCAACCGTCCGTCATGGATCCATGCCGCCCGCCACGAGGTCTCCATTCCGCTTTATAATGCGTTCTGTGAGCGTTTAAGAGCCGCGACGGGGCTTAATGTGGGCACGGGCGAGTTCGGGGCTGACATGAAAGTTATGCTCGTCAACGACGGTCCGGTGACAATCTGCATGGACACGAGGAATAAGGAATAGGAAAAGCCCCCCACCGGCTCCCCCGAGGGGGAGTGTATGACGAGAAAAGGTTAAGAAACGTAGTTCGGCGTCAAGACAATTAAGAGTTAAGTATTAAAAAATCATTACAGATGAACGACGACATAACACTAAGAGAGGCGCAACACGTTGTAGACCAATGGATAAGGCAATACGGCGTGCGTTACTTCTCCGAACTGACCAACATGGCGTGTCTGACGGAAGAGGTGGGCGAACTGGCACGTGTCATCGCCCGCAAATACGGCGATCAGAGCTTCAAAAAGGGTGAGCCTACCGACCCGGCGGAAGAGATAGCCGACGTGCTTTGGGTGCTCATCTGCATCGCCAACCAGACGGGAACGGACCTCACGGAGGCGCTGAAAAAGAGTATCGAAAAGAAGACGCAACGAGACAAGACGAGACACATAAATAATGAAAAATTAAGAATTAAGAATTAAGAATTAAGAGTTTAACTAATTAAGAATTAAGAGTTTAACTAATTAAGAATTAAGAGTTTAACTAATTAAGAATTAAGAGTTAAGAATTAAGAAAAATAGCATTGTCGGTTAATATCAAAAGCATTTTTTCTTAATTCTTAATTCTTAAATCTTAACTTAAAATAGAATGCTATGACAACAGAAAACAGACACAACCACGAATGTTCGTGCGGCAACGACCACCGTCACGACTTCCCCAAGATGAGCAAGTACGAAGAGGCGCTCAGCAAGTATGAAACCAACCTTGACGACAACGTCGTAAAGGAGGCGGTAAGGAAGATTATAGCCGAAAAAGTGCATGAGAAC
>CAJMQT010000046.1 GCA_905215655.1 uncultured bacterium | reverse complement strand
TACCTGCTGTGCTTTCATCACCCCGTAACCAACCAGCCGATGGAGTTTGAAACAATGATTCCGGCAGCTTTCCGAAAACTCTTCAAATAGCGAAATCAAATTTAACGGATAAGAAAATAAAGCGTGACCGACAGCAAAGAACTGTAAAAGAAATAATTTATCAATGCACAAATGGAAAACTTTGCTTATTACATATTTTGCCTTTTAGCACTGATTGTGGGCTTCTTTATATTCAAGAAGGTGGCAGGCTGCCTGATAAAGTCAATCATTTTCATTGTCATAATAGCAGCCCTTGCCGCTGTTTATTACATGTATTTCAAGTAAAATCCTTCATTCTTAATTCTTCATTCTTTATTAAAAAAGATGGACATTGAACGCATAAAAGAGATTATCGAGAGCCGTCCCAACCTGTCGACGGCGTTGGGAATGAAGTTCATATCTACCCCGGACGACGACATCTGCATGGCGACGATGAAGGTGGACGAGCGCAACCGCCAGCCGTTCGGTTTCCTCAGCGGCGGCGCTTCGCTTGCTCTTGCCGAAAATCTTGCCGGCGTCGGCTCCACGGCTCTTTGTCCCGGAAAGATTTGCGTTGGCATAAGCGTCAGCGGAGAGCATGTCAAGGCGGTGTCGGAGGGCGACACCGTGACCGCTCACGCTCACCTCGTGAGCAAAGGAAGAAAGCTTCATGTGTGGGACGTGAACATCTCCGACTCGTCGGGCGACCTTATTTCGACCGTTCATGTCACGAATTATATAATAACACCGAAGAAATAACGGACAACAAAAAACGATGGAAAAGAGCTACGCTTTATATCGTTTTCCTTACGACAGCCGCTTTACCAAGGTGTCATCAACCGGCAGCGAGCCGGAGATATTGCGCTCGTATGCCGACCTGACGTGCCAAAGCGGCTTTGTGTTCGCACCGTTTGAGATATCGGAAGACAATCCGCTGATTGTTATCCGACCTGATATTATCGAAACATTCGAGCTTGACGACATGCCGGAGACAGGTCCGTTGCCATTTGTAACAAAGGATCTGGCTGCCGAACGGAAGGCGTATGGCACAGCATTCAACAAGTTTCACGACAAGCTGAAACAAGGAGTTTTCCAAAAGATAGTGCTCTCCCGCAGTTCGGAAGAAGAGGTAACTGACGCCGTATCGCCCGAGACGCTCTTCCGCCGCGCCTGCTCTTTATATCCAAGAACCTTCGTCGCGCTCGTCTCAACGCCGCTGTGCGGAACGTGGCTTACGGCTACTCCCGAGATACTTCTTGAAGGACGGGACAACCATTGGCACACGATGGCACTTGCAGGGACGATGCGTATTGAAGAAGGGAGCCGCCTGTCAGAGCTCCCTGACAGCCGTCTCATTTCCGAGATGTCGGCAAAATGGGACGAGAAGAACATCAAGGAGCAGCGTTATGTGGCGCAATATATCAGTAAGGCGCTGCACCGTTTCACCACGACGGTCGAGGAGTCAGCGCCTCATACGGTGCGGGCGGGCAACCTGCTCCACCTTGTCAGCGACTTCAATTTCACTATCCCGTCGGATAAGGAGCTTGGTCCATTAATCCGCGAGCTGCACCCCACGCCGGCAGTCTGCGGCATACCGAAACAAGAGACGCTCCGTTTCATCACCGGAAACGAGCCTCATCAGCGCGGCTATTACAGCGGATTTGCCGGTCCGTTACACTTAAACGACTCCACAAACCTTTTCGTCACGCTGCGTTGCATGAAGATCGAGGGCGGCAGATACCGCCTCTACGCCGGCGGCGGACTGCTCGACGACAGCGAGGAGCAGGCGGAATGGCTTGAAACGGAGGCTAAAATGGAGACCATGAGAAGATGTTTTGCAATAAAAAGAACGTAAATATACTGACCTCCCTGCTCATTGCGCACGGCGTGAGGAAGGCTGTTGTGTGCCCCGGTTCAAGGAACGCGCCGATTGTCCACAACCTGAACGAAAGTCCGGAAATAAGCTGTTATCCCGTTACCGACGAGCGCAGCGCCGGCTTCTACGCCTTGGGTATCGCCTTGGCTGACGACAACCCCGTGGCGGTTTGCGTCACCTCGGGCAGCGCCTTGTTAAATCTTGCGCCGGCGGTTGCCGAGGCTTGTTACCGCGGTTGCGGCATAATAGTAATCTCGGCAGACCGTCCTGCGGCATGGATAGACCAGCTTGACGGTCAGACCCTGCCCCAGCATGACGCCTTCGGGAGGTTTACGGCATGTAGCGTGACGCTGCCCGAGCCGTCGGACGACGAGGAGTGCTGGTACTGCAACCGTCTCATTAACGAGGCGTTGAGCGCCGTAAGGCTCCGCGGACATAAGCCGGTACACATCAACGTGCCGATAAGCGAACCGCTGTTCGAGTTCAACACGCCGCTACTTCCCAACGAACGGAAAATCACGATATTGCCGACGGCATTCAACGAAGACGCCTTCCGCCGCAATGTTGCCGACCGACTTTTCGCCGCCGGGCGCCCCATGATTGTCGTGGGACAGACGGGAAAGGCCGACGAAGACTTTGAACGGGCGTTAAAGACGGTGTCGACGCGCTTTACGGTGCTTGCCGAAAGTCTTGCATCGGAAAGTCATTCTCCGTTCGAGACGGTGCTTGCCGAGGCAGAAGACGACGCCTCTCTCCTGCCCGACTGCCTGCTTTACATGGGCGGAACGCTTGTCAGCAAGCGCTTGAAGAAGTTTTTGCGACGTGGCAAAGACACGGAGACGTGGGCTGTAAGTCCCGACGGCGATGTGCATGACACATTCATGAACCTTGTCGGGGTGATTGAAGGCGACTGTCTTACGGCAATGAACATCCTTGCGGACGAGGTGGAACGCAGGACTAAGTCAGGCAACCGGGAAGACGCCGGCAATCCCGGCGCCCTCGATTACGCAAAAGAATGGAGCATGCTGCTCGGCAGGGCAGCCGACAAGATATCAGCGCGTGAGCCGGAATACTCGGCAGACGGCGTAGTGAGAGAGTTCGAGATGTCGCTGGAAGACATGGATTACAACTACCACGTGCATTACGCCAACAGCACGGCGGTACGCCTCGCGAACGTTCACTCGGGGCATTACGTATGGTGCAACCGCGGCGTCAACGGCATAGAGGGCAGTCTGTCAACCGCCGCCGGCTTTTCATTGGCAACCGGCGACATGGTGTTCTGCGTCATCGGCGACCTGAGTTTCTTCTACGATCAGAACGCTTTATGGAACAGCAACATCGGCGGCAACCTGCGGATAATACTTCTGAATAACGGCGGTGGCGGTATTTTCTACGGACTGCCGGGACTTAAAGAGAGCGCGGCATGCGACCGCCTTGTTGCCGGCAGACACGAAACGACGGCGCAGGGTATATGCACCCAATGCGACGCGGGCTATCTTTCGGCTCACGACATGACCGAACTTCACATCGGGCTTGCAACGCTCATGACGGCGGAGACCGCCCGACCGATGGTATTGGAGGTATTTCTTTGAGGGGAAATAATTCCTTTCCGACACCCCTCTTCATTTAAATAAATATTCATATCATGGAAAAGAGAGAATGGAAAACCATTGAAGGATTTGACTTTAAGGAAATCCTGTTTGAGAGCTACAACGGAATTGCGAAAATAACGATAAACCGTCCGCGCTACCGCAACGCCTTCACGCCGCGAACGACGTGGGAGATGAGCCGGGCGTTTGCCTACTGCCGCGAGGCGCAGGACATCTCGGTGGTGATCCTTACGGGCGCCGGCGACAAGGCGTTCTGCTCCGGCGGCGACATGAACGTCAAGGGGCGCGGCGGCTACGTCGGCGAAGACGGCGTGCCGCGGCTCAACGTTCTCGACGTGCAGAAACAGATACGGTCGCTGCCGAAGCCCGTTATAGCGATGGTGAACGGCTACGCCATCGGCGGCGGACACGTGCTCCACATAATGTGCGACCTGACGATAGCGAGCGAGAACGCCATCTTCGGACAGACGGGACCCAAGGTAGGCTCGTTCGACGCGGGTTTCGGAGCGTCTTACCTTGCGCGCATCGTGGGGCAGAAGAAGGCTCGCGAGATATGGTTCATGTGCCGGCAGTACTCCGCCGCAGAGGCTGAGCGCATGGGACTGGTCAACCTTGTAGTGCCGTTCGACAAGCTCGAAGATACTTGTGTGGAATGGGCGGAGACGATGATGGAGCGCAGTCCGCTTGCCTTGCGCATGATAAAAGCGGGTCTTAACGCCGAGCTTGACGGTCAGGCGGGTATACAGGAGCTGGCGGGCGACGCCACAATGCTGTACTACTTCCTTGACGAGGCGCAGGAAGGCGGCAGGGCTTTCCTTGAAAAGCGCAAGCCCGACTTCAAGAAATATCCCAAGATGCCGTAAGCGAATTTATCGCCTTATACATCAACCGGCGGGAAACACCATTCTACTTACAATCCGAAACATTATCGATATAGTTTCCTTACAGTTTTCAACGGCTACATGCCGTTTTCCAAAAGGCGGTCTTTCAGCGTGTAAAAGGTAAGCTTTCAGCGTGTGAAAGGCGGTCTTTTGCAAGGTAAAAGCTTACCTTTTGAGACTGTAAGTGAGGCATATTGTAGAACAAAACAAAGACAGACGATGAAATACAACTTGAATATCATTCCGAAGACGTTCAGCTTCAAGCAGCCGGCAGGCACTTCGCGAGGCGTTTATACCGTGCGCAGGTCGTGGTTTGTAGAACTCACCTCGCCCGACGCTCCTGGCAGAAAAGGCGTCGGCGAGTGTGCACCGCTGCCCGATCTGAGCTGCGACTGCTGCGACGATTACGAAGAGCGGTTGCGCCATTTCTGCAACATGTTCGAGCGTGAGGGCGTCATCAACCATGCCGAGATGCGCGACTATCCGTCGATGTTGTTCGGCTTAGAGACGGCATTGGCTCACTTCAACGCCGGCAGTACGGCGTTCTGGGACACGCCTTTCAGTCGCGGCGAAGTGGGAATACCCATCAACGGACTGGTATGGATGGGCAGCTACGAGGAGATGTTGAGCCGCATGGAGGAGAAGATGGCGGCGGGATTTCGCTGCATCAAACTGAAAATAGGTGCCATCGACTTTGACCGCGAGCTGGATTTGCTGAAACGCATACGCGAACGTTTCGCCCCGAAAGAGATGGAGATACGGCTCGACGCCAACGGAGCGTTCAGCTTCGACGAGGCGCTTTACAAGTTGGAACTGCTATCGCAATATGCCGTCCACTCGATAGAGCAGCCGATAAAGCCGCGACAATGGGGCAACATGGCGGAACTGTGCCGCGAGTCGCCGCTGCCGATAGCCCTTGACGAGGAGCTGATAGGCGTCAACGAGCCTGACATGAAGGGGTATCTGCTGAACGTGATAAAGCCCGCTTACATCATAATAAAACCCTCGTTGCACGGCGGCATGCAGGGCACCGAAGAGTGGATAAGAGCCGCCGAAGACAAGGGAGTGAAGACCTGGATGACGAGTGCGCTGGAAAGCAACATCGGACTGAACGCCATAGCGCAACTCGCGGCGCACCTTTACGGCGACAGGATACGCATGCCGCAGGGCTTGGGCACGGGACAGCTGTTTACCGACAACGTGGACAGTCCCGTTGAAATAAGGAAAGACGCCCTGTGGTATAACGCCGAAAAAAGTTGATATGTCTCTTGATGATTTTTTAGAGGAGTGGAACTCGCCGTCAGACAGCGTCATGTTGCAGACAAGCGGTTCGACGGGTGCACCGAAGAGGATGCGTGCAGAGAAGTCAAGAATGCGTGCAAGCGCGCTGATGACCTGCCGTTTTCTTGGTCTCAGGCGTGGCGACAGCGCCCTGCTGTGCATGTCGACGGACTACATCGCGGGCAAGATGATGGTGGTACGCTCGCTGGTCGGCGGACTGCGGCTTGTCAGCGTCGAGCCGTCGGGACACCCGCTGCGCGGTCTTGACACGGCGCCCGACTTTGCCGCGATGATACCCATGCAGGTGTTCAACAGTATGCAAGAGCCGCGGGAGCGTGAGATGTTGATGCAGATAGGCAACCTGATAATCGGCGGAGGATCCGTGGACGAGGCGCTGGAAGCGCAACTTCGCCGTTTTCCCAACGCCGTATGGAGCACTTACGGCATGACGGAGACGCTCTCACACATAGCTCTCAGGCGGCTGAGCGGCGACCAAGCGACAGATTTTTACACGCCTTTTGACGGCGTAAGTGTAAACACCGACGCCGACGGATGTCTCGTGATAGACGCTCCGGCGGTATGTCCGGAAGTGCTGACGACCAACGACGTTGCCGTGATCGAGCCGGACGGACGACGTTTCCGTATACTCGGCAGGAAGGACAACGTGATTTGTTGCGCCGGCATAAAGACGCGGATGGAAGACATCGAGCGGCAGTTGGGCGGACATATTGCCGCGCCTTACATGGTAACGAAGAAGAAAGACGCAAGGTTCGGAGAGATTATCGTACTCCTCGTGCAGGCTGACGACACGTCTTCGGCTCGCAACGTATGCCGCGCCGTGCTGCCCAAATATCAACAGCCGCGGCTATACATTAAGGTGAAAGAGCTGCCCCTGACGCCGACGGGCAAGCCGGCACGCGCCGAAGCGATGAAAATAGCGGAACGACACGACGCAAAAGACGTCGACTCGACGAACTGAGAAAACATTATTTCAGTAAACACGGACAAGCCGTCTGATAAATTAAAACGTTACGTCCGCCACCTGTGGGATTAATTCTTTGAACCCCTACAAGTGGCGGACGTAACGTTCTTACTCTTTATCTAATAACCGATTTGGGTTAAGCCGCCGCCTCTATCCAGTTATAGAAGAAGCTGCAAACACCGAAGAGGAGCACGCCTGCCGTACAAACGGCGAGAGCGAGCTTTGTGTTGCAGTCGCTCTTGAACGTGGGCAGAGCAGCGTCGGCGTCCTTGATATACATCGCTTTGACGATAAGCAGATAGTAATAAAGGCTTATTACGGTGTTTACCAAAGCAACGAATACCACGATGTGGGTCAGCGTCGAGCCTTCCTCAAACGCAGCCATGAAGACGAAGAACTTGCTGAACATACCTGCGAACGGCGGAATACCGGCAAGCGAGAACAGCGCAAGCGTCATAAGCAGCGACAGTTTGGGGTTGGTGGTATAGAAACCGTTGTAAGCGTCGATGTCGGTCTTTCCGTTGTTGTTCTCTTCAACCACGCTGATTACGGTGAATACGGCAAGGTTTGCCACAACGTAAACAAGCACATAGTAAGACAGGGCGGCAACGCTCATAGCGCCTTCGCCAAGCACGGCGAGCATGATATAACCTGCCTGAGAGATTGAACTGAACGCCATGAAACGTTTAAGTTCGCTCTGACGGACGGCAAAGAGGTTGGCAACAGTAATGCTGAGAACGATCAGCACGTACATTGCGAACATCCAATACTCGGTGAGCGAAGAGAAAACCTTGTTCAATATCACCAAAAGCGTGAATGCCGCGGCACCCTTTGAGATGACGCTAAGATAGCCTGTGACGGTTGTCGGAGCGCCCTGATAGGTGTCGGCGGTCCAGAAGTGGAACGGCACAAGACTGATCTTGAAGCCTAAACCGCTGATGAAGAAAATCATTCCCATTACGCTCATTGTCACATTTCCGCTTGCGGAAAGCGCCCGGGCAACGTCTTCAAAATACAGAGTGCCGGCAGATGCGTAAATGAACGATATGCCGTAAAGCATAACTCCGCTCGAGAATGTCGCGGTAAGGATGAACTTTGCAGCTGCCTCGGCAGAGTTATGACGGTACTTGTCGAGTGCCACGAGGCATGCCATAGGCACAGACGCCATTTCAAGACCGAGGAAGAAGGTCAGGAAGTGACCTGCGCTCATCATCATATTCATGCCAAGAAGAGTTGAAATAACGAGCATATAGAACTCGCCCTCTTTGAAACTCGTGTCAGGACGGCTCATCCATTTGCGGCTCTGAATAAGCACGATAAGCGTACCTGCGGCAAGAATGGTCTTCATGACGTTGACCGCCGAAGAGGTGACATACATATCGCCAAACGCCGACACCGGCTCTTGCGGACAGAGGCAGACAAGCGTCTGAACAAGCATAAGCAGGCAGACAAGCGGATTGAACCACTTGCGGTCGCTCTTTCGAACCGATGCGAAATCGGCAATGAAAACGATTATAAGGACAGCCATCAAGGTGGCCTCCGGTATCATATTGAGAAATTGACTGTAATTCATTTTTCCGCTTATTTTTATATTACAACACTTGTGATCTGGTTGATAATCGGCGCAACGGCGTTATCAATGACATTGCTTGCCCACAACGGAGCGACGCCGAGACCGGCAACGCAGAAGATAAGGCAGCAAACGGCGACACGCTCGTCCCAAGTGGCGTCGGTAAGTGTCTCATAATGCGGGTCGGCAACCTTCTGGAACAGTATCTTACCTACAACTCGCAGGATGTAAACCGCCGTAACAACAATACTTGTACAAGCAATTATCGTTGCCGTGGTGTGGAATGTGCCTTCCTGTGCAAACGAACCGACAAAAATTGTCATCTCGGCAACAAAGCCGGAGAAACCCGGAAGACCGAGGTTGGCAAGACCGGCGATAACGTATCCCACGCTGAGGAACGGCATAATCTTCATCAGTCCGCCGAGCTTGCGCACGTCACGGGTGTGGGTACGGCCGTAAATCATGCCGATAAGGGCAAAGAAGAGTGCCGTCATCAATCCGTGAGAGAGCATCTGAAGAATTGCTCCGGTGCATGAAGTGCGCGTCATCATAAGAAGAGCGAAGAGCACAAGACCGCAGTGTGAGACCGAAGAATATGCGTTGATATACTTCAAGTCGGTCTGAACGCAAGCGGAAAGGGCACCGTAAACCACAGAGATTGTCGTGAGAATAAGGAATATCCAGCCCAGCTCCTGAGCTGCATCGGGCAGCAGGAACATCGCGATACGGAAACATCCGTAGCCTCCGAGCTTCATCAGCACGCCGGCATGGAGCATAGACACGGCGGTAGGCGCTGACGCGTGACCATCGGGACTCCATGTATGGAACGGGAAGAGGGCGCCAAGCACACCGAAACCGATGAAGACAAAGGGGAAGAATACCTTCTGTATTTCAACCGGGATATTGCGCATCGATGCAATTTCAAGAACGTTCATCGTCGTCGCACCGCTGCCGAAGTAAATGCCAAGGATACCAAGTATCAGCAAAGCCGAGCCTCCCATAAGCATAAGAGTCAGTTTCATTGCGGCATACTCTTTCTTTCCGCTGCCCCAAACGCCGATAAGCAGGTACATCGGAATAAGCGCAACCTCGTAGAACATGAACATCGTAAACATATCGATGCTTATGAAAAAGCCGTAAACACCCGTGCTGAGCAGCGTAAACCAAAGGAAATATTCCTTAGTGAGGGGCTTCAGCTGCCAAGAGGCGAACGTACCGGTAAATACAATTATGCTCGAAAGAAGCAACATAACGACTGAAATTCCGTCTACTCCGACGGCGTAAGCTATGTTCAACGGAGCAAACCAAGGCGTGCTGTAAGTGAACAGCATTTCGTCCGTATTGCCTGCGGCTCTCATCTGAATGAAAGTGATTGTAAGCCAGACAGACAAAATCAACAGGCAGGAAGAGCCTGCAACCATGACACCACGTACCTGATTGAGGTTGCGTGAGAGCCAAAGACCCAGCAACATCAGTACGGGAATAACTACAAATAAACTTAATATACTCATTTTACCGGTTTTCTTTTATAGACAAATACATAACAACACCAAAGCAACCGTGCCTGTAAGGAACCAGACGGCATATCTCCGTACGTCGCCGCTTTGCCAGCCGCGAATGCTCTCGCCCGCCTCGTTGGTACTCCAAGCCATGAAGTTCATCGCTCCGTCAACGACGTGACGGTCAAACCATGCAAGAGGTGTGCTGACACAACGGAAGATAATCTTATGGGTAACAAACATGTAAACCTCGTCCATGTAGAAGCGTTTGTAAGCCGCACGGTGCAGACGCGGGAATGTTTTATAAAGTTTGTCGGCAATCGGCTGCTTTTCACCTTTATAAATATAGGTGGCAAGCAGGATGCTGATTATTGCGATGACGGTGCTCGTTGCGGCTACCTGAGCGTCAAAGTGGATTGTGTAATCCGTGCCGCTTGCCGTAACAAAGCTGCCGAAACTGCCTCCCCAACCGAGGAAACCGCCGAGTGTGGTATAAACACCGACACCGACTGTAATGACGCAAAGCACGATAAGGGGCACCGTCATTGTGGCAGGAGCCTCATGAGGGGTATGCTCCGCATGCAGTTTCTTGTTTTCCGTGCCCCAGAAAATGCCGTAATACAAACGGAACATGTAGAACGCCGTCATTGCAGCGACGCCGGTCATGATCCATCCGACAACAGGGCTGAAAGCGAAACAAGCCGTGATAATCTCGTCCTTTGAACTGAAACCGGAGAAGAAAGGAATTCCGGCGATTGCAAGACAAGAAATCAGGAATGTTGCATGAGTTACGGGCATGTACTTACGCAGACCGCCCATCGCTGACATTTCGTTTGAATGAACGGCGTGAATTATACATCCGGCACCGAGGAACAGACATGCCTTAAACATTGCATGAGTGAAAAGATGGAACATTGAAGCCATGTATCCGAGCGAACCGTGGTTGTCGATTACCGCCTCATGTCCGGGCATGCAAACACCCAAAGCAACCATCATAAAAGCAATCTGAGATATTGTCGAGAAAGCGAGGACACGCTTGATGTCGCTCTGTGCGCAAGCAACGGCTGCGGCATAGAACGCCGTAAACACACCAACCCATACTACAATGCTCATTTGTCCGGGGGCATACTCAATCCAAAGAGGGAACAGACGCGCGATCTGGAACACTCCGGCAACAACCATCGTCGCAGCATGGATGAGCGCGCTGACAGGCGTAGGACCTTCCATTGCGTCCGGAAGCCATATATGCAGAGGGAACATTGCTGACTTACCTGCACCTCCGATGAACATCAGGACGAGCGCGGTAGGCAGGATAAAACCTCCTGCGGCAACAGCCTTGGCTGCATCTGCCGTGATGAACGGTGTCGTTCCGTCGCCCATTACAAGGTCATTGACGAACGAGAAACTGAAAGACTCGGTGTAATATCCGAAGATCAGGATACCGATAAGGAAGAACATATCGGCAAAACGGGTAACGATAAACGCCTTCTTCGACGCCGCAACAGCCGCATGCAACGGATAATAGAAACCGATGAGCAGGTATGAGCTGACACCGACAAGCTCCCAGAACAGATACATCTGGAAGATGTTGGTGGCAACGACGAGTCCCAACATCGACATGGTGAAAAGAGAAAGGAAGGCATAATAACGCTGGAAGCCCTTCTCTCCGTGCATGTAGCCGAACGAATAGATGTGAACCATCAGGCTGACGGTAGAAATTACAATAAGCATCATTACCGAAATAGGATCAAGCATGATGCCAAGGTCAAAATTAAGCGAGCCTAACGGCAGCCAGGTGAAGTTGTAAGGTACGATGGTAGCATAAGCTCCGTCGGCACAACGCTCAGCCGTAAAATAGTTGAACGCAGTAAGATACGAAAGCACCGTTACCAATCCCAACGACGTCGTACCAATCAATCCCGCCGTTTTATGAGACATCTTCATGCCTGCAAGTCCCAGAACAAGGAACGAAAGCAGAGGCAGGAGAAGTATCAAAAATACAAAACCATAATCCATAACGCACATTAATTTTTCATGTTTTCAATGCTGTTTACCTGATCACTGTGGAAGTTGCGGTAAACATTAATAATTATAGCGATTGCCACCGCTGACTCAGCTGCACTTACTCCGATACTGAACAGAGTGAAGAAGAAACCCTCAAACTGTCCCGGGAAGAGCAGACGATTGAATGCGGCGAAGTTGATGTCGACGGCATTAAGTATCAATTCGACGGAAATCAACATGGCTATCAAATTACGACGGGTGACAAATCCGAACACGCCGATAAAGAACAACAGTGCCGAAAGCACAAAGAAAAATTCTACTGGTACCATATTATTATTCCTTTCTTGATATTAAAATTCCACCGATGATACATGCAAGCAGGAAGACCGAGATGAACTCGAAAGGCAGGACGTACTGATATTTTTCCGAACCCATCAGAGTTTTACCTATAACATCCATCGAAACTTCCGTATCAGCGACCTGTGCCGACATGTCGATAAACTTATTCTTAAAGAACACTCCCACCACGGTGGCAAGGCTGACGAGCGTTATCAGCACGCCAGAGGCAACGCGGCTGCCCTTAAAGCGTTCGGTGATACCTTGCAACGTGCGCTTGTTGACCAGCTGTATCGCAAAAATATAAATCATTGTAATACCTCCGGCATAAACGCTTATCTGTGCCGCGCCGAGGAAAGTATAGTCCAGAAGGAAATACAGACCCGACACTCCGAGGAGAACGAACAACAGAAATGTGGCCGCTCTCATTATCCGCTTTGTCATCACACACATCAGGGCTGAGCCTAAAATGACGACAGCGAGAATTAAAAACATTACCATATTAGCCATATTCTTGCTCTCCTTTACTTGGTTTTAGTATTAAATGTACCTATCTCGAACGGTGCGCCGCCTTCCGTGATGTTGGGCAACGCCGCCTCAAACTTCTCCTTATCAAGATGCATTACGAGGCTGCCTTTTTCAAAGGTGGAGTTCTCGAAGTCGTTAACAAACTTGATTGCGCCGTGAGGACATGCGTTCACGCACAACTCGCAGAACATACATGCGCCGAGGTCGTAAACATAATCTTCAAGCACGCGCTTCTTCTTGCCGTCTTCGGTCTCGATGGTTTTCTGAACAACCTTAATCGTATTGTTCGGGCAAGCCATTTCGCAGAGCTTACAAGCCACGCATTTGTTGTTGCCTTCGGCATCCTGCGGCATGACGAGACGTCCGCGATGGCGCGGCGAGACGTGAAGAGTGGTCTTTCTGTTCTCGGGATATTGCTCGGTCACCTTCTTCGTAAGATACTCGCGAAAGGTAACTCCGAGTCCTGTAAGCAACGACTGCAAGCCGCTCTTTATCCCTCCGAAATATGAATTATTATTCTCTTTCATTATTTATTCTTCTGAAAATAAAATATAATCGGGTCACATCCTTTTCGATGTGTCACGCCGAATAATATTCAATTCTGTTTTATTTTTATCTCTTAGAAATGCCAACCAAGAGCCGCAACGACTGTCATCAGCACAAGGTTAAGCAGGCTTAAAGGCATAAGATACTTCCATTCGAGCTTCAGTATCTGGTCGATACGAAGACGGGGGTATGTCCACTTGATCCAAAGTAAAATCCAGATGAGGAAGAATGTCTTGCCCAAGAACCAGACAATGCCCGGAATATAATCCATTACGGCATTGAAACCGTCAAGCCCTGCAACGTGCAACGGCATCCAGCCTCCGAGGAATACGGTTGCGGCAATGCCTGCAATAATAAACATGTTAAGGTATTCGGCAAGATAAAAGAAACCAAATCCCATTCCCGAATACTCGGTGTGGTAACCTGCGGTAAGCTCGCTCTCAGCCTCAGGAAGGTCAAACGGACCGCGGTTTGCCTCGGCGTTACCTGCAACAAGGAATACCAAGAGAGCTATTATTGCGGGAATATGACCTTTGAAGATGAGCCATCCGTCACTCTGAGCCTCAACCATGCCGTTCAGGCTCATTGTTCCTGTAAGCATTACAGCCGTGATAAGGCACAGACAGAGAGACATCTCGTAAGATATCATCTGAACAGCGCCACGCATAGCCGACACCACCGAATATTTGTTGTTTGAACCCCAGCCGGCAAGGAATATGCCGACGATGCCGATACTTGATATCGCCGTAAGCAGGAATATTCCGACATTGAAGTCGAGAATTGCCGCTCCCTTGTTCCAAGGCATGAATGAGAATGCTCCGACGCTGCCGATAAGAACGAGGAACGGAGCGATGGCATACAACAGTTTGTCGGCTTTATCAACGGGGAAGATTTCCTTGATAAGCATCTTCACCACGTCGGCAAAGACCTGAAAGATACCCCATTTACCGACGCGAACCGGTCCGAGGCGGCATTGGAAGAAAGCACAGACCTTACGCTCCATGTATATAAGCACAATGGCGAGCATGGCATAAGCTGCAAGAATGACGAGCCCGACCAAAACGCACTCTATAAGGATTGACAAGAAGCTGCCCAAACCTAACGTTTCTCTGAGCAGGCTGTCAAACCATGTTGTTACAATACTAAAATCGAACACTTTGCTTAAATTTAATTATTAGAAATTTCAAACAATAAACGATCTTCCTACCCTAAGGTCGTCCGACCTTTATTTTTGATTTATCTGTCAATATCGGGAATGACGTAATCGAGCGTTGCACCGATAGAGATGAGGTCGGCAAGTTTCTCGCCTTTGCAGATATCGTTCATTGCCGATACCAGCGGCAGTCCCATCGGGCGGAATTTCAGGCGGTAAGGATTTTTTCCGCCGTCGCTCTTCAAATATACTCCAATCTCTCCACGGCTGCCCTCGCAACTTGTGTACCATTCTCCTTCGGGCACCTTGATAATAGGTTTCTGCTTGATGTAGAAGTCGCCTTCGGGAATGTTGTCGATAAGTTGTTCGAGGATGCGCACGCTTTGTTCCATCTCGTCCATACGAACCATGTATCGGTCAAAGCAGTCTCCGTTGTTGTAGGTGATTTCTTTGAAGTCAACCTGTCCGTATAGATCGTAGGGATGATTTTTTCTGACGTCATTGTTCCATCCTGCCGCACGTCCGGTACCGCCCGTACAACCGTATGAGATGGCGTCTTCTTTTGACAGCACGCCCACTCCTTTGAAACGGTTTTGCAGGATTACGTTGCCTGTAAACACGTCGCGGT
>CAJMQT010000045.1 GCA_905215655.1 uncultured bacterium | reverse complement strand
TGACGTACAGGCAGTTGGGACTCGCAGTAGAAACGCCTATGAATAATGCAGGTTATAACGGTGGAGCTAACTATAAGGTATTTTGCCGGAACTCCTTGATACCGAAAAATATTTTTCCAAATCGTGTTCCACACCTTCACGGGCATGTAAGTCGTTGCATGACAGCGAAATACGGTGAATGATAGCACCTCCTCCGTGCGTGCATTTGTGTATAGTGTTTTTCATCCTTCACGGTAAAGTACATTTAGTCAGCGCGTTACGGTGAAACATGGTTTGGGTAAACTCCAACTGGTTATGTCGTTGAGATGGTGAGAAACACACACTAAATTACGCCTTTCCCCTATCTTAACCTGCATTATTCATAGGCGTTTCTACTGCGAGTCCCAACTGCCTGTACGTCAGCAAAGTGCTCGCTCTTCCTCTTTGGAAGTAGGATTTACTACATCCGGCATCGTCATCGCTGTGCTTTCACTGACGCACAGACATTTGGAACTCTCGTAACGAAAGCCTATGAATAATGTAGGTTAAATTTATTGTTTTCTCCTTGCCATAAAACCTTTTCCGATTTATTGTACTCACAATTTAAAATATTAATCTAATTTTAACACTCAAACGTTTGCGTTCTCGATTAAAAGCTATACATTTGCGTTACAATTAACATTTAAACAAATTAAACCTCTAAAATTATGAAGAAATTTTTACATTTGACATCATTGATGGTTTGCATGTTACTCTTCTCTGTTGCTGTTAACGCAGAGACGGTTACATTTGACGCTACAACAGACAAAGGTACCATGGCAGGTTCTTCCCAAGGAGATGACCAAGTAGTAAAAAGCGGTATAACCATCGCAACAACTCCGACCGGTTCTTTCGGCAACGGACAGCAGTACCGAGTTTATAAAGGTTCTACTTTTACGGTAAGTTCAACAGTTGGTAACATCACAAAGATTGAATTTACTTGTACTGCCGCCGGAGCAGAAAAGTACGGTCCCGGTAGCTTTACAGATCCTACGACGGGTACTTATACTTTCAGCGAGAAGGTTGGAACATGGACAGGAGATGCAACCTCTGTTACTCTGACAGCATCTCTTAATCAGGTTCGTATGACCCAGATTACCGTTACTTATACTCCTAACGGTGGAACAGCAAAGAAATCTGCTGATCTTAAATTCAGCGAGACTAAGGTTTCAGTAGAAAAGGGCGCAGCGTTTGAGGCTCCTACATTCACAAAAGCTACAACAGCTCCCGTTACTTTCACATCTGACAATGAGATGGTTGCATCTGTCAACAGCGAAGGCAAGATCTCTCTGGGTGGCGAATTAGGTACTGCCGTTATCAAGGCTGAGGCTGCTGCAAATGAAGAATATGAGGCAGGACAGGCATCTTGCACAATCGTTGTCTTCACATACAACGTTTACAAGAAAGCAACTACAATCACAAGCGGCAATTCTTACCTGCTCGTTGCACAGCGCGATGGCAAGACCATGTACGCTTTCCCATTGGACGCAACCAAGCCTTACGGATATATGAACGCAGGAACAGTTGACGGTCTGACAGACGAAGTGAAAGTTCAGAACAACCACGAGGACGGTTTTGTATTCACCGAGATGGCAGGCGGTTACTCAATAAAGGCTATCGATACGGATAAATACTACTACCACGACGGAGCTTACAATACTTTCAATCAAGGAACAGACGCATCTGCATGGACAGTTGAGCCGCAGGCTGACGGAACCTTCAAGATTTCTCAAGGTGGATACTTCATCCAGTGGGGTCAGACTACATACAAGACATGGGGCGTTTACACAGAACCGATGGAAAACGCAGTTCTTCCTTACCTCTATGTTCTTGACAATTCAAGCAGCATTGGTGGCATAACAGCTGACAAAGAGGATGCAAACGCTCCGGTTTACAACCTCGCAGGACAGCGTGTAAGCAAGGATACAAAGGGTATCTTGATTAAGAACGGCAAGAAGTTCATCAACAAATAATTTTTCTAATTAAGAATTAGGAATTAAGAATTAAGAATTAAGAAAATATGCCTTGTCGGGTGACCAATTGGATTTATTGGATTAACACCTGACAAGGCATATTTTCTTAATTCTTAATTTTTAATTCTCCCAATTCTTAATTCTTAATTCTTAATTCTCCCAATTCTTAATTCTTAATTCTTATTTCTTAACTTTTATAAGTATGGCGAGCAGGGCGAACAAGCCCATGCAGAACGGATAATAAAGATTTTCGATGATGTCGAGCGACGATATTCCGGCAAGCCCTGAGGCGATAAGCAGCTGCGCGCCATAAGGAATTATGCCCTGAACAAAGCAAGAGAATGTGTCGAGTATGCCCGCCGTCTTTCTGCGGTCGAGGCTGAAACGCTCGGCTATGTCGCGAGCTATGGGACCCGTCGTTATTATAGCGATGGTGTTGTTTGCCGTGCAAAGGTTGGCAAGGCTTACCAGTGCGGCGATACTCAGTTCCGCTCCGCGCTTGCCCGAGATATGTCGTGTCAGAGCGGAGATGATGAAATCGATACCACCGTTGAAGCGGATTATCTCGAGCATGCCGCCGGCAAGGAGAGTTACGATAATCAGCTCGCCCATGCCCGATATGCCGCTGCCCATCGCTCCCAACCACTCAAACAGTCCCGTGCCCGTAAGAAGACCGATGACGCCCGTCGACAGCACTCCGATGAGCAGCACCCGCGTTACGTTAAGTCCCGCCACGGCAGTTGTTAATATAATAAGGTAAGGCAGCACCTTCAACCATTCAATCTTTCCAACCTCCGGAACAGCCGACAGCGACAAACCTTGCACGACGTAAACGCCAAGCACCGCCACGGCTGCGGGCATTACAATCATCGAGTTTACCTTGAACTTGTCCTTCATCTCGCAGCCTTGCGTCTTTGTCGCGGCAATGGTCGTGTCAGAGATGAACGACAGGTTGTCGCCGAAGAACGAGCCTCCGACAACTATCGCGACGATATACGGCAGGTCGAGCCCTGTTTTCTCGGCAAGCGCCGCGGCAACAGGCGTCAGCGCGACAATCGTTCCCACGCTCGTGCCGACCGACAGCGAGATGAAACAAGCGGCAAGAAAGATACCTGCCGGCAGCAGATTTCCGGGCAGAACGCTCAGCGCCAAGTTGACGGTAGCGTCTATTGCGCCAATGTCTTTCGCACTCTGGGCGAACGCTCCGGCAAGAATGAAAATCCAGATCATCAGCAACAGGTCCTTGTCGCCGGCTCCCGCAGAGAAGTGTTGTATCCTTTTGCCGAGGCTCATGCCGCGCGTTATCGCCACGGCGTAGCACGATGAGAGCATGAACGCGACCGTTATCGGCATTTTGTAGAAGTCGCCCGCCGTCAAAGACGTGACAAGATAAAGCGCAAGAAATACTATCAGCGGGCTTAAAGCAAGCCATCCTTTCAGGTTTTTTCGCATTGTTCCTTATATTAAATAAAGGTGTCGAAACGTCAGACACCTGACCATCCTTGTTTTGGGATGCAAAATTACGGAAAATCAAACGACCGGCAAAAGATTGTAATACAAATTCGTAAACCTCTGCAAGAAAAGCCGTTAACAATGTCAACGGCAGAGATTAAAGCATGTAAAAATTACTTTCATAACTTGCAGAGCTTGCGCTTTTTTCATATCTTTGCCAATGATAGATTGCGCCTCGGCAAATATCTTATTTTGCAAAACCAAGAAACAATCATATAAAATGGATTTAATAGAAAGATTTTTAAAGTACGTCAGCTTTGACACACAGTCTTCGGAAGAGAGCGAAAGCGTGCCAAGCACGCCGAAACAGTTGGTCTTCGCGAAGTATCTAAGAGATGAATTGAAAGAAGAGGGATTTGATGATGTCGAGATGGATGACATGGGATACGTTTACGCCACGCTGAAATCAAACATCAAAAAAGATGTTCCCACCATAGGCTTCATCAGCCATTACGACACGTCTCCCGATTGCAGCGGAGCAGATGTCAAGCCCCGGATAATAAAGAATTATGACGGACGGGACATAGAACTGTCACCCGGCATAGTGTCGTCGACGGCAAAATTTCCCGAACTTCTTGCACATAAAGGTGAAGATATCATCGTAACCGACGGACACACGCTGCTCGGTGCCGACGACAAAGCCGGCATTGCAGAGATTGTTCAGGCTATGTGTTGGTTGCGGGATCATAAGGAAATACCGCACGGAGACATACGGATGGGCTTCAATCCGGACGAGGAAATCGGCATGGGAGCGCACCATTTCGACGTTGAGAAGTTTGGTTGCGAGTGGGCATACACAATGGACGGCGGCGACATAGGTAACTTGGAATTCGAGAATTTCAATGCCGCTTCTGCCAAAATAGTCATCAAGGGCGTCAGCGTTCACCCCGGATACGCCAAAGGAAAGATGATCAACGCCAATCGACTTGCAGCCGAGTTTGCTGCAATGTTGCCTGCCGACGAGACCCCGGAGACCACCGACGGCTACGAAGGATTTTATCACCTGCTCGGCATTGAGTCGAATATCGAGCATGCAAAGCTCTCTTACATCATAAGAGATCACGACCGTGCGCGCTTTGAGGAGCGTAAGACATTCGTCAAAAAGTGTGTCGACGAGATGAACGTGAAATATGGCGCAGGCACCGTTACTGCCGATGTGAAAGACCAATATTACAACATGAAGGAGAAGATTGATCCAAACATGCACGTAATAGACATCGTCCTTAAAGCAATGCAGGAGAGCGGAGTGGCGCCTAAGGTCGAGCCGATACGCGGTGGAACGGACGGTGCACAGCTGTCGTTCAAAGGTCTGCCGTGTCCCAATATCTTTGCAGGCGGCGTCAATTTCCACGGACCTTATGAGTTTGTTTCCGTTCAGGTAATGGAAAAAGCGATGCAGGTTATTGTGAAAATCTGCGAGATCACGGCAGGATTTAATGACTGATAAAGCCCCCTCCCTGACCTCCCCGAGGGGAGGGGAGCGGTTTGCTTGGTAACGGAAAAAGATTTTTCATTAAAAAAGAATTTATAGAACGAAGCTGCAATAAAGATGAATTTTGTTGCGGAACGTATTATTAACCTGAATAAAAGCTCCTTGCCCTTCTCCTCCCCTCGGGGAGGGCGGGAGGGGGCTTGAATTGATTATATGAGCGAACTTCCCCATTTGGTAAAAGACTTGGCGTTGATACTTATCGTTGCGGGCATTGTGACGATTGTGTTCAAGAAGTTAAGGCAACCCCTCGTGCTGGGGTATGTCGTTGCAGGCTTTCTTGTCAGTCCTCACATGCCCTACATAATGTCCGTCGTTGACAGAGCCGACATCGGCACGTGGGGTGATATCGGAGTGATGTTCCTGCTCTTCTCGCTCGGTCTTGACTTCTCTTTCAAGAAGATATTGAAAATGGGTGCGTCGCCGATAATAGCCACCTGTTGCGTCGTCTTCTTTATGATGATGCTCGGAATTATCACGGGGCACGCTTTCGGATGGAGCCGGATGGACTGCATCTTCCTTGGAGGAATGCTCGCAATGAGCTCCACCACAATTATTTATAAGGCTTTCGATGATCTCGGTCTGCGGCAACAGCGCTTTGCAGGGTTGGTAATGAGCGTGCTCATTCTTGAAGACATTCTTGCCATTGTCATGATGGTGATGCTGTCGGCAATAGCAAACGGCAGCAATCCGGATGGCGGACAGATGCTCGGCAGCGTAATGAAGATAGCCTTTTTCCTTATCCTTTGGTTTGTTGTCGGCATTTTCTTAATTCCTTGGATGTTGCGTTCGATGCGCAAACTCATCAACAACGAGACGCTGCTTATCGTTGCTCTCGGTCTCTGTTGCGCCATGGCTGTGCTGTCAACACAGGTCGGTTTCAGCAGCGCTTTCGGCGCTTTTGTCATGGGCTCGATACTTGCCGAGACGATAGAAGCCGACAGGATAATCAAACTTGTGGAGCCGGTGAAAAACTTGTTTGGCGCCATCTTCTTCGTCTCCGTCGGCATGTTGGTCGACCCGAAGGTGCTTGTCGAGTATTGGTTGCCTATCCTTACACTCGTGCTTGTTATCCTTTTAGGGCAAGCTTTGTTCGGAAGTTTCAGTTTCCTTATAAGCGGACAGACGCTCAAATCCGCCATGCAATGCGGCTTTTCAATGGCTCAGATAGGCGAATTTTCCTTTATTATCGCCTCGCTCGGTCTCTCGTTGGGCGTCATAAGCAAGTTTCTTTATCCCGTGGTGGTAGCCGTTTCTGTCATAACAACGTTCCTTACGCCTTATATGATACGTGCCGCCACGCCGTGTTATGCAGCCCTTGAACGCCGGCTCCCCAAGAAATGGATCGTCACAATGAACAATATCACGCTGAGCAAGCAGTCTTCTCAGCCCGAGGGACATTGGCGCAGCCTGATTAAACAGATGCTCCGCATAACAGTGATTTACTCTATTTTGTCTGCCGCCGGGATAGCTCTGATGTTTACGTTTTTCCTGCCGTTTGTGCGCCATTTGCTGCCGCACTGGTGGGCTAACGCCGTGTGCGGCTTTGCCACACTGCTCATTATATCGCCTTTCCTGCGTGCCATCATGATGAAAAAGAACCACAGCGAGGAGTTTAAGGCATTATGGCATACCGGCACTTACAACAAACTGTTGCTCGTTCTTACTATTTTTGTAAGGTTGGTCATCGCCTCTGCATTCGTTTTTTATATATGCAACTACCTTACAAGGTTTACCAACGCGCTGATGATAAGTCTTGCCGTCGCCGCCGTTGCTTTGATGATAATCTCACGTTCGCTGAAAAGGCACAGCATAAAGATTGAGCGAATGTTTTTGAAAAACCTGCGTTCGCGCGAGATTGCCGCCGTCGTGATGGGACATAAACGTCCGCTCTACGAGGGCAAACTGCTTGACCGAGACATCCATATCTCTGATTTTGAGATACCGGAAGACTCCGTGTGGAGCGGCAAGTCTTTGCGTGAGCTGCGTTTCCGCAATCTTTACGGCGTGCATGTGAGCAGCATTCTTCGCGGCGTTCAGCGTATAAACATACCCAACGGAGGAACGATAATCTTTCCGGGCGACACCATTCAGGCAATAGGCAGCGATGAACAGCTCACCGCTTTCAGCGCGGCAATGAATAGCGAACTGTATGAGAAAGATCCGGAAATAGAGAAACGGGAGATGAAACTTCATCAGATTGTAATCCGTGGTAAAGGTTCTTTTGTAGGAAAGACGCTCAGCGACAGTGGCATTCGCGACAAGTATAATTGCATGGTGGTAGGCTTGGAAGAGGGAGAAGAGAACCTTTCGCAGCTTGACCCTTCGCGTGTGCTCAAAAAAGGCGACATCCTTTGGATTGTGGGAGAGCAGGAGAATGTTGACAGAGTCAATAAAAATAATTAAGAGTTAAGAATTTAGGAAATTAAGATTTAAGAGTTAAGAAATATACATTAATTGGTTTAACGCCGACTGTCTTTCTTAACTCTTAACTCTTAATTTTATTCGAACAGCGTTGTGGAAAGATACCTTTCGCCTGTGTCGGGAAGGATTACAACGATGCGTTTGCCTTTGTTCTCCGGGCGCATTGCTACTTTTACAGCAGCAGCGAGAGCCGCTCCCGAGGATATGCCGACGAGCAGTCCTTCCTCACGAGCCACCCTTCGGCTTGCTTCATACGCCTCGTCGTCGGTTACTGTGACGACCTCGTCTATGACAGTTGCATCATAATTCTTCGGCACGAAGTTGGCTCCGATACCTTGAATTTTGTGCTTTCCTGCGATACCTTTTGATAGGAGAGGGGATGATGCCGGTTCAACAGCAACCACCTTGACGGCGGGTGACAGTTCTTTTAGACGTTTGCCGGTGCCTGAGACTGTGCCGCCCGTTCCTACGCATGCCACCAATATGTCTATGCTTCCCCCTGTCTGCTCCCATATTTCGAGTCCGGTGTGCTCGTAATGGCACCTTGGATTAGCCGGGTTGTCAAACTGTTGCAGGATTATTGACCCCGGAGTGGCGTCGCGCAACTCTTCGGCAGCTCTTACAGAGCCGGCCATGCCGTCAACACCCGGCGTCAACCTTATTTCCGCTCCATACGCCTGAGCCAGTCTGCGGCGCTCGACGCTCATCGTATCGGGCATGGTAAGTATCAGTTTATAGCCCTTTACTGCGGCTGTGAGAGCCAGCCCCACGCCGGTATTGCCGCTCGTCGGTTCGATTATTGTTGCTCCGGGTTTAATCAGTCCCCGGCTCTCTGCGTCTTCAATCATAGCCAACGCCACGCGGTCTTTTATGCTTCCGCCGGGATTAAAGAATTCCACTTTCACGTTTAACGGTGTCTTCAAGCCGCTGAGAGCAGAAAACTTGCATATTTCCAGCAACGGAGTATTCCCGATAAGGTCAGTAACCTTTTTGGCTGTTTTGCTCATAAGAAGAATTGTTTAATGTGATTTCGACAATGTTATAACAGTCTGTAAATTTGGTGATTAGCGAAAAATATTGATATTTTGTAATGCTCACTTACAAAGGATTACGAACAATAATCGCAATGCTCACCGAGGACAAAATTACGGAATTATTTTGTATGGAAGATGATTTCTGCAATTTTTTTGATACCATGATGGAAAAATGCCGTGTATCAATTTACAACGTACATCAGACATATTATTCTGAATTCGTCGAACTGACGTTAAGATACATAGAAACTGATTTTCGCAATGACAAATTATTCTTGATTGAATATTGCATCGACCTTTTTCGAATTGTTATTAGCGTAATTATCAAAGAAATCTGCTATTTTATTATAATACAAGTCAATAGACGGATATTTATCCCTATGTTGAGAGTAGTTTTGCAGGCATTTTACCAAGTCAGGCGTCCAATAAAAGCCGACCGACATTTCATCAATCACACTCTGCCGTATTTTATCTTGTGGAACTTCATTATCCATCAGATAAATGATAACGGCTGCACGGACTATTGATTCGTTGACAAGATTTTGCCAAGTAGAATATGCGTTTTTGCGCATTACCTTTCGGGAATATGCCAGCATATTATTTCCGGCAAGTTGCATTTTCTGAGCAAATGCCGGGTTATCGGCAAGAGAATTGACAAATGAATGGTTGAACTCATGTACCAGTGTGCTGAGATACATTTCCGGCTCAGATGAATAATATGGTTCCCTATTATCGTCCAACGCATAACCAATAATTGCATATACGTCACGAGGTTTACCCGGCAACTGACGAGACGGACCATAATTGCCGCCTCCGTTGGTAAATCCTAATATGACCTTGAAACTGTCGGTTGGTGGTACACCATAAAACTGTTCATACCAGTTTTGGTTGAATTTGGAAATGACGTTGGCGCCGAAAAGCGAGCAAATCTTTTCATAAAAAGGTTTGTGACGCTCAAAGAAGTTCGCAAAATTACTCTTGTTATAGAAGTCAGAGATTGTTGCGGTTGCCTTATTCAAATTGACACCTGCCCAACGCCGCTCCGGGGCAACAGAATCGTTGACGATAACAAAGCCGTTATCAATTTTTTCGAGATTGACGGCAAACGCCATAGGTGAATCAAAAGAGATACCTTTAACCCGGCGAAGGCTATCCATCATTTCCACAGCCGGATGATTTTTTACGTCAGCAAAATAATTGTCAATGTCTGCAATATAATCGCCGCCCATGTTCATGTTGTATTCCTGAAAACCGGCAAGATGGCATATTATGCTCATCAGCTCAATACGTTCATCGTATTGAGCCTTTACAGCCCAGTCTTGCGCCTTAACACAGAACGGTGCAAGCAACACAAGAATAATTGTGATAATCTTCTTCATTTAATTATTTCCCAGCGAAATTTTATAGAAGTTTCCTTTCAATGGCTTACCATCAGCCGAAAGGGAAAACTCGCCGCTGATGTTATTGTTCCTTTCATCGTATTCTGTGATGCGAAGTACTCCCGAACAAGGAATGAATGTTTCGGATCCATATGACTCACTGCGATAATACATGGCGACAACATCAATTTTATCACGTGCGATAATGCTGAGGGCTTCAGTTGTATAGTCGCGAGTAAAAGCATCCGAGGGTGAGATAGCAAATTCGCGACCTACAAGGTCTTTACCTGGTTCTATATTGCGCAGATAGATGTTTAGGTCAAATGACTGCTGCATATTTTCTTCTACGGGTTTCAGCCATGTTTCGATGAACAGAACAGGGAAAATATTACTATCAGAAACAGTAGATGAATTTGTCAGAAGTTGGCTATCAGGGGACGGAATTCCGGGAAAGACTGGTAACAAAGATTTTTTGCGGTCGATATAATTTATGCCGTCATATGACGCCGTAGTATATACTGATGACAGGTAGTAACCATCTTCATCTTTCTCGCACGATGTTGCAACAAGTGCCATTAGAGGCATCAGAACTAAATATAAGATAGCCTTTTTCTTCATATTTTTCCGTTTCGCAAATGTTTTTCGGGCAAAGTTAGGGCTTTTTTACGAAACAACTCTCAACATAGGTTGAAAGTTGTTATATAACGGTGAAAAAACAGGATTATTTCCCGGAAAGTATCTCTTTACGGATGCGGCTGAGGTGTGTCGGAGTGATTTGCAGGTAGGATGCCAGCTCTTTGAGTGTGATGTGCTGAAAAATGTCGGGACAATGATTCAACAGTTCTACATATCTTTCTTTGGAAGTTTGCCGATAGAGGTCATTAGACCCAAGAACCATTATTTCCATATTTATATTGGCTTTTTTATCGTTTGTGCCTTTCTATCCGCCGTCTTGTCTCCCGTACCGTCTCGACATAGCCCGCTATGCCTTCGACGATACGGAAAACAATCCGTCGAATATTAAGACACAAACGATAGAAAATCTAATGACGATTTGGGTTTAAATGAGGATATTTATTTCGCATCAATGTCGACGATGGTGTAAGTCTTGCTGCCGAAACCGATTTTCTCGGCGTAATCGGTGATGTAAGTGCCATGCTGGCGGTTTATGCGCTCTATTAACGGCTTCTCGTTGTCGCCCGGTGCCGACTTGTGTGTGAACACTTTGTCGAGACATGCTTGGTCAAGTGCCACGGGGTCGAGTGATGCAAGTATGCCCATGTCTTTCAGTTGGGGAGCTGCCGGATGACTGTCGCAGTCGCAGTCGACGCTCATGTTATTCATCACATTAATATAAATAATGTGTCCGCCGAAGTAGTCGGCAACGCTTTGTGCCGCTGCTGCCATGCTTTCGAGGAAGAAGTCTTGTGCCGGAAGGTGTCCCCACAGCTCTGACGGGCTCTGTACGGCGCCTGCGGTGTGGATGTATGCCTTGCCCGCGCTCGACGAAACGCCGATCGACTGGTTTTTCAGTACGCCGCCAAAACCGCCCATTGCGTGACCTTTGAAGTGGGCGAGGTTGATCATAAAGTCATAGTTGGCAAGATGGGAGCCGACGATGTTGTATTTCAAATGCTTCTTGTCGCGCACGGGGATACGGATATCGCCCTGCTCGTCCATGATGTCAACGGCGAACAGCGAGTCGAAACCGTGTTCGTGAATGGTCTGCCAGTGTGCCTCTGTGGTGTTTCGTTTGCCCGGATAAGCCGTGTTACATTCAACTATCGTGCCGTTGACGCGGTCCACGAGGTTGCGTATCAGCGTGGGTTTCAGATAGTTGTGACCGCCCGCTTCGCCCGTGCTTATCTTCACCGCAACGCGTCCCTTAGCCTCGACGCCTAACGCTTCGTAAATGCGGACGAGCGCTTCGGGCGATATTTCTTTCGTAAAATACACTTTTGACTGTGCTCCGGCGGTAAGTTGAAAGAGCAATGCCGCCGCAAAAATCATAAAAGTTCTCATGTCTGAATTTTTTTAATGTCTTGTTACGGATGTGAAATTACAAATAAATTTCTGTTCACCAATTACCCGAATTACGGTTTTTATATCAAAAACTGCCGCTAAATTGTGAAACTTTTCGTCATTAATTTGTCGGTTTTATAAAAGTATTTTATATTTGTAACGGCTTAAATCTAATCAATATGAAACAGTTTGCAGCAACTGTCTTGCACTTCTATTTGGATGGTTTCCGGAGCATGACGACAGGTCGTGTCTTGTGGCTTATCATTCTATTGAAGTTGTTCATTATCTTTTTCATACTACGTCTTTTCTTCTTTCCCGATTTTCTGAACAGTTCGGCGGCGGGTAATGAAAAAGACGATTATGTCAGCGGAGAACTGATACAAAGAGCGATTGATAACTGATATAATTACAAATTCTAATATTTATGCTTAATCACATTGACATCACATTGATTGATTGGTCGAGGGCGCAATTTGCCCTGACTGCGATTTATCATTGGATTTTCGTTCCGCTTACGCTTGGACTCGCGCTTATCATGGGACTCATGGAGACTGTTTATTACCGAACGGGAGATGACTTTTGGAAAAAGACCACGAAGTTCTGGATGAAACTTTTCGGTATCAACTTCGCCGTCGGTGTAGCAACCGGATTGATTTTAGAGTTCGAGTTCGGTACAAACTGGAGCAATTACAGCTGGTTTGTAGGCGACATCTTTGGCGCTCCGCTGGCTATCGAAGGTATCTTGGCGTTCTTTATGGAGGCGACCTTCATTGCTGTGATGTTCTTCGGATGGGAGAAGGTGAGCAGGCGTTTTCATCTTGCCTCCACTTGGCTGACCGGTCTTGGAGCCATCATCTCCGCATGGTGGATCTTGGTTGCAAACGCATGGATGCAAAACCCCGTCGGCATGGAGTTTAATCCTGATACCGCACGCAATGAGATGGTCGACTTCCTTGCTGTTGCAACTTCGCCGATGGCGGTCAATAAGTTTTTCCACAGCATATTGTCCGGATGGGTGCTGGGCGCTCTGTTCGTGATTGGTGTCAGTTGTTGGTTCCTGTTTAAACGGCGCGAGCGTAAGTTCGCGATTGCAAGCATAAAGCTCGCCGCTTGGGTCGGTCTGATTGCCGCCGTACTGTCAGCGTGGACAGGCGACGGCTCGGGCTATCAGGTGGCACAGAAACAACCGATGAAGCTTGCTGCGATGGAAGGCTACTACGATGGTGAAGAAGGTGCGGGACTGGTTGCAGTCGGAGTGCTCAATCCCGCAAAGAAGACTCCGCAAGACGGTGTTGCTCCGTTCCTGTTCCGCGTCGAGATGCCTAAGATGCTCTCCATGCTTGCAGAACGAGATATGAACGCTTTTGTACCGGGCATAAATGACCTGCTGAAAGGCGGTTACGTGCAGACCGACGGGACGAAAGCTCTATCAGCTGAAGAGAAGATAGAGCGCGGTAAGACCGCCATCGCGGCGTTTGCCGACTATCGTTCCGCCCGAGCCGATAACGATACTGCACGTGCGGCTGTCGCCAAGAAGACGTTGCGGAATAATGTTGCCTACTTCGGCTACGGATATATCAAAGACGTTAACGAGCTTGTGCCAAACGTTCCGCTTACATTCTACATGTTCCGTATAATGGTAATGTTGGGCGGTTACTTCATCCTCTTTTTTATTGTGGTACTCTTCTTTGTCTATAAGAAGGATCTTGCCGCCATGACATGGATGCACTGGATTGCGATGCTCTCCATTCCGTTGGGCTATATTGCCGGACAGGCAGGTTGGGTGGTTGCCGAATGCGGTCGTCAGCCGTGGGCAATACAAGACTTGTTGCCGACAAGTGCCGCCATATCCAAATTGGATGTCGGCTCCGTACAGACCACCTTCTTTATCTTCCTCGTTCTTTTCACTGTCATGCTGATAGCCGAGGTTGGAATAATGCTGAAAGCAATAAAGAAAGGACCGGAAATCAACGACTGACCATAAAGGATTAATGATAAGACATTTCCGGATTATCGCATTGCCAAGTTATAACTTTAAAAACATAAATTACAATGAATACATATCTTTTTCTTTTACATTATTGGTGGTTCATAGTTTCCCTGCTGGGTGCTATCTTGGTGTTCCTGTTGTTCGTTCAGGGAGGCAACTCGCTCCTGTTCTGCTTAGGCAAGACGGAGGAGCAGAAGAAGATGATGATTAATTCAACGGGGCGCAAGTGGGAGTTTACGTTCACCACGCTCGTAACGTTCGGCGGCGCCTTTTTCGCCTCGTTCCCGCTGTTTTACAGTACGAGCTTCGGCGGCGCCTATTGGTTGTGGATGATTATTCTGTTCAGTTTTGTGTTGCAGGCTGTCAGCTACGAGTTCCAGTCAAAAGCCGGCAACCTCTTGGGCAAGACTGCTTATCGGACGTTTCTGGTAATCAACGGCGTGGTGGGTCCGGTCCTGTTAGGCGGCGCCGTAGCAACGTTCTTCACAGGCTCGGCGTTCTATATCGACAAAGGCAACATTGCCGACACGATGATGCCCGTAATAAGCCGCTGGGCTAATGCCGGTCACGGTCTTGACGCGCTGCTCAATCCTTGGAATGTGGTATTGGGTCTGGCGGTCTTCTTCCTTGCACGCATATTAGGCTCGCTCTACTTCATCAACAATATCGACGATAAGGATCTGACGGCACGTTGCCGCCGCTCTCTTTGGGGTAATACGGGACTGTTCCTGCTGTTCTTCTTGGCGTTTGTAATCCGCACATTGGTAGCCGACGGCTTTGCCGTAAATCCCGAAACGGGAGAGATATTCATGGAGCAATACAAATATCTGGAAAACTTTATCGCTCTGCCGATTGTCTCGGTGGTTTTTCTTCTCGGCGTTGTTGCCGTATTATGGGGAATTGTCCGCACATTATGGAAGCCCGGTTTCGACAAGGGCATTTGGTTTGCCGGCGCTGGTACGGTGCTTACCGTCCTTGCTTTGTTGCTGGTGGCAGGTTACAACGATACCGCCTATTATCCTTCAACAGCCGACTTGCAGAGTTCTCTGACGCTTTACAACAGTAGTTCCAGCCGGTTTACCCTTGAAGTAATGGCGTATGTCTCGATACTCGTACCTTTCGTTCTTGCCTACATCGTTTATGCCTGGCGCAGTATCGACAGTCGCAAGATTGACTCGAAAGAGATGAACGAGGGACACACAT
>CAJMQT010000044.1 GCA_905215655.1 uncultured bacterium | reverse complement strand
TACCTTTGAGGGTAAATGTTTTTACGTTTGAAGATAAAGCAAAAAATCCTTTTCTTTATTATGACGGACCACAAAAAACAAAATAACCAGAATAACAAAAATAGCCAACAAGGCACATCACTCCCCTCCCTTTGGGGGAGGGGTCGGGGAAGAGGCTGTCGTATCGGTATCTTCGGCGGCTCGTTTAACCCCGTTCACAACGGGCATGTCGAGCTGGCGAGGCGCTTGCTGCATGCCGCCGGACTTGATGAAGTGTGGTTTGTGGTGTCTCCCCGAAATCCGTTGAAACGTCAGGAGGATCTGATGGACGATGAGATGCGCCTCGAAATGGTGCGCCTTGCGCTGAAAAACGAGTTGCGGATGCGTGCCTCCGACTATGAGTTCGGCATGCCTCGACCTTCTTATATGTGGCATACGTTGCAGTCGATGAGCGCCGATTATCCCGACAAAGAGTTCGTTCTGATTATAGGTGCCGACAACTGGGAGAACTTCGACCGCTGGTATGAGTGGCGTAAAATCCTTGACAATTACCGCATCGTGGTCTATCCGCGCACCGGTTCGCCGATAGACGCCGCATCGCTGCCCGCCAACGTCACATACGTTGACACCCCGCTGCTGGATGTCAGCAGCACGCAGATACGCAGGCTGATAAGGGACGGGCTGCCGTTTGAGCATCTCGTGCCATTTGAAGTGTATATAAAATTGAAAAATTATTTCAAATTGAAAGATTGAAAAGTTGAAAAGTTGAAAGATTGAAAAATTAAAATAAAAAATTAAGATAATAATCTTTCAACCTTTCAACCTTTCAATCTTTCAACTTTTCAACTTTTCAATTTTAAAGTTTTTCCGGCATCATTATCACTTTGATACTGTTGCCGCCGCCAAGAATAACGTCCTTGACGAATGCTGCAACCTTTTCAGGTGTCAAAGCGCTTACCGTCTTCTTGTAATCCGTTATCATGTCAACGCCGAAGGTGTCGAAGTCGGTTATCGAGCGAACCCAGTAATTGTTGGTCTTGATGTTCTCGTCGGCACGTTTCAACATCAGTTCCTTTACCTTGTTGAGCATGTCAGCGTCAACGGTCTTCGCCATTCCCGTAGCCTCGTCTTCCATTATCTTTATTGCGACGTCAGCGAGTTCGGGTTTCATCGGACATACGCCGACAAGAGCCGTGAAGGGAACATCACCTCTGAGGTCGGAGAAACCCTGTGCTCCTGCCGTGTAAGCGGCGCTCGCATCCTCGCGGATTTTCTTCAAGTAAATCATGCTGAGCACCTGTCCTGCTGCGTCGGCAAGTATACTGTTCTCCATTGAGAACGGCGTCTTGTTGTTGTACCAGAACATGTAAGCCTGCGCCTTGGGCGTCTCCATCTTGCGCGTGAACTTGTTTACGGTGTTGCCTTGATTGTAGGTTGACACCTTCTTATAGTTCTCTTTCTTGCCTTTTGCGGGCAGAGATGCGATGTATTGCTCGATGAGCGGGCGGATAGCAGCCTCGTCAAAGTTGCCCACAATGGTGAATGTGAAGTCGGCAGCGTTTGCCGTACGCTCCTTGGCGATTTGCAGGATGCGGTCGTAGTTTACGTTTTTCAGATCCTTGACGTCGAGCGTAGCGAAGCGTGCGTTGTGGCTGTGCAGCGTGCTCTGAACAGAGTCTTGGAACGCCATGTCGGGCGAGAGAGCCTTGTTCTTCAACTGGTTTTCGAGCATACCCATAAGAGAGTTGAAGCTCTTCTCGTCTTTCTTGATGTCGGTGAAGTAGAGATAAGCCATCTGGAACATCGTCTCCATGTCTTTCGGAGTTGATTTTCCTGACACCACTTCTGCCGTTGTGCCGAGAGACAGGTCTGCGTTAGCCTGCTTTCCGGCGAGCACTTTCTGTAATTCGGTGCTGCTGAACGAGCCGAGTCCGCTGTAACTGATGACGGCGTCGAAGAGCTTGATGTTGGTGAAGTCTTCCTTGCCGAGCAATGACGAGCCGCCTTTCGAGCGTGCGTTCAGTATCACCTCGTCGTCCTTATAGTCGGTCTTTTTCAGCAATACCCTCGCTCCGTTTGAGAGAGTAAGCTCCTTGTATCCGAGTGTCTTGTTCTCTTTCTCTGCTTTTATCGAGCCTTTTTGGGGCATGTTGGCAATCAGCGGTTCGTTTTTAACGTTGTCAACCCAAGCTGTGAGCTGTTCGCTGCGCACGTCGTTGATAGCCTTCTTCAATGTCTCAGCCGTGGGATATACGCGTCCGTCCTTCTCGTTGTAAACGGCGAAGACCACGGTGTTGGTGTCGGTCTGGCTGATAAGCTCTTTCATTGTCTCGTTGACAGCCTCGACGGGTATCATCTGAGCCACCTGCTGCATTATCTGATATTCGTCCTCGATAGCCGGCATGGGCTCGTTGCCGAGGAAGTGGTCGCGGCAGATGTCGCCGTAGACGTCGTTCTTGCGCTTGTTGCGGTTGGTGTAAGTCTTTTCCAGACTGCTCATGTACTCTTCCTTGGCGCGTGCGAACTCGGTTGCGGTGAAGCCGAATTTAACGGCTCTCATAGCCTCGCGTGTTACTGCCGAGAGAGCTTTCTCGCTCTGTCCCTCTTTCGGATAGAACACAAATTCAAAGCAGTCTTTTGTCTTTGCGAAGATATATCTGCCATCACCGGCGTAAGCGCGGAGGAACGGACAGTCAGCCTCTTGCGACAGTTCGCCGAGACGTGAGTTGAGCATGCTGCCCGCAAGTTCGGTGATATAGTTTTGAATCATGTACGGGAGCGAGCCTTTCAGGCTGTCGGGCACGGCGTCGTGTTTGAACATCATCTGTATGAGATCTACCCTTTGCTCCTTGTCTTTGTCGACGAGGATTATCGCCTCGTTGTTGTCGGGCACCTGCTCGTCAACCACCTGTGCGGCGTTGGGCGCGAGCTTGATGTCGCCGAACATTTCCTTTATCTTCGCCTCGGTGCGGTCTACATCCACGTCGCCTATCACGATTACAGCCTGATTGTCAGGTCTGTACCACTTCTTATAGTACTTTCTGAGAGCCTCGGGCTTGAAGTTGTCGACGATTTCCATTTTTCCGATAGGCATGCGCAGACCGTATTTGCTGCCGGGATAGAGCTTTTCGAGGTTGCGCTCGAACATTCTCATCATCGGATCGGTGCTCAGTCGCCATTCCTCGTGTATCACGCCGCGCTCCTTGTCAATCTCTTTGGCGTCGAGCGTCAGTCCGTTCGACCAGTCCTTGATGATGAGCAGGCAGGAGTCGAGCGCCGATACGCGTCCCGACGGCACGTTGCAGATGCGGTAAACGGTCTGGTCGATACCCGTATAGGCATTGAGGTCAGAGCCGAACTGTACGCCGATGGAGCGCAGATATTCAATCAGGCTGTTGCCTTCATAATGGTCGGAACCGTTGAAAGCCATGTGCTCCAGGAAGTGAGCCAGTCCGCGCTGGTCGTCGTTTTCCTGAATAGAGCCTACGCGCTGAGCTATGTAGAAGTTTACGCGGTGCTCGGGATAATTGTTCTGACGGATGTAATATGTCAGTCCGTTGTCGAGCTTTCCTGCTCTGACAGCCTTGTCAACGGGTATCGGTGGCATTTGAAACCCTTGTGCGAAGGTAACCGCTGCGTTTGCTACAAGCAGAGCGGCGGTTAGAAATAAATGTTTGATTTTCATGTTCTGAATGTTAAAATAAATAGTTTCTACAATGCTGCAAATGTAATAAAAATATGTGTAAGCTGCATTATAAATAAGGAAAAATGTAAGAAAAAACGCTCCTTCCGCCTCTCCGGAGAGGATTTTCGGGCGTTCCGGCACATTGATTTGGCTCTGTACGGCAGTTCTTTTGTTTTTCTGTCATTATGTAAACCGGAACGCTCTTTTTGCTTACAAACTGATTTTCGTTGACCTCCGAAATTTTGATTATTTGAAAATTAGAATGTCCGCGGGCTGAAATTTTAAAAATATCGTGTGCAAACGTAACGGCTTGTGTTATAACATGATAAGTTGAAATACGGAAAAGTGTGCAATGAAAAACGGTCGAAAACACCCTGGAAACGGGCTTTTTTGACCATGAAAGGCTGTGTTTTGCATTGCGACGGACCGCCTTTTACATTGCAAAAGACCGTCTTTCGCGTTGTAAAAGGTAACCTCTTGCAACATGAAAGACGGTCTTTTGTGTTCTGATATGACTTCTTTTGACTTTTCACGGCTGTCTTTTCGTCGCCCGTTTTCTATTTTGTCGAAAATCGTTGACAAACTTCGGGTGACAAAAAGAAAGGAAAACCGGACTTTCGGTAACTCGGTGCCGGCGTGCCGTATGGGAGGAATGAAACCTTTAATCCAAATCAGTATGATTGCCGTTGATGTTCCTCGGATGATGATTGAGTATCTCTTCGCGCAGCGTGTGCGTGTCGATGTGCGTGTAAATCTCGGTCGTGCCGATGCTCTCATGCCCCAACATGGCTTGTATCGCGCGCAGGTCGGCGCCGCCTTCGAGCAGCGCCGTGGCGAAGCTGTGCCGCAGGGTGTGCGGGCTTATCACCTTGTCTATGCCCGCCTCGGCGCCGAGCCGCTTTATCATTATCAGGATCATGGTGCGCGTAAGGTGCGCTCCGCGTCGGTTGAGGAAGACATAATCCTCTTCGCCCGGCTTGATGTTCATCAGGTTCCGGTCGATAAACCAGTAGCGGAGGTGCTTTATCGCGCTCTCCGAGATGGGTACGAAGCGCTCCTTGTTGCCCTTGCCGTGTACGCGGATGAACTGTTCGTCGAGGTAAAGGTCGGACAGACGCAGCGTGACAAGCTCGCTGACACGCAGCCCGCAGCTGAAAAGCACTTCGATAATCGCCTTGTTGCGCTGTCCTTCCCACTTCTCGAGGTCTATCGCCTGTTCCAGCCTGTCCACCTCGGCGGTGGTCAGCACCTCCGGCAGATGGTCGCCCAGACGTGGCGACTCCAACAGTTCCGACGGGTCGTCGGTGATATAGCCGGCCGTGACGAGAAAGCGGAAAAAGCTGCGCACGCCGCTCAATATGCGGCACTGGGAGCGTGGCGAAATGCCTATGTCGTGCAGCGAGGCGGCGAAGGTGTGCAGGTTGTCAAGGCTGACGTCGGTCACCGCTATGCCCGCCGAGTCGAGAAAACGCGCCAGTTTGTCGATGTCGCGCATGTAAGCGTCGAGCGTGTTAGCCGTGAAATTACGCTGCAATTTGATGTAACGACGGTATTCGCCAATGATATTAGAGGGCTTTTTGCTGTTTGTTTCCATTTATTTTCGTACTTTTGCAAGGTGTGGCGGAGCATTGCTACCGTCATACGTGGACGGCGGTAACGTCCGTTCCTTATCTGTTTTGCAAAGTTACATTTTTTTTCCGATTATGAAAATACTTATCATCAACGGTCCCAACCTCAACCTTTTGGGCGTCAGAGAGCCGGGAATATACGGCAATAGCTCGTTCGAGACATATCTCACGCAACTGAAAGAGCGCTATCCCGACATCGAGTTCGAGTATTATCAGAGCAACGTCGAAGGTCTGCTTATCGACAAGATGCAGGAGGCGGGCTTCTCATACGACGGCATAGTGCTCAACGCCGGCGCCTACACGCACACCAGCCTCGCCCTGCAAGACTGTATCCGCTCGTTGAAGTCGCCCGTGATAGAGGTTCACATATCCAACGTACACAAGCGCGAGGAGTTCCGCCACCGCTCAATGATTTCGTGCGCCTGTGCCGGTGTCATCTGCGGTTTCGGTCTCGACTCATACAGACTGGCTGTTGAGGCGATTACATATATAATTAAGAATTAAGAGTTAAGAATTAAGAGCTAAGAAAAGGTGTTTTGTTACTACGCTTATTAGTCCCACAAGTCTCATTGGGCTTATGCTGTTACTCAAAACATATTTTCTTAACTCTTAATTCCTAACTCCTAATTCCTAATTCTTAATTCTTAATTCTTAACTCTTAATTTCCAAGATGAATATTGAGGAATACGTCCTGGCACACACCGAGCCGGAAGGCGAATATCTGTACCGTCTGTGGCGCGCCACCAACGTGCATCTGCTCCGCGGGCGCATGGCGAGCGGTCATCTGCAAGGGCGGCTGCTGAAAATGCTGGTAAGGATGATACGCCCGAAGAACATTCTTGAAGTGGGGACGTTCAGCGGTTACAGCGCCATCTGCATGGCGGAAGGGCTCGACGAGGGAGGAACGGTCTACACCTACGAGATAAACGACGAGCAGGAAGATTTCACAAGACCGTGGATCGAGGGCTCGCACGTCGCCGACAAGATACAATTCATCATCGGCGACGCCATAAAGGAGGCGCCACGGTTGGGCGTCGAGTTTGACATGGCGTTCCTTGACGGCGACAAACGCAAATACATCGAGAGCTACGAGATGGCGCTCGGCGTGGTTCGCAAGGGCGGATTTATCCTTGCCGACAACACGCTTTGGGACGGACACGTGCTCGAGACGCCGCGCGCCGCCGACCGACAGACTGCCGGCATAGAGAACTTCAACGATTATGTAGCCGCCGATGAGCGCGTTGAACAGGTGCTGCTGCCCATCCGCGACGGGCTGACGATTATAAGAATTAAGAGTTAAGAATTAAGAATTAAGCCCCTCCTCGGTCCTCCCGAGGGAGGAAGTTACAGTTTGTGTGCAAACGTTAAGGGTTGTATCAGGATTTCAATCTTTATGTTTCAAACCATAATTCTTCACTCTTCACTCTTCACTCTTCATTAAAATACAAGTTCGTTTCCTTTATAAAACTTGATGAGCGCAAGCCCGTACATATACTCGAACTTAGCTTTGGCGTGCTCGCTCTCGGCTTTCAGCAGACTGTTTTTCGATTCGTTAAACTCCGTTATGTTTGCCTTGCCGTACTCATACTTTGCCGACATCAGTTCAAAAGCCGCCTTCTCGCTCTCCACCGCCTCGCCGCTGCTGCCATATTTCGCCCTTGCCGCCACGGCGTTATAATACGCCTGCTGTATCTCTTTGTAAAGACCTTTCTTCACGTTGTCAAGCTGCAACTGCTGCGTCTGCACGTCGAGACGCGCGCTGCGGATGTTGTTGCGCGTCTCAAAGCGGTTGAATATCGGCACGTTAAGGTTGAAACCGATGTACTGGTTGAAGTTGTTGCGCATCTGACGACCGAACCCGTCGGCATAGAAACCGCTCGTCTTGTAGTAGTTGGAGCCCAGTCCGGCTACCAACGAGAGCGTCGGCCACCATGCGCTTTGAGCTATCTTGACGCTCATCTCGCTGCCTTTCAGACGGTAAAGCTCTGCCCGAACCTCGGGCTTTGACGACAACGCTTCCTGGAAAATATCGTCAGGCGTCGGCAGAACGGCGCCGGCGGAGAGGTCGAGAGCGCCGGTGTCGGGCGTCTGAACGTCAAATCCGTCGGGCAAAGGCAGCTCCAACAGTTGCGTCAGAGCCAGCATGTCGAGCCTCAGACTGTTGTCTGCCTGCGTCAGGGTGAGGCGGCTTTGCGCCAACGTAGCTTTCTGTCGTGCCACGTCCGCGCCGCTTGTCTTGCCGTCGGTGTAAAGCCCTTGCAGCCTGACGGTCTGCATCGAGTCAATCTCTATCTGGCGTTGTGCCACGTAACACAGTTCCTTGTCGTACAGAATTTGCACGTAAGCCTGCGCCACCTGCATGCGTATGTCGTCGCGGGCTTTATCCAAATCGGCAGTCGCCGCTTCAAGATTGAGACGGCTCAGCTCTTTGGTGCGCGGTATTCTGGCTCCCTCAAACAGCGGCACCGACGTGGACAGACCGAACGAGGTGTTCCTCGTGTTAGTGTCGGAGTAGGTGTTCTCCGACGTCAGTCCGCGCCCGAACGACCAGTTCTGATTGGCTGTGGCGTTCAGGTCGGGCAGACGGCTGTTCTTCGCGGTGTTCACATCCAGCTCTCTTTGTTGCTTCGTGATGTCCCGCTGCTTGACGGTGATGTTGTGTTCGAGCGCGTAGCCGATGCAGTCGGCGAGCGACCAAGCGTGCCGTTCCTGAGCTCCCGCCGTCATTGTGCCGGCAATCGCGATAATTGTAAGTATTGCCTTCATGTCCGTTTCCTCCTTATTCTTTCACCGTTTGCGGACCTCTCACTCTGTCGTTCTTCGTCAGTCCGCTCTTTATCTCGATGTTTATGCCATCGCTAAGACCCGTCCTCACCTTGCGTTTCTCGTAAGTCTTCTGCTCGCCGGCGCCTTTCACGATGTAGACAAAGGCGTCGCTGCCGCTGAACTCGATGGCGCTCTCGGGCACGGTGAGCACGTTACGCGCGCTGTTGAGCACGATTTCGGCGTTCGCGCTGTAACCCGAGCGGATTTTGTTGCCCTGCGGCACGCTGACGGCGGCTTTTATCTCAAACTGGTTGGCGCCGTTGTTCTCGGTCGCCTTTGGCGAGATATATTCCAGCGTTGCGTCGAATTTGAGGTCTTGCAGGGCGCCGATGGTAATCTTCATCGTCATGCCCGGAGCGAGCATTCCTACCTCTGTCTCATCAATGTTGCCTTTAAATATAAGGTTGCCCATGTCCGCCACGGTGGCGATGGTTGTTCCGTCGTTGAATGTGTTGCTGAGGATTACGGAGTTGCCGACCTTCACAGGAACGTCAAGAATGATGCCGCTTATGGTCGAACGGATAAGCGTGCTGCTGGCGCTTGCGTTGCTCCGGGACACTCCGTCGCGAACAACTTCGAGGGCGTCGACGGCTGCCGACTTCTCCTGTCGCGCTTGATTGAGGGCGAGGCGCACCTGATCGAACTCGTCGGCGCTTACCAGCTGTTTGTCAAAAAGGTTCTTCTCACGCTGAAAGTCGACTTCCGCCTGTCGCAGATTGACCTCTGCCAACTGTACGCGGCTTTGTGCGGAGCTGAGCTGTCCCATGTCCGGAATAACCTTGACCTTGGCTATCACTTCGCCTGCTGCGACCGTGTTGCCCGCCTCTTTGTACAGTTCGGTGATTATGCCGCTTATCTGCGGCTTTATCTCTACTTCGTCGCGAGGTTCTATCTTGCCGGTTATCACCGTCGTCTTGCTGATGTCTTTCACCTGCGGAACATACTCTTCGTAGGTTGTCGGCTGCGGTTGCGACTTCTTGTAAAGAAACACGAAGGTGCCGATAAATATCAAAGCAACCACCGCCGCGATAATGATTTTGAAATACTTTTTCATATTATAAGTTATTAATATTCACCGTTTAATCTCCCCGAGGGAAGAAATTGGATGTCAACAAGCCCCTCCTGACCACTTCAAAGAGGCTCCTTATTCGTCGTGATGGTTTTTCCCCTTTTTGTGATTGGGCTCCTTATTCATCCCTCATCGCGTCCACCGGCTTGATGTTCATAGCCCTTGCGGCGGGTGCCAGACCTGCCAATACGCCGAGAATGCTGAGCAACAGAGTTGCCGCGATTGCCGTCCAGAATCTTACTTGGAAGTGTGCCGCAATGATACCGTCCTCCGTATTGCCCATCTCGAGCATTTCGAGAAAGAGCACGGCGAAGAGTATTCCGCTCATTCCGGCTACCGCCGTAAGTATCACACTCTCTGAAATGATCTGTCCGAGAATGTTTCCGGGCGTGGCGCCGATGGCACGTCGTATGCCGATCTCTGTCGTTCTTTCACGGACGGTGACCATCATTATGTTGCTTACTCCTATCGAACCGGCAAGCAGGGTGCCGATGCCGACGAGCAGGATGAGGAAGTTTACGCCGCTGAAAAGGTTGTCGAGCATGCCGAACATCACTTCCGTATTGAAGACGGTGACCGCTTTTTCGTCGGTCGGGTCTATCTTGTGGTTGCGTGCCACGACGCTTCTTATCTTTCCGGTGATGTCGTTCATCGTCACTCCCGGTCGCGCCGTAAGGCATATCAGGTTGACGCTGTCGCCCTTGTTATAAATCCGTTGCATCAGCGTAAGCGGTATGGTGACCGTCTGTTCGGCACGTCCGTTGATGTGCATGTTGCTTGACGCGTAATCCACTCCCACCACGTTGTAATATATTTTGTCTATGCTGACTGTCTTGCCGCACGGGTCTCCGCCCTCGGGAAACAGGTCTTTATACACCTGTTTGCCGATGATGCACACCTTGCGGCTTTGTTTTATGTCCATGTCATTGATGTAACGGCCGTAGAAGAGCTTGGGCGTCTCGATGTTGCGGTAGTCGGGCAGCACTCCTTTCAGCGTGCAGTCAGACTTCTTGTCGCCGTGAATGGCGCTCCCGACCCAAAAGGACATCTGCGGAGAGACGGTCTCCAATTCGGGCACATGCTGTTTCAGCCGCTCCACGTCTTTGATTGTCATGCCCCATTCGCGCCCTTTCCGAAAGCCGGCATACGGTTTGGTGGTCGGTTGTCCGAAGACTATCGCCGAGTTGGTGGCGAACCCTTCGAACTGCCTTTGCAGCAATTCTTTCAGTCCCTGACCGCCTCCGAGCAGCGCGACGAGCATGAACACGCCCCAAAAGACGCCAAATCCTGTAAGGAAACTGCGGCTCTTGTTTCTCGAAAGGGTATCGAGAATTTCTCTGTAACGGTCGATGTCAATTCTCATTTTTTTTTAAATTAAAATTAAGAATTAAGAGTTAAGAGTTAAGAAAAATACATTTTTCTGATTGATAGCTGTTTCCTTAATTTTCCATTTCATACTTTCTTAATTTTTAACTCTTAATTCTTAATTTATAAATTCATTCCGCCCTCAGCGCCTCTATCGGTCTTATCTTTGCCGCTTTGCGTGCCGGAACGATGCCGGCGAGCGTTCCTGCCACTATCATTACAGCCGTGGCGGCGAGGCAGACGTCAATTCCTACGGTGGGATTGTAGAACATCGTAGCCTCAAACAGTCCGCTGCTGACCGTCGTGTGACCGATCGTCGCATCCATATACTCGTTTGCCGCTATGCCAAGCAGCATGCCGATGTAGCCGAAGAAGGTTGTTATTATCACGCTCTCGGCTATCACCAGCCACAGGATTGACCGCGGCTTGGCGCCTATCGCCTTGCGGATACCGAACTCGCGGGTGCGTTCTCTCACCGTGATAAGCATTATATTGCTTATTCCGACGATGCCGCTGAGCAGCGTGAAGAGACCTATCACCCAGAGGGCGGTGCGTATTATGCCGATGCCTTGCTGCATCTGGAGGCTCTGTGTAAAGCGGTTCCATATCCAGATGGCGCTCTCGTCGTCGGGTGCGGCACGGTGGTTGCCGTTGATACGCGCCCGGTATTGCTGTTCGAAGGCGTCGTTTGCCTCTTCGGAGTCAAGTCCGTGAAACGAGAAGATAATGTTTCCCACCTCGTCGCCCTTGTTATAGATGGTCCGGAAGGTGGTGAACGCCGTGTAGTTCTCGCTGTTCCAGCCGCTCTTGTCGGCTTTGTAGACGCCCACCACGCGAAAGGCGATGTTGCCGACGTTGACGTATTTGCCGATGAGAGCCTGCGCGCCGTGCGGTGAAAGCTCTTTCGCGTCTGTCTCGCTCATGACGATTGACTTTCTCGATTGCCTGATGTCGATGTCGTTGATAAAGCGTCCGCAGAGCATTTCCTTTTTGTTTATCTTGATGTCGTTGGGGTAAACGCCTCTGAGGGTGGAGCTGACGTAAAACTGTCCGTTGGATATTGTCAGTCCGCTTTGGTCCATTCCCGTGCCCACATCCTCGATATTTCCGTTGAAGTTGCGGCGTGTAGTCTCCATGTCGGCGTCGTCCAGCTGAATGTTCCGCCCCTCTTTCAGTCCGTCGTAAGCCTTTGACGTGCTGCCGCCGCCCACCATCATCGAGTTGCTCAGGAACCTGTCGCTCTGCAACAGCTGTGCGTTGATCAGTCCGTTGCCCGCTCCCAGCAGGAAGATAAGCATGAAAATACCCCACGCGACGGCAAATCCCGTCAGCGCGGTGCGCAGCTTGTTACGCTTCACGGTTGCTAATATTTCGATGAAAAGGTCGTGCATAAACGTTTAGTACCAGCCCCCTCCCTGCCTCCCCGAGGGGAGGAGAAAGGTTACCTTTGAGGCTTTTTGATTATTAATTATTTGTTTTTTATTTACTTTTTCCCTCGTCCAATCTGCCCACTCCTCCCCTCGGGGAGGTCGGGAGGGGGCTTTGGGGAGGCTGGGAGGGGGCTACTTTTCTTTTCTTACTTCATCATTCCTCCCATTCCGAAGGGAGATGCGTTGTGGTCAAGATTGTCCTCTATTTTGCCGATCAGTCCGTCCTTGATATGGACAATCCTGTTCGTCTCGTTGGCGACGCCGCTCTCGTGGGTCACGACAACAATGGTCATGCCCTCGTCTTCGTTAAGACTTTTGAGCAGTTTCATCACCTCCACGCTCGTTTTAGAGTCGAGAGCGCCCGTCGGTTCGTCGGCAAGAATGATGCGGGGCTTGGTTATCAGCGCCCTCGCTATCGCCACCCGCTGCTTCTGTCCGCCTGACATCTCGTTGGGATAGTGGTCCGCCCACTGTGCCAGACCTAACCTTTCGAGGTATTCCAAGGCGAGGCTGTGGCGCTTGCGGCGGCTCACTCCTTGGTAGAACAGCGGCAGTTCGACGTTCTCCACCGCCGTTTTGAACGATATGAGGTTGAACGACTGGAAGATAAAACCTATCATCCTGTTGCGGTATTCCGCCGCGCGGCGCTCCGACAGGTCTTTTATCAGCGTGCCGTCGAGCCGGTATTCGCCTTCGTCATAGTTGTCGAGAATGCCCAAGATGTTGAGCAACGTCGACTTGCCCGAGCCCGACGCGCCCATGATAGACACGAACTCGCCCTCGCCGATGTCGAGGCTGATGCCTTTCAAGACGTGCAGCGGCTGTCCGTTATTGTAGGTCTTATGTATGTTTTTAAGTTCTATCATTGTTTCTGCTTTATGCTGTTTAGACGTAGTAAGGCACGGAAATGTTGCATGGCAACGATGTTTCTGCCGACGGGAGATGTCTTCTTGTCATGAGAAAGACGGGGAAACGTGACGGGAGACGTGTTTTTTATGAATATATAATATGTGTAACGTTAAATCGGAGAGAGTCGTCTCGCCGTCCCGTTCGCCGTGTTTCTTATCTCTTGAAATTATTTCTCTTGTTCCGTCAGACCTGTTTTCTCGATGTCGTTCCAAGCCTCGTCCACTTCATCTATGCTTATTCCGAGCATCCGCATGTTGCGGAACAGCTCCGGAAGGCGCTGCTCCATGAACTCTTTTCGCCGTTCGTCCATGATGCGCTGCTTTGCTCCGGGCGACACGAAGTAGCCCAGTCCGCGCTTGTTGTAGATTATCCCGGCGGACGCCAACAGGTCATACGACTTCACGGCGGTGTTTGTATTCACTTCAAGCATTACCGCGTAGTCTCTCATTCCGGGTATTCTTTCGTCGTCGCCGTACTTTCCCGTGAGAATTTCTTCACACAGTCGGTCGGCAATCTGTATGTATATCGCTTTTTCGTTGTTGAAAATCATAGGTTAATCCATTTGTTGTTTATCACCTGCATCCGTTTGAACAGGCGGAACGACAGCCAATAGTTGAATACGATGAGCACCGCGAAGACGGCTGAAAGGATGTTCGCCGGCAAGACACATTCTTCCGGACTCAACGAGAAGTCGAAGTTGTCGTGAATTGACATAAGCACCCATGACACGATGAAACCAAGGGCAAACAGGAACGCCGAGGTAAAGACGAACTGCTTGCGGCTGAAAAACACGCCGCCAAGCAGGTATATCGTGTGAACCCAGAAGCCCCACAGCAGCACCGTCAAGCCAAACTCCGGACGAGACGTTCCATCGACCTCGGCAAGCGTAAAGTCGAAATTCTTGAAGAACAAGGGTATCGCGCTCTGCACCCACTCCGTGCCGGTAACGATGCAAATCAGGATGCGCATAACGTCGGCGACGCAGAATGCGACGATAGCTCCCAACGTCCATAATACGAAAACGAAGATATAGCGGGTAAGGAATTTCTCCAAGTTCGACGCCGGCAACATCTTGAACATTATCCGTTGCTGCTTGGTCTTCATGTTGTGGAATATCCATAAGCCGCAGACAGTAATCCATATCATCATGGCAAAAGCGCATAATCCCACGGTGGCGTCGAGTCGTTGCACGACGTACAGCGCCGAGTTGCCTCTTGTCTGCAATATACATATCGAGAAGAACAGCATCATCACAAAGAACATTGACGCCATGCTGGTGAGCAGCGCCCTACGCGAGTTTCTTATGTTCCACGCCATGATGCGTGAGAAACGTGACAGATTAAATTGTTTCATAATGTAGAATATTAAGTTTAAGCCAAATCGGTCATTTGTTTATAGCCCCTTTCGTCACCGCGTTGAACAGCAGTTCGAGGTTCAGCTGAGTCTCGTTGTCGCCTTCCGCGCGCCGTGTTATCACAGCGTTGCCATGCAGAGACGGCTCGGAGTAGATGACGTCGTCCATCGGCTCGCCCGGCGAACGGAAACCGAAGCAGTATCTGTCGCAGATGTCGCCGACGGGCGCGTTGAGCGCGAGAGACGAGCCGTCGAGTATCATTATGTGGTCGAGCAGCGCCTCCACGTCGTGCACCTGGTGCGTCGAGATAATGATCGTGCGCTCCTCGCTCATGTTGTTTGCCACCACTTTGCGGAACTGGCTCTTCGACGGAATGTCCAGACCGTTGGTCGGCTCGTCCATAAGCAGCAGACGGGTGTTGGTCGCCAAGGCGAAACTCATGTACACCTTCTTCTTCTGTCCCATGGAAAGCCGGCGCAGGTCGATGTCGTACGACAGCTCGAAGTCTTGCAGGCAGCGCTCCAATATCTCGCGGCTGAAGCGCGGATAGAACACGCTGTTGCTCTTCACATACGCGTCGAGCGTCGTCGGCATCAGTTCAAACTCCTCGGGCACGAGGAATATCTCGCTCAGCAGAGCGGGGTCGTCGCCGTCAGACTCCACACCGTCAATCCTGACGGAGCCTTGCTGCCGGCGCAGCAGACCGCTGATCAGATAGAGCAGGGTCGACTTTCCCGTGCCGTTCTTGCCTAACAGTCCGTAGATGTTGTTGCTCTCGATGTTCAGGCTGAAACCATCGAAGATGTTGCGTTTCGTGCCTGCGTATCGGTAACTGAGATTGCTGATTTCAATCATAACTTTATTGTTTTTGTTGTCGTTGTTACGTTGTTTGAAACGGGGAGCCTTCCCGGCTCTTTGCAAAAGACCGTCCTTACAGTTTTAAAAGGTAAGCTTTTACCTTGTAAAAGACCGCCTTTTACACGCCAAAAGCTTACCTTTTGCACGCTGAAAG
>CAJMQT010000043.1 GCA_905215655.1 uncultured bacterium | reverse complement strand
ATGATGAAATCTTAGAGGATAAGGTTGCGGTTGGTAGCCGGGGTCTTGCCGCAACTCGAAAACCGAAAGCCCGGATAAGCGTGTAGAAAGCGTATGGTTTCCCTGTTTGGACGAGGGTTCGACTCCCTCCAGCTCCACAAACAAACATTTTAAGAATGGTATAGCGCATTTTTTGTGAAAGAAAATGCGCTATATTTCAATTAACACGAATGTCTTTTTCTCTCCGGACGACAGCAACTGTACGCCCGGAAGACAACGAACAGCCGGTATAACCATGAAAAACAAATATGAAGTCAGACATTAAAAGAATGAGGATATACCTCATTGCAGCATTGATTTTATTGCCTTTTGCATCGCATGCCAAGGGTGGATACAAACCCGAGTGGAAGTCTTTGTCGCGCCATGTGCCCGTGCCCGAATGGATGCGCGACGCTAAATTCGGCATCTATTGCCATTGGGGCGTTTACACCGTGCCGGCTTACGGCAACGAACAGTATTACTATTACATGCACAGAGACTCTGCTTCGGCAGACTTTCTCATGGGAGGTCATCGCCGGCATGAGGCTGTCTGGGGACCGCTTGACAAGTTTGGTTACCACGATTTCATACCGATGTTCAAGGGTGAGAGGTTCGACGCCGACGAGTGGGCGGAGCTTTTTCAAGAGAGTGGGGCACGTTTCGCCGGCACCGTCGCAGAACATCACGATGGATTTTCCATGTGGGACAGTCGGCATACGCCATTCTGCGCTGCCAAAATGGGACCCAAGCGCGATATTATAGGCAGTTTGGCGAATGCCGTACGCTCGCGTGGCATGAAATTCTTCGCATCGCTTCACCATGAAAACAACTACACCTACGTCAAGGTTAAGCCCGGGTGGGCGGCCTACAACCCCAAATATGCCAAGCTCTACGGCTGCCTCATGGATCACGACGAGTGGCTCGGGATGTGGCTGGATAAGTGCAACGAGGTGGTGGACAAGTATTGTCCCGACATCATTTACTTTGACGCATGGATGGATTTGATACCCGAAAAGCTCAAGCTCGACTTCCTCAGCCATTATTTCAACAAGGCGGACAGCCTTGGACGCGAAGTCATTGTAACTTATAAATACGAGGACTTCCCGCGTAATATCTGTATGCTCGACCATGAAATGGCTAATCCGGACAAGATCGATCCCGAGCCGTGGCTGTGCGATTATACCATAAGCGCGGGCTATCACCGCTCTTGGGGATACGTCAAAGGCATGCAGCTGAGCACGCATAAAGACATCATCCACAAGCTCATCGAGGTGGTCAGCAACAACGGTCAGCTGCTGCTCAACCTCTCGCCACGCAGCGACGGCACCTTCCCGCAGGACCAGAAGGATGTCGTTGCCAATGTAGGCGTGTGGCTGTGGTCTTACGGTGAGAGCATCTACGGCACACGTCCTTATGTCACGTCAAAGGAGGTGGCACGCGGAAAGACGGCAGACGCCAAGGCAGACGGCTACAACGTGTATTACACAAAGAAAGGAAAAACCGTTTACGCCATATTCACCGACTATCCGGGACGGGAGAACCCGGTACTGCTGGCGCAGCTGACGCCCGCCAATGTCGCTGAGGCTTGCGGCATGAAAGGTCGTCCGCGCATTAAAGCGGCGACGCTGCTCAGCGTGAAAAGGAACTATACGTGCGATACGACTTTCGGTGACGACGGACTTGTCTTGACGCTTCCGCGCAACGCAAGACTGCCCTCTGATGTGGCACAGGTGGTAAGATTTGACTTTGAATAATATCAAAACAGCAACTCATGAAATATGCAATATCAACAGTCCTGTTACTCTTCGCCGTCCTGACTGGCGCTTTTGCCCTCGGACGAAAAGACATTCTGCTTAACGACGGATGGAAAGTCAAGGCGTTGGAGTTCTCGCAGCGAGACGCGAAAGCCGAGCCGGTGACACTTCCCCATACCTGGAATGCGGCATACGAGCCGGGTACTCACCGCTACGAACGCACCACCAAGGCGTATGAACGCAACCTGATTGTGACGGAAGAGATGCTCCGCGGTCGCATCTGGCTTTACTTCGAGGGCGTCAACAGCGTTGCTTCCGTGTTCGTGAACAAGCGCAGCGTGGGCGAGCATAAAGGCGGATACACAGCTTTCTGCATCGAGATTACCGATGCGGTGAAGGTCGGTGACAACCTGATAGAGGTGTGGGCGTCAAACGTATTCCGTACAGACGTGCTGCCGTTGAGCGGAGATTTCAACGTGTACGGAGGTATTCATCGCCCCGTTCACCTGATTATGACGGGTAAAAAGTGCATCCGCCCCGACTATTTCGCCTCTTCCGGCGTGTTTGTCAGGCAAGACAACATAAGCCGTCAGCGTGCCGAGCTTACCGTAAAGACAATGCTTTCGCTGGATGAAAGCGTGAAGGAAAAGTCTGATCTGACGCTTCTTACAACGATGTATGATGCAGATGGAAAGGTCGTTGCAGAGGTTCCGACCCGTGTTGATGACGTATTGGTGCATCAGAAAATAACGATCGAAAAGCCGCATCTTTGGAACGGGCGCAAAGACCCTTATTTATATAAGGTGAAGACAACGCTGAAAAGAGGCTCGGAGACGCTCGACGATGTCTGCGTTGCCACCGGATTGCGTTATTTCTCGGTGGACAACAAGCGTGGCTTCTTCCTTAACGGCGAACATTATGACCTGCACGGAGTCAACAGACACGAGGACTTCGAGGGCAGAGGCAGTGCTCTGACCGCCAAGGAGTATCGCAAGGACGTTGAATTGCTTGCCGAACTTGGTGCCACAATGGTACGGTTGGCTCATTATCCGCACGGAGAGGAGATGATAAACCTTGCCGACAGTTGCGGACTGGTGCTCTGGTCGGAGATTCCTTTGTGCGGTCCCGGTGGCTATCTGTTCACCGGCTACCTCAAATCGGCTGCCGAAAACGCCCGTCAGACCATGCTTGAAATGATCAATCAGAAGTTCAATCATCCCTCGATATGTTTCTGGGGGCTCTTCAACGAGCTGCTTAAAGACAACGAAATGATGCGTGAATACGACGATCCGGTGCCCTTTGTCAAAGAACTTAACGACCTTGTGCACCGTACGGACCCGTCGCGCCTGACGGCGTTTGCCACCTGCGTTGACCACAATGAGTACAGAGGCTGCTCCGACTTGATTGCCTGGAACCGCTATTTCTCATGGAAAACGTCCGAAAAAGAAGCCGCGGCGTTCTTTGATGACGCCGTCGCGACGGCATATCCTGTGCCGATGGGCGTGTCGGAATACGGTCGTGGAGGCGCCACGATGCAGCATGCCGACCCGAAATATGCCGACACTTATTCGTTTGGGGCGACATATCATCCCGAAGAATACCAAGCCTTGTGTCATGAAGGCTACTGGGCGGCGTTTAAAGACCGCGACTGTCTGTGGCTGAAAACGGTCTGGCAGTTTTCTGACACACAGTCGACGATAAAGAATGAGGGCGATTTTCCCGGGCGCAACGACAAGGGACTTGTGACTTATGATAGGCAAACAAAGAAGGACGCCTTCTACTTTTACAAGGCAAACTGGAACCCGGAGCCGATGATTTATTTATGTTCAAAGAGGTTTACCGAGCGCAAACACGCCGTGACGGATGTGCGGGTGTACTCTAATCTGCCTGAGGTGACGCTCTGTGTCAACGGCAAGCGTGTATCAAAGGTGAAGACCGACAGTCTGCATCGCGCCATCTTCAAGAACGTTAAGTTGTGTAACGGCGATAACGAGATAACCGTCGAGGCTGGCAGAGGCAGGGCGCGGCTTTCTGACTCGGCTGTGTGGACACTCAAAACGGACGGAAAACAGAAATGAAAAGACAACGGAAATATTTTTTTAACGGGTAAAAACAACAGTTATGAACAGACAGATGAAATCATTATTACTTTCGTTCTTGATGTTGACGGCTTGCGCTTTACATCTGAAAGCCGTAAATGTGGTAAATCCGCCAATGAAGAATGAGGTCGGCGCCGACGTCATGCCGGATGATATAAAGCCGCTCGGCAACTTGCCGTTCAGGATGAAAGATATCCGCAAACCGGTGTTCCCGGCACGACGTATCACAATAACCAAAGCCGAACTGTCGGCAGACGGCAAGCTCACTCCCGCCATAAACGAACGCATTGCGGCGCTATCAAAGAGGGGAGGAGGCACCGTCAGTATTCCGAAAGGTCATTGGCTGACGGGACGTATCGTGCTGAAAAGCAACGTTAACCTGCACCTTGAAGACGGCGCCGAGCTCGAATTCTCGGGCGATATCAACGATTATCAGCCGGCGGTGTTTACCCGTCACGAGGGCGTTGAGGTGATGGGAGCGGGCGCTTTCATATATGCCGAGGGCGCGAAGAACATCGCCCTGACCGGAAAAGGCACAATCATGGGACCTCCGATGGATGCGGCAATGCGCCAACTGCGCAACGGTAACAGCGTCGTTGAGAAGGACATAGACTATAAGATGCCTGTGAAAAATCGCTTGTGCGACGGACTTGAAGGACGCACTTTCTACCGCCCGAAGTCTTTTTCGCCGATAAACTGCAAGAATGTTCTTGTCGAAGGCGTCACCTTCGAGCGCAGCGTGCTGTGGAATGTCAATCCCGTTTACTGCGAGAACGTCATAATCCGCGGCATAACGGTCAACTCTACGAAGGTTCCGAGCGGTGACGGCATCGACATATCGTCGTGTAAAAACGTCCTCATTGAGTACTCGACGCTCAACTGCGGCGACGATTGCTTCACTTTGAAATCAGGTCGCTGCGAGGACGGACTGCGCGTCAGTCGACCCACGGAGAACGTTGTGATACGTTATTGTCTGGCGAAAGACGGGCACGGAGGCATCACCTGCGGCAGCGAGACGGCAGGAGACATACGCAACGTCTACCTTCACGACTGCGTGTTCGACGGCACTCGCACGGGCTTTCGCTTCAAAACGCGCCGCAACAGAGGCGGAACGGTTGAACGGATTGTATATGAACGCATCCGGCTTATCGATATGCGGGAGGCTTTCACATGGGATCTGCTCGGCTCGGCGATGTTCATGGGCGAGCTGGCACGCCGCTATCCGCCGCTCGAAATAACACCTCTGACACCGACGGTAAAGGACATAACGATACGTGATTTCATCGTGGAATCGACCGACAGGCTGCTCACCGTCAACGCAATACCCGAAATACCGTGCTCCAATGTGCTGATCGAGAACGGATATATCCGGACAAACCGCATCGTAAGAAACATCTCCGATGCAGACGGTTTCACGTTCAGCAACCTTGAAATCAATGCCACCGACAATGCGATGGTAATCGATGACAGCCGCAATATCTTGTTCCGCAACGTCACGTTTCACGTTCCCGAGGGAGCAATTAACTTTGAGATGAAGGGCAAGAAGACGGAAAACATCATTATGAAGACAGCCGACGGCGAGCGCGTTTGCAAGCCGGGACTGAACAAGGTGTATTGATTTGACAATCCAAAGCTTCTTCACGCGCGACAAAAATCCTTATGATTACGGCGCGTGAAGAGGCTTTTTTCATCATGCAAAATTATGAATGTTGCTATAATAGGCGGTGGAGCGGCAGGTTGCTTCGCGTCGATAGAACTGAAACGGCTGTTGCCTGAGGCTCGCGTAACGGTCTATGAGAAGGGTCGGAAGTTGCTTGCCAAGGTGGCGGTAACGGGCGGCGGGCGTTGCAATCTCACCAATTCGTTCCGTGAGGTGCGCAGCGTCGAGTCGGTATATCCCCGCGGCGCAAGGCTGATGAAACGTCTTCTGCGCGAGTTCGGCAATGAAGATGTGTGCAGATGGTTCGAGCGTGAGGGCGTAAGACTTGTCACCCAAGACGACCAGTGCGTCTTTCCCGCCTCGCAGGACGCGATGGAGATAGTCGGCACATTGACCCGACTGATGCGTAAGGAGGGCGTGGTCGTAAGGACGGAGCATGGCGTAGAGAGGATCGAGAATAACGTAATGGAGATTGAAACGCCTGAAACGAACCCCCGGTACAGCATATCTTTCACGGACAAAAACATCAAGACCGTTCATGCCGACGTGGTGATCGTGACGACGGGAGGCTGCAACAGCGGCGACGGTGACGGCATTTTCGGCTCCCTCGGGCTGGAATTCATCCCGCCGGTGGCGTCACTTTTCAGTCTGTGTCTGCCCGATCGTGCGGTTAAGGAACTTATGGGAACGGTGGTGGAGGATGTCTCCGTGGGGCTTGCCGGTACCAGACTGCGCGCTTCGGGACCGCTGCTTATAACGCATTGGGGTATGAGCGGTCCGGCAATACTTCGTCTTTCGTCTTACGCCGCCCGTGTCTTGCATGACAACGGGTACAAAGGCAGACTGTCGGTAAACTGGTTTGGAGATCTGAACGAGGGTGAAGTGGAAGAGCGGATAATGGAAATAGCCGTGCGGAACGCTCAAAAACAGCTCTCGTCGGCATATCCAGAGCGCCTGAACAGTCGTCTTTGGACGCATCTTCTGCGGCGTAGCTCGCTGCGTCCCGACATGCGTTGGAGCGAGCTTGGCGGTAAAGGGCGCAACCGTCTGATAGCGACGCTGACCTCAGACACCTACGATGTTGACGGCAAGAACCGTTTTAAAGAGGAGTTTGTGACGTGTGGCGGCGTGTCGCTGACCGCCGTCAACATGAAAACTCTTGAATGCAAGGCACATCCCGGATTGTATTTCGCCGGCGAGGTGCTCGACATCGACGCCGTAACGGGCGGCTTTAACCTGCAAGCCGCATGGACAACGGGAAGAACGGTGGCGAAGAGCGTAGCCTCAGCCAATTAAGAAATATCTAATTAAGAATTAAGAGTTAAGAATTAAGAATTAAGAGCTTGAATAATTAAGAATTAAGAGTTAAGAATTAAGAAAATGTGCTTTGTTGGTATTTTTCTTAATTCTTAGTTCTTAACTCTTAATTCAATTTTACCCATTCGGCAATATCTTTCATCACCTCCTCAGACATTGTTTCCTCTATTGTGCCGTATTCGTCGACGCCGCCGAAGGTGCAATGCTGGAAGAGATGGTTCAGACCGGCATATTCATTGATTACGTTGCGCTTGTTTTCAGGCAGCAAGCGGCGCACGGCATTAAGGTTGAGGACTGCCGATACCTGTGTGTCTTTCGAGCCGTTGAGCGCCATCACGGGGCATTTTATCCTGGAAATGCTCGGCTGGGGAGAGTAGGCGAGGGTGTAACGGAGCCACGGCGTGGTAGTCTTTATTACCTGAACGAGGTTTTGAGAGAGGCTTTCGGGAATGGTGACACCCGTCTCGCGTAAAGCCTCCTGCACCGCTATGTCGGCACGTTCGGGCGTTTCGCCTGCCACGATGCGGGCAAACACCGCTTCAAGCGCACGACAATAATTCTCGCACGTCTTCTGAGGAAAGCCGCTCATCGCAAGCCCGCGCAGGTTCTGATCCAACAGAATGCTGTCGCCACGGAGCGCCGTGCCGGCAAGGCTCACGATATAGTCCGCCTTGCCTTCGGCTCCGAGCATGAAAGCTATCGTGCCTCCCTCGCTGTGACCGAGCACTCCCGCCGAGCCGAAACGCTTGTCGGCACGTATAAAAGCGAGAGCCGCCGCGGCGTCATTCTTGAAGTTTTCGGTCGTGGCATATACCACGTCGCCCTTCGACTTGCCCACGCCGCGGTCGTCATATCGCAGCGATGCTATGCCATGCCGCGCCAGATAGTCGGCGAGTACGAGGAAAGGCTTGTGACCGAAGATTTCCTCATCACGGTTTTGCAGTCCGCTTCCGCTTACCATTATTATAACAGGCGTCTTGCCCTTTCTTGCTTTTGCATCTGCGGCAGGTATCGTCAGCGTTCCCGACAGCACGGCGTTGTCAGTCGTGTTTGTGAACGTCACCTCTTCGGTGGCATAAGGAAACGGCGGCTTGGGCGTCTGCGGACGCTTCAGCTCGACGCTGCCTGGCGTCAGGTCGAGAGGCAGCGACATGCCGCCTTGGCTGAAATTGCCTTTTATCACGCCGTCTTTCAGTTCGCCGCTGTACGTCATTCCTATCGCTCCGACGGTTATTTCCATCTTTGTGCCGTCGCTGATTTTTATCTCTGCGGGTATGCCTTTCGCTCCCTGATCTGGGCTGTCCATTGTGCATGCCGGCTTGCCGGTGCTGTCTTTCGTTATGTTGAACACAAGGTTGAGCCTTGCCTGACCGACATGGAGCACGCCTTTCCAACTGCCGTCAATGCCCTGTGCGCCGACCGAAAGCGTGCAGACGGCAAGCAGGACCAATGTGATAAATCTTTTCATACGGATGTATTTGTTCTTCATCGTTACCGTTTTACAATATACAAATATATTGATTAGATGTGAACTTTACAAATGTTTTAACATAATAAAACGTGAGTTCAACGAAATAAAACAATCTGTCAGATTAAGTCATGCAACCCGGCCGACCCCGAAAAAATGATTTACTCCAAACCGACAAGATGCAGTCTGCAACTTGCTGATAATCAGACGTATTACAAAAGGCGGTCTTTTGCATTGCAAAAGACCGCCTTTCAGGACGTAAAAGACCGCCTTTCGCAATGCAAAAGGCGGTCTTTTGGAAGGTAATCGATGTTACCTTGTTTTTTGATTTGATAATATTGTCTTCGTCAATATTACATTTTTCCGATGATACCGAGCTTGGTTCCCTCGATAAACTCGACAATACGGCGTATCTGGTCGCCGTCGGGCACCTGCTCCCTGACCTGTATCACAGCGTCGAACACGCTGGTCTGCCCATGGAAAATCAGACGGTAGGCGTTGGCTATGTGTGCCAAAATCTTGTCGTCGACACCATAATTTTTCAGCAGCGAGTTGTTCACGCCGCCATAACGCACGGGGTTGTCGGTGGCGATGATGAACGGCGGAACGTCTTTACTGAAACGGCAGCCGCTCTGAATCATTGCAGCGTCGCCCACGCGTGCGCCCGGATTGGCTATCACGCCGGAAGAGAATATCGTGCGGTCGCCGATGATACAGTCGCCGGCAATCTTCGTTCCGTAGCCGAATACGTTTGCCGTGCCAATCTTGGTGTCGTGCGATACGTGCACGCCTTCCATCAAGAAGTTTTGATTACCGATGACGGTCTGACCGTCGCAATGTGTGGCACGGTTGATCACCACGTTTTCACGGATGATGTTGTTGTTGCCGATTACCAATGTGGACGCCTCGCCGCAGTAGTTGAAATCCTGCGGGATGGCACCCAGCACGGTGTTCTGGAACACGGTGTTGCCCTTGCCCATCTTCGTGCCTTTCATTATACTGACGTAAGGATAGATAACGCAGTCGTCGCCAATCTCGACATCTTCCTCGATATATGCGAAGGGGTAAATCGTCACGTTATTGCCGATTTTCGCCTTCGGGTTTATTTCTGCTTTTGGACTTATCATATTGTTATGTTTTAGTTGACGAGGTTGAAGCTTGCGGGTTGACAGACTTGTCTACTTGTATCTTGTTTACTCGTTTGATTGTTTAACTCGCAAATTAGCTTGTTTACTCGTTCCTCGTCTACTTGTTTACTTTAAAAAAAACATCAGTCTCTGCCTCCGCCGAGGGCGTAATACAGGTTGACGACAGCCTGCATCTTGTAGAAGTCGTCGGCAATCTTGCTGAGTTCGGCGTTGAGCAGCGTCTGTTGAGCTGTTATGACTTCGAGATATGTACTGCCCGAACTTGCCATAAGGCTCTTTGTGTCTTCAACATTCTGTTTCAAGACCTCGATTTGTTTAGCCTCTATCTGACTCTTTTCGGCTGACGAGTTGTACAGAACGAGGGCGTTGCTTACCTCGCTTCCTGCCGAGAGGACGGCATTCTGCCATTTGTTGTAAGCCTGTTCCTGCTGAGCCTTCGCCACCTTCAAGCCTGCGACAATCTGTCCGTGCTGGAATATCGGCTGCACCAAGCTGCCCACGGCGCTCAGCAACCACTTGCCCGGATTGACGATACCCGCGCCCGAGTTGTTGGTGAACGCGCCCGTGCCGCTTATCGTAATGTTGGGATAGAACCGTGAACGCGCCGTCTCGACGTTGTAGAAACATTGCGCGAGGGACATCTCGGCATAGTGAACGTCAGGTCGGTTGTTGAGCAACTGGATAGATACGCCGGTGCTGAAATTCTCCGGCAGCGACTGCTCTTCGAGCTTTCCGCGGGCGATAGTCTGTGCCGGCTGACCCAAAAGTAATGACATTGAGTTCTCAACCTCGCGGATCTGACGTTTCAGGTCAGTCTTCTGAGCGAGCACGGAGTAGTAGTTTGACTCGGCGCTCTGTACCGACGTAGAGCGATAACCTTGGCGGTTGTCTTTCAAGAACTTCATCGTCTCCCACGTGTCTTTGGTCAGCTTCTCCATGCCTTCCACCACTTCAAGCTGTTTGTCGAGCATGAGCAGGGTGTAATACATGTTCGCGATGTTTGAGATAATGTTGGTCTTTACCACCAGCTGGTAATCTTTCGTAGCGAGCAAAGCCATCTGTGCGCTGCGCTTCTGGCTGAGAAGATTGCCGAAGAGGTCGATGCTCCAGCTGGCGTTTACCGGCAGCGAATAAATCTTCGTAGCCTTGTTGCCGTCCCAAGAAGATATCGTTCCCTGCGGAGTGAAGGTGAACGAGGGTACGAATGCCAGCTTTGCCGCCATCAACTGTGCCTCAACCATCTTGACGTTCAGCGCGGCGTTCAGCATGTCTGTGTTATGGTTCAGACCGTACTCGATGAGCGACTGCAACTTCGGATCGGTGAAAACGCTGCGCCAAGGCAGGTTGCCGAAGCTGGCGGTGTCGCTCACCGCCAAGGTGTCGGCTGCCGAAACAACATCACGAACCAGTCCCGTCGTCTTGACGTCGGGGCGCTCGTATTTGTTGTAGAGTCCGCAGCTGCTCATCAGAACAGCCGCAGACATTATTGCGATTATATTTGATTTCTTCATGTTTTTAATCCTTTTTCAACGGTTTGAAAGGTTGGGTGTATTGCAGAAGCTCGGTATCCACCTCGGCGTTCTCGTCACCCTCGAACTCGATAGGTTTGAGTTTCTCCTGCAAATACTGGAAGATCACGAACAGAGCGGGCACAATCATAATCTGGCAAAGCATACCTATAAGCATACCTCCGATAGCCGATGCACCGAGCGTCTGGTTTCCGTTGGCTCCTACACCGAAAGGCCAGAGCAGCGGCAACAGACCGATAATCATTGCAAGAGACGTCATAAGGATAGGACGAAGACGTGCTCCGGCACCCAGAACGGCGCTCCATGAGATAGCCATACCCGTGCGGCGGCGCTCCAGCGCGAACTCGACGATAAGGATGGCGTTCTTCGCAAGAAGTCCGATAAGCATGATAAGAGAAATCTGCATGTAAATGTCGTTCTGCTTTCCGAACAGGTTTGTGAAGATGAATGCTCCCGCAAGACCGAACGGAATGGAAAGAATTACGGCGAGAGGCAGCAGATAACTCTCGTACTGGGCACTCAGAATGAGGTACACAAAGAGCAGACACAGGGCGAAGATCAGCGTCGTCGTGTTGCTCGACTCCTGCTCGTTACGCGTCAATCCTGAGAATTCGTATGTATAACCGGCGGGAAGTGTCTGCTTGGCAACTTCGCTTACAGCCTTGATGGCGTCACCCGAAGAATAGCCTTCGCCGGCAGATGCGTTGACGTCTATTGACGTAAAGAGGTTGAAACGACCCATCGTCTGCGGACCGTAGACCTTATCCAAGTTCACGAACTCCTTGATGGGAGACATCTGTCCGCTTGCAGTACGCACGTAAATGTTGTTCAAACTCTTGTAATCCTCACGCGTCTTGGGCTCTCCCTGCACGTAAACGCGGTACAATTTGCCGTACGCGTTGAAGTTTGAAGCGTACAAACCGCCGTAATAACCTTGCATCGTCGTAAGTACGTCAGAAGGCGAAATGCCGCTCTGCTTACATTTTGCAACGTCAACGTTGATAAGGAATTGCGGATAATCCGAACGGAAAGATGTCATGGCGTTCGTTACCTCCGGACGTTTGTTAAGCTCGGCAAGGAAGTCGTGAACGACGCTCGAGAACTTGTCAACAGAGCCTCCGGTGCGGTCCTGCATTGAGAATGTCAGACCGTTGGTTGCCGAGAATCCTTGTACCATAGGCGGCTGGAAAGCAAGTATCTGTGCACCTTTTATCGATGCCGTTTGCTTGTAAATCATACCTAATACAGCCTTTGACTGCTCGGTAAGACCACGCTCTTCGAAAGCTTTCAGCTTGATGATGAACGTACCTTGGTTGGAACCCTGACCTGCAATAAAGTTGTAGCCGGTAATGCGCAGACGGTGGTCTATGGCTGGGTTGGTTACGAACATTGAGTCAACTTGATCCATAACTTTGTTCGTTGCATCAAGACTGGTGCCCGGAGGCATTGACACCGTACAGAACACCGTTCCTGTATCTTCGTCAGGAATAAGACCCGTGCGGGTGGTGGCTGCTGTTATTCCGAATATTGCCAGCGCGATGATGACGGTAAGACCGGCAATTATCTTATGCTCGATAATGCGGCGCACACCGTTCTTGTAACGGTCGAGCACCTTGTCGTATGCCGTGTTGAAGGATGCGAGGAACCGGTCGACGCGAGACATCTTGCGCTCTTTGCCGTTCTCGTCCTTGGGCTTCAAAAGTATCGCACACAGGGCAGGAGAGAGCGTTAGGGCGTTAAGCGCCGAGATGACGATTGAAATAGCCATCGTGATACCGAACTCGCGGTAGAATGTTCCGGATGTTCCGCTGATGAAAGACACAGGGATGAACACCGCCGACATTACGAGGGTGATTGATACGATGGCGCCGGCTATCTCACTCATGGCGTCGATCGAGGCACGACGTGCCGACTTATAGCCAAGGTCGAGCTTGGCGTGGACGGCCTCGACGACGACAATCGCGTCGTCGACCACTATGGCGATTGCAAGAACGAGTGCCGATAGCGTCAGAAGGTTTATAGAGAAACCGAACACCCAAAGGAAGAAGAACGTACCGATCAATGACACCGGCACGGCTATCATAGGAATGAGTGTGGAGCGGAAGTCCTGCAAGAAGATGAACACAACGAGGAACACCAGTATCAGCGCCTCAAACAAAGTCTTGACCACCTCGTGGATTGACGCGAAGAGGAATTCGGTCACGTCCTGCATGGGCTGTATCTTCATGCCCGGAGGGAACGACTCTGACAGATCGTCGATAAGTTTCTTTACGTCTGTAACGATCTGCGTGGCGTTGGATCCTGCGGTCTGTGCGACCATCATCATAACGGCCGGATTGCCGTCGACATTTGATTTCACCGTGTAGTAAAGACCTCCGAGCTCTACTCGTGACACGTCTTTTACTCTCAGCGTCTGTCCGGCGTCGTCTGTCTTGATGATGATGTCGCCGAACTGTTCGACGGTCTTCAAGCGTCCGGTGTAGCGCATGACGTATTCGTATTGGTTGGTGCTCTGCTCTCCGAACTTACCCGGAGCCGCCTCGATGTTCTGCTGTGCGAGTACGCCTACGATGTCGTTCGGGATGAGGTTGTGCTCCTTCATCTTGACCGGATCGAGCCACATACGCATGGTGTAAGACTTCAAACCGATTGACTGACAGTCGCCGACACCTTCAACACGCTTGATTGCGGGGATGATGTTGATGTCGGCGTAGTTGGAGAGGAACTGCTCGTCGTAGCGTCCGTCGCTTGTAAGTGAGAGAATGAGGACGTTTGATGTCTGTCTCTTCTGTACGGTGACGCCGGCTTTGGTGACGTCGGAGGGCAGCAAGCTTGTTGCCTGCGATACGCGGTTCTGCACGTTTACCTGCGCCATATCGGCGTTGTATCCTTGTTCAAAGTAGACGGTTATTGATGCCATACCGTCGTTCGTGGCGGTAGAAGTCATATATGTCATACCTTCAACGCCGTTGATCTGTTCCTCGAGGGGAGCAAGTACGGAGTTCTGTACGGTCTGGGCATCGGCTCCCTGATAGAACGTCTGCACGTTGACAGTAGGCGGAGCGATGTCAGGGTACTGCTCGATAGGCAGTGACACCAGTCCGAGCACACCCAGGATGACCGTCAGCACGGAGATAACGGTTGACAGCACCGGGCGTTGGATAAATCTATCTAATTTCATGTACTTACCTTAAATTAATATTATTGTTTTTATTTCCGACCGTTGCGGTCGGCTGTTGTTTTGCCTGTCGCGGGCTTTTTACATTTTATTTATTTGCCGCTGAGGGCTTCTTTCAGTTTTTTTGCATCGCCCTGAGCTTCGCCGAGCTGTTGTGCTTTCTTTATTTTCTCCTGATATTGTGCGGGTGTTATGGGCTTGATTTCCATGCCGTCGGTGAGTGTTGTTATACCCACGGTGACAATCTTGTCGCCGACTTTGAGTCCGCTTGTGACGATGTAGTTCTTTCCGTCGTTGTTGGGAGATACTGTTATTTCGGTGTATTTTACCTTGTTATTGCTGCCGACGATGTAGATGAAGTATTTGTCCTGCACCTGTGCCACAGCCTCTTGGGGCACGAGTATCGCGCTGTTGTCGGTGTGGGGCACGGAGATAGAGCCTGAGCCGCCGCTTTTGAGCAGATGTTCGGGGTTGGGGAACTTAGCTTTTATCGATACCGAGCCTGTCGCCTTGTCGATTACGCCGCTTACGGTAGATACTTTTCCGTCGTGTCCGTAGGTCGAGCCGTCGGCAAGTTTCAGTTTTACAGCCGGATAATCGTTGATAGCCGCTGTCAGTCCGCCTGCCGTCTGTGTCATCTCGAGCAGGTCTTTCTCTGTCATTGCGAAGTAAACGTCCATCGTGTTGATGTCTGAAACGACGGTCAGCGGTGTCTGGCTTGATGCGCTAACGAGGGCTCCCACCTTGTAGGGCAGGTCGCCCACCACGCCGTTGGCGGGGCTTGTGACGTAGCAGAAGTCGAGGTTCTGTTTAGCCGAGACGTATCCTGCCTGTGCCTGTGCCAGCGCAGCCTGTGCCGACTCGTATGCGTTCTTTGAGGCTTCCAGCTCATACGTACCGATAACGTTGTTCTTGAACAAGTTTTGGTTGTTCTCGTATGTCAGCTTTGTCGTGCTCAGCTGTGCTTTCGCCGAGTTGACAGCGGCTTTTGCCTGACGTACGGCAGCCTCGTATGTTACATTGTCTATCACGAACAGCAGTTGTCCCTGCTTTACCGTCTGACCTTCGTGAACGCATATTTTGGTGATAAATCCGGAGATTTTCGGACGTATCTCGACATCCTGCACACCTTTTATCGTTGCGGGATAAGTGGTCTCAAGCTCATAGCTTTGAGTCCCAACGGTTGTCACGGCATACTCGTTGTCGCCGAAGTTCGGCTTTCCCTGTTTGCTGCCGCATGAAACCAACGTTGCAGCCAGTGCTGCAAACAATAAGATTTTGTTTCTTTTCATACCTATTTATACTAAATTATTTATATCAATTTATCTTCAAATACTCATAAAAGACATTCGTCCTGTTTGGAAAACTATTGCCTATATATTAGTTTTCGGCTTGCAAATATACATATTAAAGATATAATATGTACCGATGGTAAATGATAATTATTTTGTTTTAACTTATTTTTGTGCGCGGAAACAGCGTCAATATGGTTTGTCTTAATTTGACGTATTGAAATTTTGAATGTATACGTGAGTTCGGGATAAGAAAGGTGTGATAAAAGTTGGTAATCTCGCGAATATT
>CAJMQT010000042.1 GCA_905215655.1 uncultured bacterium | reverse complement strand
TCAGATAAATGTATTAACTTTGTAAGTTATAAAAAAACAAAAATTGGAATAACAGACAGACATTCAGGTCTTTGATAAAATTTCCAAAACAAACTACTGATAAAAACATGAAAAAAATCTCTATCATCTTTGCGACAATAGTATTGTTCGCAACAACGGCATTTGCCGATGCCTCGGATGTAATTCTGAAGAGCACGATTACGAAACCTCAACCGATGACCGGTCTTGTGTTATGGCCCGACCAGGCTGCCGACCTTAACGAGACGCACGGCGGGAGCATACAGCTGGAATACGCCTACTGCCTGCCATGCAAGGTCGTCACAGGATGTGCGGCGGACGGGACGATACAATACGACTGGACATGGTTTGACAATATTCTTGACGACGTGTCGTCACGCGGCCATCAGCTGATAGCACGCTTCCGCTATGAATATCCCGACTCGAAGGAGGTGGACGGCAAGACGGCGGGCATGACAGCGGTACCGCAATACATCAAAGACCGCAGCGATTACAACGAGACATATAATAAGGTAAAGGGAGACGGAGCGACATATTATGCCGACTGGAGCAATGAAGAGCTGAAAAGATTTACAAAGCAGTTCTATACCGACTTTGCGGCGCGCTATTCAGCCGACCCGAGACTGGCATTAATCGAAGTGGGCTTCGGTCATTGGAGCGAATATCATATTTACGGAACGACATTACAATTAGGCAAGAATTTTCCGTCAAAGGAATATCAGAAGGAGTTTCTCACCCACATGCAGAACGTCATGGGCTCAATACCTTGGGGCATATCCATCGACGCTGCCGACACCGAATACTCGCCCATCACGGAAGACGCGTCGCTTATGGCGCTGTCATTCGGCAACTTCGACGACTCCTTCATGCACAAAGACCACGAGATAGGCACCGCCGACGGTTATAACGAAGAATGCTGGAAAGCCTTGGGCAGCGAGACGCGCTGGCAGAGAGGATTTGCCGGAGGAGAAATAAGTTATTACACGGACAACGACCAGAAGAACTTTCTCAACCCTGACGGTATGTACGGGCACACGTGGGAAGAGCAAGCGGCGAAATACCACATCTCTTTTATGATAGCCAACGACGCTCCCGAGGGCTCTTATGGCACGGGCGAACGCTTTGCAAGCGCGTCGCTCGCCACGGGGTATCGCTTTGCGGTAAAACAGTGTACCACCGACGGAACTAAGACAGACATTCTTGTAACAAACAACGGAGTGGCACCGCTCTACCGCGACGCCTTTTTCGCCATCGACGGCGTACGCAGCGAGACGTCATTGCGCGGACTGCAACCCGGCGAGGAAAAATGGATTTCCATACCTCGCGGAACGGAACTTAACGCTGACGGAACTGCCAAGAAAAGCCCGGTGATTGAATGCGACTACATCCTGACGTCGCAGGAAATACAGTATGAGGCTGGTCCGCAGCTGTCAAAAGACGCGTCAGCAACCTTCCTGATTGACGGTCGGAGCGTTAACGTTGCCGACACTTACACGATGAACGTAAGCTACGAAGCAACGGAAACGCAATACACGATTACAGTAACACCGGCTGACAAAGCCGCGGTGAAAGAATACACGGGCGCGACATATCTGAGCGGCAACGATTATATCGTCGCAGCTCCTTCGGAAGGTTCAACCTCAACGGCTACATTCACGATCGTCGCGGAAGACGGCATTACAACAAAGACTTACACGATAAGGATAAGGAAAAGTTCTTCAACGGCACCGTCGGAAGAGATATGCCACTTTACGGGGAACAAGCCCTCCATGCCGGATGTGGTATCCGTTGCCGGCAACTATGCAAAGAAAGGTTCTGTGACATACAACGGAACGAGCTATGACGTCTGCGTGAAAATGGAGTCAAGCACCAATGTAACGATTGTACCGACATACGACTGCACCGTAACCTTGTACTTCACCGGCGGCTCGGGCAAATCAAAACTCAACGGATCATCATTCAGTCTCGACACGGATGCAAAATATTCGTTCAGCGCTACGGCAGGATCGACTTACAGTATTACCAAAGACGCGACCAACACAAACCTCGTGCTGATTGTTTTCGGAAGTGGAAGTACAAGCGGCATCGGCAATGTCCGGACAGGAAAAGACGCCGACAGCACACGGACTTATGACCTGACGGGACGTAAGGTATCGTATCCGGCAGAAGGACAAATAATTATAAAGGACGGCAAGAAAATCATTTACCGGAACATCCGGTAGCATTCTTTCCTTAACCAGAACCCAAACAGCAAACAAACATATATATTCCTTAAAATTAAATAAAAGCATTTCTCGTCACACGAGACATATCAAGGAAATTTCTAAATTTGTGTAAATTAAACTGAAAATCTAACAGAATGGAAAACAAGTGGTTTAACTTGATATTGCCTGTTTTGGCAACTATCTTATTATTTTCTTGCGAAAAATACAACGGTGATGATGAGGCGGCGGAAAATAAAGAGGCTAACAGCATACTGAAAATACGCACACGGGCGACGGCAGACGGCATGGAAGGCGCCGAAATAAGTTATCCAATAAACATTTATGTTTTCAACAGCAGCGACAAATGCGTCGAAAAGACCGTCATAGGAACGGCAGACGAACAGATAGCGCTGAAACTTCCGGAGGGCAGTTATAGTGTCTTCGCCATTGCGGGAGCCGACGCCGTGAGCTACATACTGCCCGAAAAGGCTGACGCTACGCCGGAAACGCCGATAAGTCTGATAAGCGGCAAGAGCCACGCCGACCTTATGACGGCGCGCAACAACGTGACGCTGAGCTACGGCGAGGAGAACACTCTGACGCTGTCGTTAGTCCGGAAAGTGATGCTCTTGGAGACGGTGACAATCAACGACGTGCCCGACAACGTCACGGCGGTTGCCGTCGAGATAAGTCCTTTATACCGAAACATTCTGCTGAACGGCGGATATTCTGACGAGAAGGACGGCGCACAATCAATAAATCTGACGAAGACAACCGGCGGAACGTGGACAAACGCCGTTAACGCTTACATGCTTGAAGCGGCAGGACCGGCAACGATAAAAGTGTCGTTCACCGCATCCTCTGGCGTCAAGAAGAGTTACTCTTACGCAAGCAGCGACGAGTTTAAGGCGAACCACAAAATAAACATCTCCGGAACTTACAAAGACAACGGGCTCACCCTCAGCGGAACAATCGTCGGAGCAACATGGGGCGAGCCGATAAACATCACTTTCAGCTTTGACGAAAGCGGAAGTTCGACAGAAGGCGGCACGGGAAACGGAGACGCGACGGGCGGCGAAGTGAGCGGCAGCGCACCGGCGGTCGGCACGATTTACAACAAATGTTACGTGCTGAAATCGGAGCGTGTGAGCGGCGGAACGCTCGTAACGCTGATGTCGACGGGCTACAAAGACAGACTGATATTTACCGACGGCGACCAAGAATCGATAAGATCAGCCGTCGAAGCGGGCATCGCTGAACTTGCTGTCGATGTGGAAGGATGCACGGGCTGGCGGTTGCCCACGTTGGCAGAAATGGAGTATATCAAGGAAAATGTTTACGAGATTGGCGACAACCTGACAAATAATCATTATCCAAATCTTTTCTCCACCGGTTATTATTATTTCCTTACGGGCGACAATAGGATTTCAACTTACTGCCCCAAAGACGGAAATATCAACGCCGAACCTTACAGTAACCATGGCAATTCCATCCTTCGTGCGTTCACAACGGTGACCTTCGCCGACTGATATTCGGCGATAGGAACAAGACAAGAAAAACGTTTCTGTCATTTACGGGGAGGCACAAACATTATGTAATTGTCGTTTTTATATGCCTCGACATACCCGTTCTCAGACAAAAAAGCCTCGACAAGTTCCGAGATGTTATCGTCATCTCTAAGCTCATAATCATCGCGTTTGTAAGCAACAACGGGCAGACACGAACTTGTGGCACGGGCGCGAGCCAGCTGTTTGACAAAATAGTCACGCCCAAAAATTCCCGGCCATGGGTTGTCCAGATAAGGACGTGTGCCCGTAAGATAATGAAGCATCGGACTGTTTATGAAGAAGACGGTGTCGCCTTCGCTGATTTCGGTCGACATTGCCGAAAGGAAATCACTCAATGATGCGGCCGTCTTCTTGTCCGTAAGGACATTGGCAAGAGGATGATTGACGCGGCAGACATTATCAAAACGTGTTCCGTGCTCATAATAAGCGGGACCTTTTATCCTGTTAAGAGCCTTAAACGCTATAAAGCAGAACGACAAAACGACAAATGCCAACACGGTTTTCCGCCGCACGCCCGTAAACTTTTGCAGCACGAGAAACGCGGCATAAGGAATAAACGGCATGGCAAGCCACAAACAATGTACGCCGATTGTAACAATTCCTCCGTCACTTCCGAGCGGTATGAGGACATTCATCAGGAACGCCAGCGATGACAGATAAACGACGCGAGGCTCGTCACGCCTGACGTAAGAGACATAAAGACATGACACCAAAGCCGCTGAATTAAGCAAAAAAAGCAGACGGTCGACAAACCGATAAAGCACTACTAAATGCACGGCAAGCAGCAGAACGCAGCACAAGACGGCACAACGGCGGTTGCGCAACCGGGCAATCAGGAGCAAGGCAAACGCCGGACAAAGTAGTGACAGGATGAGCAAAACCGCCGAATGGGCATGAACGTAAAACGTCGTAAAAAGCATCCGTCCCAGTCCGTGAGAGTTTTCCTCGTTGCCGGCAAGCGCCATCACCACCTTCAAAGCGTCCTCGAAATAAGCAAGATGACCGGCTGCCGACATGAAAACGAGCGTGAACAGCACGCCGCCAAGCATTCCTGCCACAGCCGAAAGGAAGAGTCGCAGCGTTGAAGAACCGTCTTTCGTATAATAAAAGTACGGCAGGAGCACAAGGATAAACATGCTCATGCAGACGTTTGGCAGGCGGACAAAGACGTTAAGCCCCGCCAAGAAGCCGGCGAGAAACATCCATTTGCGCCCCTTTCCGCCGAGAGCTTTCATCATAAACGCGATAACGGCAAGAGAGACGAAGGTGCTGAAAGTGTTATATTCGAAAACTTCTACGTTTGCGATCATCAGGAACGTCATGACGAAACCCGACAAAATCAGTCCTTTCGGAACGGCTCTTCGCAGCAAAGACCACACCAGCGCCATGTTGGCGGCAATCGTAATACATTCGAGAACGCGAAATCCGTAAATCCCGAAACTGCCGAACAAGGCGTTCCACAAGCCGCCGATATTAATCAGCCAATAATACAAAAACATGTAACTGACAGAACCCGGCGAAACGAAAATCTGCCTGTAAGCAGTCAAGACAAAGCCGTCGTCATAAAGATTAAGCCCTTGTCGCGCCATCAGCAGTTCCAAGGCTATCAATATCGCAACCACTAAAAACGGATAAGACCTTTTTAACCGTATCTTGTCCGAAAACCTTTTGATTGCCGACAAACATCTGCCCATTACGATAAAAATTTCAATTTAATAATTCAAGAATAATGCTTTCAGAGTACAAAAATAATGTTTTAAAGATAAAAAATCAGCAAAAAGACGACGAAAACATTTGATATATAATAATTTATTCGTACTTTTGCACGCAATTTCGACATAAGTCGATGCATTTGAGGATGCCAACGTAGTGATTAAGACGCGCCGCATCCGAAAGATGTAATTAATTATTTTATTAATCAAAACAACAAACAAATGTATTTAGATCAAGCTAAAAAACAAGAGATCTTTGGCAAGTACGGAAAGTCTAACACTGATACCGGTTCAGCAGAGAGCCAGATAGCATTGTTCTCATACCGTATTTCCCATCTGACGGAGCACCTCAAAAAGAACCGTAAAGATCATACTACCGCACGGTCGCTGACCATCTTGGTAGGAAAACGCCGCAGACTGCTTGACTATCTGTACGAACGCGACATCAACCGCTATCGTGCGATAATCAAGGCTCTCGGACTTCGTCGATAAAAAGACGACCGCCCGAGCGGCAAGCTTAGAGGAAAAAGAAATCCCCGGAACGACAAACATCGTTCCGGGGATTTCTTTTTTTGATTTCGGTGTTCTCTTTTTCCTATTTCAGAGTTTTCTTTTTACTATTTCGGAAATTTCTTTTTCCTATTTCGGGGATTTAATTTTATCAATCCATCCGGACTTATCCGGAGGGAGGAAGATTTGTAAATGGAGAATACAGAGATAAGAATAATAAGCAAAGCTATTGTCTGCACTTCTGTACTTCTGTACTTCCGCACTCCCAATAATAAATTGCCAAGACTCTATTTCTTCCTGATTTTCAGTCCCACATCCGATACTCCGGGCAGTATTTCGCGCTTCATGACATGGCGGACGGTGACGTGCAGGGAGTCGCCGCGGTGCAGATCAAGGTCTGAAAGAATAAATTCGTACTGATAATTGCTTATTCCGCGTCCCAAGATATTGCCTTTCTCATCGGCAAAGCGGCATTTCAGCGTGTCGACGTATGTCTTGTATCCCGGAATGACGGTTTGCTCGACAATAATGCTCATGCCGGTAAACGGGAAGGCGCTGTCGGTGCGCATGCCCACTTCGAGGCGGTAACGCCCGGACGACTGCATGCGCGGCACGTCGAAAGTCAGCGTGTCGTTCTTCTCCCATCCTTCTATCGGAGTGTGACAGAAGGTGTAAAAGATGACGTTGCCGTCGCACGACGAGAGCGACAACAACATCGTCAGCGCCGTTATTATTATATATAAGGTGTGCCGGACACGGGTCATTCTTTCTCTGCCTTACGCTGTTTGTTGTTATTGTTTCTCTGTCGCGGCGCGCCGTCGGCAGGTCTTTCCTTGCCCCTCACGGGCTGTCTGCCGTTGCGCGGCTTTGCCTTTTTCTTTCTTTTGTTTTTGTCGAAACGTGTCAGGCTCTCGTTGGCGAGCAGGTCGATGGGCTTATCCTGTTCCACCACCTTGCCGTCTTCTTGCAGCGACAGCGGTTTTTCGCCGCGTCTGTTCATCTCTATTATGTCCATCGCCCGTCGTGCCGTGATGGTCTCGAGGTTTGAAGGTATCTTCTTGTCGGTCGAGTATGTCACGATGCCGGCAAGGATATCCGTCTTGAAAAGATAATATTCGCTGTCTTTGGTTTCAAGCACAATCTCCCTGCTGGGCAGCTTGCGTCCCGCTTCGATGTAGTTGTCCACCTCGTAATTGAGGCAACATTTCAGTTTCGCACACATGCCGGCGAGCTTCTGCGGGTTGAGCGAGATGTCCTGAAAGCGTGCCGCGCCGGTACTTACCGACACGAAGTTCTTCATCCATGTGGCGCAACACAACTCACGTCCGCACGGTCCTGTACCGCCGATGCGTCCCGCTTCCTGTCTTGCTCCGATCTGTTTCATCTCTATACGGACGTGGAATGTCTCTGCGAGCACCTTTATCAGCTGGCGGAAGTCCACACGCTCGTCGGCGATGTAGTAAAAAATCGCCTTGTTGCCGTCGCCCTGATATTCCACATCTCCTATCTTCATTTTGAGGTCAAGGTTCTTCGCTATCTGCCGGCTTTGTATCATCGTGCCATGCTCCCGCGCCTTTGCCTCGTGATATTTATCCATGTCTACGGGCTTGGCAAGGCGGTAAATGCGCTTTATGTCGTCAGCCGATTTAAGGTTTGCCTTGCGTATTTGCAGTTCGACGAGTTTTCCTGTAAGTGTCACTACGCCGATGTCGTGCCCCGGCGACGCCTCCACCGCCACGATGTCACCCTTTTTCAGGTCGAGTCCGTTGACGTTGTGATAATATCCTTTGCGTGTGTTTTTGAATTGCACCTCGACGAGATCGGTGCTTTCCGCGTTGCCCGGCACGTCGGCGAGCCAGTCGAACGTGTTGAGCTGACGGTTTGTCCTGCCGCACCCTCTGACGCTAAGTCCGCGGTCACAGCCCGTGTATATCAGTTTTTTATTATTGCTTTTGTCCATTGTTTTTTGAGTATATTTGGTTCCGTCCGGCGTTTTCCGTTGTGCTGAGGTGTGCCGGCGGCTGTTTTACGGTTTTCTCATAAGCGCCACGATGATGTGTGTTGCAAGGTCGAAGAACACTATTTTGGCGTTGGCGTTCTGCCCGATGTCACGTATGGCGCGGTCGAAGAGCGATGAGATTTCTATCACGTTAGCCTCGTTGATGAACTTTGCGAAGTTGCGAGCGAAAGCCTCTTCGTCGGCGGTCATGTAGTTAAGGCTCGGATTGCGGAAGTTGTAGACGAAGTTTTCACGCACGAGGTGCATGAAGTAGACCAGCATGCGCTTCTGTCTTTCGCGACCGTAAGCCGCCACGCTGTCGCTCCATTTGCGCAGTTCCTTGATGTTTCGCGTGTAGGCAAGGCGCATAAGCATGATGAACATATCGAGAAACAGTCGTTTCTCGTTGCCCGTATCGAGCTCTTCGAGGGCGTTGATCCAACTGCCGTCGGCGGCTCTCGATATGCGTCGGGCGGCGTCGGCGTCGATGCCCCGCCGTGTTACGAGCGCCTGTTCTATGTCGGTGGCGTCGATGCGCTTCACGTCGATGCGCTGGGCGCGGCTCTTTATGGTGTCAAGCAGCTTTTCCGGCTCCTCGCAAACCATTATGAACAGAGTCTCGGCGGGCGGCTCTTCCATTATTTTCAGTATCTTGTTGGCGCACTCGGCGTTCATCCTTTCGGGCAGCCATACTATACTTATCTTGTAGCCGCCCTGACTGGATTTCAGACTGAGCCGCCGTATCAGGGCGTCGCTCTCGCCCACTCCCATCTGTGCCTGCTGGTTGGCGGCGTTCATCTCGGCGAGCCATTGGTCCATCGTGAAGTACGGACCCGACGCCAGCATGTGGCGCCATTCCTTTATAAAGTCGTCGCTCGACATCTTATGCTCCGACCCTGTGCCCGTGGGGCGTATGACGGGGAAGGAGAAATGAAGGTCGGGATGTGCCCACGTGTCGAGCATGGAGCACTGCGGACAGGCGCCGCAGGAGTCGTCATCGCCCCTGTCACGGCAGAGCAGATATGACGCAAAGGCGAGCGCCAGCGCCATTTTGCCGCATCCGCGGGGACCGCACAGCATTATGGCGTGGGGCACCCTGTCCTCACGCACCATCTGCAACAGCCGCTCTTTGGCGTCGCTCTGTCCTATGACCTCACTGAACTTCATTCTTTATAGAGACGTATATTTTATGCAAAAGTACGAAAAAAAAACCGCATACAATTATAAATTTAGAAGAATTAGGAGTTCAGGAGGGTTGAAGTATGGAAGGATAGGAGTTTTAGGAGTGTAGAAGTGCAGAAGAATTAGGAGTACAGAAGTAAGGGATATTTAGGAGTACAGAAGAATGGAGGTACAGAAGTTCAGGAGTTCAGGAGTACAGAAGTACAGACAAATGTTTTGAAGGGAATAAAGCGGCAACGCTATTGTCTGAACTCCTGTACTCCTGAACTTCTGTACTCCTAAACTTCTACACTCCTAATTCATGTGTAAAGGAAAATTGCCTTTTTGCTTACAATGTGATTTCCGTCAACCCTCTCAGATTTAAAAATTCACGAACAATAACGTCGGAGGTCGTAAATTTTAAAAATTTTGTGTGCAATCTTAAACAACATTGTCACAATATGTTACGACGAAACACACGAAAGTGTGCAATAAAAAAGACCGGAAAACGCGCCAAAAACGGGCATTTCCGGTCGCAAAAGAGCCTTTATTAGGTTGTAAAAGAGGTACTTTTGCGTTGTAAAAGAGCCTCTTTTACATGACAAAAGTGCCTCTTTTACATCATAATGTCAAATCTTTTTACTTTTCATCGACATTTTCCCGCTTCTCGATTTCTATTTTGACAAAAAACACAGACAAAGCTTTAATGACAAAAAGAAAGCCAAACAACCTTTTTACTTTCTTTTATTCAAATAACAAACATTTGTCTGAACTTCTGAACTCCTTCACTTCTATACTCCTGAACAAAGATGTTTTATTAATATAGGTTAATCCGTTGGACGTCCGAATATTTTTTTGTTACTTTGCACCAAATTAGGAGTATTATAGCCACTTATCAATGGGTAAAAAACGAAATAAGACCGGCGTCCGCCACGGATTGCAGGGAATAACGTTATGTATAAGCACCGCCTTGGTGCTGATTTTATTGGGCATGGTAGTGTTTTCCGTACTTACGGCACGCAACCTGTCGGCATACGTAAAAGAAAACCTTACTGTAACGATGATGCTCGGTGAGGACATAACAAACCCCGAGGCGCGAAAGCTCTGCGCCGAACTGAAAAAGAAGACGTACATAAACCGGATAACATACATCAGCAAGGAACAGGCGCTGAAAGAACAGACAGCGGCAATGGGTACCGACCCGAGCGAATTTCTCGGCACAAACCCTTTCGTGGCGTCCATCGAGCTGCAACTCGCGGCGCAATACGCCAACACCGACTCGCTGAAATGGATCGCGAAAGAGCTTAAACGCAACACGAAAGTGACCGACATCACCTATCCGCAAGGACTGATGGACAGCGTCAACCACAACCTGAGACGCATCAACCTTGTGCTGCTCGTGCTTGCCGTGCTGCTTACCTGCATCTCATTCTCGCTTATCAACAACACCATCAAGCTCGGAATTTATGCCCGACGCTTCACCATCCACACGATGAAACTCGTCGGAGCGTCATGGGGCTTCATCCGCCGGCCGTTTATCCGTCAGGCAGTGGTGGTAGGACTCATCTCGGCAACGATAGCCGTCGCCGTCTTGGGCGCCGGCGTCTACGCCTTCTACGGCTACACGCCTGCAATCCTTACCATCGTTACGTGGCGCGAGCTTGCCGTCACCGCCGCCTCGGTCTACGTCTTCGGCATGCTTATCACGATGCTTTGCGCCTACTTCTCGGTAAACAAATTCCTTAAAATGAAAGCGGGCGACCTGTATAAGATCTAACACCGGGACAGCCGCACGACGCGTCCCCACACCTCAACAAACAGAAATCAACAAACAGAAAATGGATAAGAAAAATCTTGCTTTCGACCGTATCAATTTCATTCTCCTTGCCGTGGGAATGCTTGTGGTAATCATAGGTTTCATCCTTATGAGCGGAGGAGGAACAGACGACAACTCGTTCAACCCCGAAGTGTTCAGCACCATGCGTATAAAAGTGGCGCCGATAATATGTTTCGCGGGATTTATCTCAATAGTCTACGCCATCATCCGCAAGCCGAAAGACAACAAATAACACCAACAAGAACGAAAAGACATGACTTGGTTTGAAGCTTTAATACTCGGACTTGTCCAAGGATTGACCGAATATCTGCCCGTAAGCAGCAGCGGACACCTCGCCATCGGAGCCGAGCTGTTCGGCATCGACGGCGCCGACAACCTTGCTTTCACAGTAATGGTACACGTCGCCACCGTGCTCAGCACCCTCGTGATACTCTGGAAAGAGATTGACTGGATATTCCGCGGACTGTTCAAATTTGAACTTAACGAAGAGACAAAATACGTCCTTAACATCGTTGTTTCAATGATACCGATAGGCATCGTCGGCGTGTTTTTCAAAGACAAAGTCGAAGAAATCTTCGGTTCGGGACTGCTTATCGTGGGTTGCATGCTCCTTCTTACGGCTCTGCTGCTCACCTTCTCGTACTATGCAAAGCCACGCACAAAAGGCAAAATATCAGTCAAAGACGCGTTCATCATCGGCTTGGCGCAGGCATGCGCCGTCATGCCCGGCCTCTCACGCTCGGGCAGCACGATAGCAACAGGACTGCTGTTAGGCAACAAAAAGGAGAACATGGCACAGTTCTCATTCCTCATGGTCATACCGCCGATACTCGGAGAGGCGCTCCTCGACGTGATAAAAGGAATGAAAGGCGACGCCGTGTTCGGCGGGATAGACACCCTGCCGCTCGTTGTCGGCTTCATAGCAGCCTTCATTTCAGGCTGCGTGGCGTGCCAATGGATGATTAACATCGTCAAGAAAGGCAAACTGATTTACTTTGGAATATACTGCGCTCTTGCAGGAGCGGCAACGCTGATTTACACCTTATCATAAGCAGGAGCATGAACTTCTACGCAGGAGAGATAATCGCAATCGACAAGCCATACGGCATGTCGAGCTTCGGCGCGCTGGCTCGCGTGCGCACACTCATATCCCGACGACTCGGCGTAAAACGCATGAAGACGGGTCACGCAGGAACGCTCGACCCCCTTGCCACGGGCGTTCTGATACTTTGCACGGGCAAAGCGACGAAGAGAATTGAGGAGTTGCAGGCTCATACAAAAGAATACGTCGCCACATTACAGCTCGGTGCCACGACGCCCAGCTATGACATGGAGCACGAAGTGGACGCCACCTACCCCACGGAGCACATCACCCGCGAACTGATAGAGCGGGCATTAAACGGCTTCTTGGGCGAAATAAAACAGATACCGCCCGCATATTCGGCGTGCAAAATCAACGGAGCACGCGCTTACAAGCTGATGCGCAAAGGCGAAGAAGTGGAGTTAAAGCCCAAGACTCTGCGCATAGACGAAATCGAAATGCTCGGTTTCGACCCGCAGGAAATGACCCTCTCAATCCGCGTCGTCTGCGGTAAAGGCACTTACATACGTGCCTTGGCTCGCGACATCGGCGCCGCCCTCGACAGCGGAGCTTACCTCACGGCGCTGAGAAGGACGCGCGTCGGCGATATAAGTACTGCCGCCTGCATCACGCTCGACGACTTTCCGGCATGGCTGGAACAACAAAACATCGAAGAAAACATAACATCGAAAGACTAAAATATGAAACTGTCGCAATTCAAGTTTAAGCTTCCCGAGGAACAGATAGCCCTCAATCCGCCGTTTCATCGCGACGAATGCAAGCTTATGGTTATTCATAAAGTGTCGCAAAAGATTGACATGTATAAGACGGACGAGAACGGTGAGCCGCTCAAAGACGAAGAGGGCAACCCCGAATTCCTCGATTTCCGCAACGTGCTCGACTATTTTGACGAGGGCGATGCTTTCGTCTTCAACGACACGAAGGTGTTTCCCGCACGCCTTTACGGCACGAAAGAGAAGACAGACGCAAAGATCGAGGTTTTCCTTCTGCGCGAACTGAACCGCGAGATGCGCCTCTGGGATGTACTCGTAGAGCCGGCTCGCAAGATAAGAATAGGCAACAAGCTCTTCTTCGACGAAAGTGGCGCAATGGTGGCGGAGGTCATCGACAACACCACAAGCCGCGGACGCACGCTCCGTTTCCTGTATGACTGCCCTCACGAGGAGTTCAAGCACGACCTGTATGCCCTCGGCGAGGCACCGTTACCTCATTACATCGTGGACAAACGACAGGCAACGGAAGATGATCTGACCGACTTCCAGTGCATCTTTGCCAAGAACGAGGGAGCCGTTACGGCACCGGCGTCAGGTCTGCATTTCAGCCGTGAGATGCTGAAACGCATGGAGATAAAGGGCATTAACTTTGCTTACATAACGCTGCACTGCGCCCTCGGCAACTTCCACGACATCGAAGTGGAAGACCTTACAAAGCATAAGATGGACTCGGAGCAGATGTTCGTGGGTGCGGAAGCATGCCGGACGGTCAACGACGCGAAAGCATCGGGACATCATGTCTGTGCCGTCGGAACAAGCGTCGTAAAGGCAACGGAGACTGCCGTGGGCACCGACAAGAAGCTGAAAGAGTATGAGGGATGGACCAACAAGTTTATTTTCCCGCCATACGAGTTTGGCGTTGCCGACTCGATGATAGCCAATTTCTATCACCCCATGTCAACCCTGCTCATGTCAACGGCAGCTTTCGGCGGCTACGAACTGGTCATGGAGGCATACGAAAAGGCGCTTCAGAACGGCTATAAGTTCGGCTGTTACGGCGACGCCATGCTGATATTGAACGACTAAAAACTTCTAATTAAGATTTTTGAGTTAAGAATTAAGAATTAAGAGTTAAGAAAAACAGCATTTATGGATAAAAAGCCACAAAAGCGTTTTTCTTAACTCTTAATTCTTAATTCTTAATTTATCCGTTCTTAATTCTTAACTCTTAATTAAATAACATGAGTACCGTTTATCTTTCTTTGGGGAGCAATCTCGGCGACAGGGAGCAGACATTGCGCCGTGCGGTGTCGCTGCTGGAAGAGCGTGTGGGCAGGGTTTTACGCCTGTCAGCATTCCATGAGACGGCTCCGTGGGGCTTTTCGTCGGACAATATGTTCGTCAATGCCGCCGTATGCGTGGAGACATCGCTGACTCCCCGACAACTTCTTGTCGCGACGCAGGCGATAGAAAAAGATTTGGGACGTACCGTAAAGTCAGCCGACGGACTGTATCATGACCGCCCGATCGATATCGACATTCTGCTTTACGACAATATGACTGTGGATGAACCGGACCTTAAAATACCGCATCCGCTGATGAATGAAAGGGAGTTTGTCATGATTCCGCTGCGCGAAATCATGGAAGTGAAGAACAAATAAATTAAGAACATATAAATTAAGAATTAAGAATTAAGAGTTAAGAAAAATAGCATTTATGGATAAAGCCACAAAAGCGTTTTTCTTAACTCTTAATTCTTAATTCTTAATTTATATGTTCTTAATTTTTAAAGCACTTTCTTATAAAGCTCTTTAATCTCGTCTTCTGTGACGTCACGCGGGTTGCCCGGCGTGCAGACATCGGCAATAGCCTGAGCAGAGAGGGCGTCGATGTCGCTCTCTTTGATACCGAGGTCAGACAGGTGTTGAGGTATTCCGACGCGTATCGCGAGAGCTTTTACTGCGTCGCAAGCAGCCTGAGCAGCCTCTTCCGCCGTCATTCCGTCGGTGTTTACGCCCATTGTGCGTGCGATGACACCATACTTCTCGATGCAGCAAGGCATGTTGAATTCCATTATCGTGGGCAGAAGCAGAGCGTTTGCTACGCCGTGGGGAACGTCGAAGAGCGAGCCCATGGGGTGAGCCATGCCGTGAACGAGACCGAGACCGACGTTGGAGAATGCCTGAGCGGCGATGTATTGTGCCAACGCCATAGCCTCTCTGCCTTCCGGATTGGTAGGTTCTTCAACGGCGAGGGGCAAACTTTCCGCAATCATCTTGATTGCCTGCAACTCGTACATGTCTGACATTACCCATGCGCCTTTCGTGATATAGCCCTCGATGGCGTGGGTCAGCGCATCCATGCCGGTTGCCGCCGTAAGTCCTTTGGGCAGTGTGTACATCAGTTCGGGGTCAACTATCGCAACGGCGGGGATGTCGTTCGGGTCGACACAAACCATCTTTTTCTGGTTCTCTTCGTCGATGATTACGTAGTTGATGGTTACCTCTGCACCCGTTCCCGCTGTTGTCGGGAGTGCTATGATCGGAACTGATTTATTCTTGGTGGGGGCGCATCCTTCGAGCGAAACTACGTCGCTGAACTCCGGGTTTGCAACAACGATACCGATACCTTTCGCCGTATCCATCGAAGAACCGCCGCCGATGGCGATGATGCAGTCGGCACCTGATGCCTTGAAAGCCTCAACACCCTGCTTTACGTTGGTCACCGTGGGGTTAGGTTTGATTTCGCTGTAAATCTCGTAAGCAAAATTTGCCTCGTCGAGAACGTCGGTTACCATCTTTGCCGTGCCAACTTTGAGCAGTCCTTTGTCGGTTGCAACCAATGCCTTGTGCAGGTTAAGACGACCCAATACCTCCGGAAGCTGCTTGCGTGCTCCGGCTCCGAAGTAAGACACTTCGTTCAAAATAAATCTGTTGATCATGTTAGTTAAATTGTTTATGTTAATGTTTTTTCAAAAGTAATTACATGCTTTCTTCTCCGAAAATCTGTTGTTTTTGTATCATTGGCAGCAAAGATAATAAATTATTTTCGAACTCACAACATATTCTTCCCGTCGAAATATAATATAAATCACACCTTAATTATAATATATAAGGAGCGAGGTAATGACAACGACAAACACATGTTTCAGCACCACCCGAAACATCTTTGCAACTCATTGATAATCAGAGGCATTGCAAAAGGCGGTCTTTTACCTTCCAAAAGACCGC
>CAJMQT010000041.1 GCA_905215655.1 uncultured bacterium | reverse complement strand
CCTATGAATAATGCAGGTTAAAAGCATTCAGTTTTCCAAAAGACGGCATTTTACTTTATAAAAGGCGGCATTTTACACGGCAAAAGCTTATCTTTTACAATGCAAAAGACATGCTTTTGCAAATTGCTTTAAATAAGGTAGATAAGCAAGTATATTCGCGTCAGACATCCTTTTCTTTCGAATAACACTCACATCTCGCTATTTTACGCCATGTGAAGATATGATCCGGTTGGGAAATATACATGCACGCTCGTTTTTTTACCTTTTTTGTATATTTGCGTTGCGAAGATACGATGGGAAAAGCTCAAACAAGTTTGCCTTTTCGCTCACCTTTTACTATATTTGCATATTCTTTAATCAATCTATTTACATGAAATGAAAAACAAGATTATCTTAATATGGCTCTTTGTCTTTGCCATGTATTCCGGTCTTTCAGTTAATGCAATCAATATTACTCGGTACGTCGCAGAAGGCGGCATGGGTGACGGACTGACGAAGGAAAATCCGTCGGGAAACCTGTATGCCGTGCTGAAACTATCTACACAAGTCGATGGCTTGACTGTCTATCTCGCGCCAGGCACATACAATCTGCCTAAATACGATAATGCCAACGCACGCCGAAAGTATGGCTGTGTGTCAATCTACGGTGGCGGCTCCACGAAGGCAGAGAACTTGGAACAGAAGTCGGTGATAACCGGCGACCTCAATCTTAACGGTGGTTTTGTCATAAACATCGACTTTAAAGGCAGCCGCGTAGGTAATCAGACGGTGGGTTATCTCGACGGTGCAATATCCGGCTGCAATGTTTATTACAGCAATGCTTCGCTTATCGATATGACACTTTCCGACGGCACGACGTATATGCTGGGCGTTAATGCCGCAACTGCCGTTTTCCAAAAATACGGCAGCGCCTATCAGCGCCCTGCCCTGGTAATAAAAGATTGTAACTTTGAAAATGGCATGGGGCTTGCCGTCAGCGGACTGTCGGTGAAGATTGAAGACTGCTATTTTGAAAATAATAAGAGTACTGCACTTGAAATTAATAATTGTGAAGGCGCTCTCGTCAAACATTGCACTTTTAAGGATAATATTGTTTCGGGTGCAGTTCTTGTAACGGATTTGACCGATGACTATGCCGCAATATTCGACCAATGTGCGTTTTGTAAGAATGCAACGACAAAGTCGCAATACTCTTCCGTACTGACAACGCGCTCTCCCGTATTGATGCGAAACTGTCTCATCTCAAAGAATTATTCAGATGTGAACGATAAGAACGCTAATAGAAACCATCAGCATAAAGGCTGTATCGAGGTTACCAGACGACAAAGCACGTTCCTGAACTGCACGTTTTACAACAACGCAAACGCCGTGATTTATTACAACATGGAGCCTGCCGACCAAGCACGTATCGGCATGCAGTTCATCAACAGCGTATTTCTTGGCAATCAAAGCCCGTTTTACAGCGAGAAAGGCAATAAGCCGGTGATGAACTACTGCGCCGCCGACTTCGGTTCTGACATTCCCGAGCTTGACGCCGAGCGGAATAATATCCGTATCGATGCCAACTCCGCCAAGATGGATGTTAGCGGTAATGATGTCTTCCTGCAAGAAGGCTCACGATTAATCAACGCCGGCAAGCCGATGATCTTAAACGACCAATATAGAATGAACCGTTATCTGCTGGGTGGAACAGACCTCGGTTGTGCCGAATATATGGGCGGAAAATGGAAGAAAACACCCGACGCAGCGGTGATGAACATCGGTTCACGCAAGTATGTAAAGTGTTGCGTTACCTACGAGAACAAGACTTATTACGGTTGGGCGCTTGAAAAGTATATCTTTGAAGACGGTACAATCTCTATTTTTGGCATGCTTTATACCGGCGATATGCTCGCTCCCGTAAAGGTGCTTGACGCCGAAAACGCAATCGTTTATATGACTTTCGACGGTAAGAAGGCAGCAATCCTTTATACCATTGACGGCGAATGTTGGGAGGCTCAGAACATAATGCCATATACCACGACACGCCCCACGGCGGTAAAGGGTGCGAAAGGCTGGCTACTGAAAGCCGGAACGCCGACAGCAACATCGCCCGCAAAACGCAAGACGACAACCGGCTCATCAAGAGCAAGGCGTTGAGCTTACGTATAGACGTTGAGTAAAGAAAAACGCGAGTATTACGAATTATGAAACGGTCATAAAAGAACTGCACCCCAAAAGTTAGACAAACAACTTTTGGGGTGCAGTTCTTTTGATAATTTCCGTCTCGGAAATACAGAACAAAATCTTATTTCTGATATTTCCGGATTTATCCTTTGTAGTTCAAGTGGAATTCCACTACCGCCTCGATACCTTTGCGAAGGATGTCGAGAGGGAAGTTCTCGTTGGGCGAGTGGATGGCGTCGCTCTCTAAGCCGAAACCCATCAGGACGGTCTTGATGCCGAGGATGCGCTCAAAGTCGCTGATTATCGGTATGCTGCCGCCACGACGTACGGCGAGAGGTTTCTTTCCGAACGCTTTTTCAAAGCCACGCTCCGCCGCCTTGTATGCCGGCATGTCGATGGGGCAGACGTAACCCTCGCCGCCATGAAGGGGTGTCACTTTCACGCTGACATACTCCGGAGCGATGCTTTGGATGTAGTCGACGAAGAGATTTGAAATCTTCTCGTGCTGCTGATGTGGCACGAGGCGGCATGACACTTTGGCGTAAGCCTTCGACGGCAGCACGGTCTTTGCGCCTTCGCCGGTATATCCGCCCCATATTCCGCAGATGTCGAACGACGGTCGGCAACTGTTCCTTTCGAGCGTTGAGTAACCCTCTTCGCCTTTCAGCGCCTTTACTCCTATTGCCTGCATGTACTTCTTCTCGTCGAAGGGTATGCTGCTTATCATCTCCCGCTCGGCAGGAGACACCTCCTCTACATCGTCGTAAAAGTTCGGCACGGCTATCCGTCCGTCTTTGCCAACTACCGTCGCGAGCATTTCGCAGAGCGTGTTTATCGGGTTGGCAACGGCTCCGCCGAAGTGTCCCGAGTGCAGGTCGCGGTTGGGTCCCGTCACTTCTATCTCCCAGTATGCAAGCCCTCGCAGCCCCGTCGTCAGTGACGGCAGGTCGGCACCGAGCATACTCGTGTCCGAGACGAGGATGATGTCGGCTTTAAGCAACTCTTTGTGTTTGCTGATAAATGCGTTCAGGCTGGGCGAACCGATCTCTTCCTCGCCTTCGAAGATAAATTTCATGTTGTGCGTCAGCAGGTTTTCTCTGACCAGATATTCGAAAGCCTTTACCTGAATCATCGCCTGTCCCTTGTCGTCATCGGCTCCGCGTGCCCATATCCTGCCGTCGCGTATTTCGGGCTTGAACGGCTCGCTGTGCCACAGTTCCAGCGGTTCGGCAGGCATCACGTCGTAGTGGGCGTAGACGAGCACGGTCGGCGCGTCGTCGCTGACGTGCTTTTCTGCAAACACCAACGGGTTGCCGTCGCTCGGCATTACCTCCGCACGGTCGGCTCCCGCTGCGAGGAGCAGCTCCTGCCAGCGTCGGGCGCACTCCTCCATACAGGGTTTGTTACTTGCTTTCGAGCTTATGCTCTCAATTCTTATAAGGCTGAACAGTTCTTCGATGAACCTCTGTTCGTTGTCTGCGATAAACTTTTTTATTTCCATAGTGAGAGCAAATATAGCGAATATATTTAAGAATTATGAATTAAGAGTTAAGAATTAAGAAAAATAGCATTATGGTTTATAGCCACAAGAGTATTTTTCTTAATTCTTAATTCTTAATTCTTAATTCTTAACTCTTAATTCTTAATTCTTAATTCTCTTAATTCTTCACTCTTCACTCTTAATTCTAAATTCTTCCCTCATTAGGGTTTCTCCTCCGCTTTTTAGGGAAAATCCTTGTTGTATTTCATATATAAGGATTAATTTTGCTGACAGAAACCAAAGAAAACAAAGATATGAAGAAAGCAATCGTATTATCCGTATGCGCCGTGACCCTCCTCAGCGGCTGCGGCTCATACGCAGGCTCCGGCGCATATACCGGCGCCACGTTCGGCACTATTATCGGTTCGGCAATAGGCGGAATATCCGGAGGTCCGCGAGGCAGCGACATCGGCACGCTGGTGGGCATGGCAGGAGGTGCCATGGTGGGCGGTGCCATCGGTGCGCAGGCTGATAAGGCACGTCAGGAAGCCTATGTAGAACAACAACAAAACTTTGACCAACGATACATGGAGCACCGTTCGGCGGCAACGCAGGGCAACCGTCAGGACACAACCGGCGGTTACGTCAACGACAATGAGAGCGGATACGACCCGAAGGGTGGGGGAGACGATGTGCTTTACGACTTTCAAAGCTCGGAATATACGGGCAATTACACCGCCACACAGCCCGAGCATGTGACACCCTCCGTGCGTTATGATGAGTTTAACGGGATTTCTACGCTCAATCAGATGCCGCTTGAAATTCGCAACGCCCGCTTTGTAGACGACGACCAAGACGGATGTCTTAACCCCGGCGAGACCTGCAAACTGATTTTTGAAGTCTACAATACCACGTCTGCCGCTCTGTTCGATGTCCAGCCAACAGTCGTCGAGACCACCGGCAACAAGCAGATAGCCGTGTCGGGAACGATACATGTCGAAAGCCTGAACCCCGGCAAAGGCATAAGATACACGGCTATGATACAAGCCGCAAAACGTCTGAAAGGAGAGTTTGCCGTCTTCCACGTCTCCGCAGCTCAGGGCAGCGAGAAGAACGCATCTAACCTTATGGAATTCAAGGTGGCGATAAAGAAACGCTGATTACCCCTTTAATTAAGACTTGCTTAAATCGAGATTTAAGCAAGTCTTATTGTTATTTCTCTTTTTAAAAAAACGCCTTTTATCTTTCCGCTGTTGTTTTTTTATTGTACTTTTGTAATCATAACAAGTTAACAAAATCTTATGCTGAATTTAGATGAATTATACAAGGCGCGCTTTGTCTTGGGCGAGATACTCAGACGCACCGATCTCGTTGCGGCACCTAAGCTGAACCCCGAAAGCGAGATTTACCTCAAACCCGAAAACTTACAGATAACCGGCTCGTTCAAAATACGCGGAGCTTATTATCGTATATCACAGCTCACCGAAGAGGAAAAACGGCGGGGCGTAGTGGCATGCTCGGCAGGCAACCATGCTCAGGGCGTGGCGCTCGGAGCCACCTCACACGGTATCAAGTCGCTGATATGCCTGCCCGAGGGAGCGCCGATAAGCAAGATCGAGGCTACAAGACGGCTCGGAGCCGAGATATGTCTCGTTCCCGGCGTTTACGACGACGCCTATCGGAAGGCACAAGAGTTGCGCGACGAACACGGATATACCTTCGTTCATCCCTTTGACGACGAGCGCGTGATAGCCGGACAGGGCACCATAGGTCTCGAACTGCTCGAACAGCTGCCCACGGTAGAGGCGGTCATCGTGCCGATAGGCGGCGGAGGACTCATCAGCGGTGTTGCTTACGCCATCAAACGGCTGAAACCCGAGGTGAAGGTTTACGGCGTGCAAGCTGCCGGAGCGCCCGGAATGTTCGAGAGCTTGAAGGCAAAACACCCGCTGACACTCAGTCAGGTGTCGACCGTTGCAGACGGAATAGCCGTCAAGACGCCCGGAGACATAACCTACGACATGTGCTCAAAATACGTCGATGACGTCTGCGTGGTGACCGAAGACGAGATTTGCGCCGCCATCCTCCGACTTATCGAAGGCGAAAAGATTGTCGCCGAAGGTGCCGGAGCAGTCAGCGTAGCTGCGGCGATGTTCAACAAGGTGCCCATAAAGGGGCGTAAGACAATCTGTCTGGTCAGCGGCGGCAACATCGATGTCACCATCCTGAACCGCGTAATCAACCGCGGTCTGGAAAAAGACGGTCGCATCTGCACGCTGACAATGGAGCTTGACGACAAGCCAGGACAGCTTCTTGAAGTCAACGCGGTGCTCGCCGCCCTTGGCGCCAACGTCATAAGCGTTTATCACGAGCGCAGCGCTTACAGTCAGAAGATCAACGCCTGCACGCTGAAAGTAAAGATCGAGACGCGCAACATGGAGCACGTCGAACTGATAAAGAAGACATTCCGGGAGAAAGGATTTAACTTGTAAATATTTTAGAAACTGTTAATTTAAACCTAATAAAAATGAAAGCATTACATTCAGAAAAGGCGCCGAAGGCGCTCGGACCTTACAGTCAGGCTATCGTTACAGGCGGTTTCGTCTTCGCTTCGGGACAAGTTCCTATCGATCCGGCAACGGGAAACTTTGTTGAGGGTGGTATAAAAGAGCAGACACGCCAGTCGCTCACCAACGTGACGAACGTGCTTGCCGAGGCGGGCATTGACCTGTCGCATGTTGTCAAAACCACGGTTTTCCTGTCGGATATGGACAACTTCGCCGCAATGAACGAGGTTTATGCCGAGTTTTTCACCGAGCCTTATCCCGCTCGTTCCGCCGTTGCTGTCAAGACCCTTCCCAAGGGAGCGCTTGTCGAGATAGAAGTTATAGCGGAAGTTTAGTATTTTTTTTAATTAAGAATTAAGAAGTTAGGGAGTATAGGAGTACAGAAGTGCAGAAGTGCAGACAAATGTTTTGTAGCTTTTAATTAGATAAACACACAAAGCCGATGTCTGCACTTCTGCACTTCTGTACTCCTATACTCCCTAACTTCTTAATTCTTTACTTCTTCCATTCCGGCTTATAGTCACCGCTCTTTTCGGTCACCTCGAAGTCAAGTTCCGGAATGTCGATTTTGTCGTTCTGTCTGAACGGTATGCCCTGTTCTTCGTTGAATTTCTCAACCCTTACCATGCCGACGCCCGACGATACAATGCCGATCTCTTTCGCGGCGGCGTATGAAAGGTCTATTATGCGGCGGCTGCCACATCGGTCAGAGACGCGCACTACGACGCTTTTGCCGTTTCTTATGTTTGTAACTTTGAGCATGGTGCCCAAAGGATAACGCTTGTGAGCGCACGTAAGGCTGTCTTTGTGGTACTTTGTGCCGTCGCTCATGCGCCTTCCGTGCAGCCGGTTGGAATAATAACTGGCAATACCTTTCTCCTGTGCGGGGAGAAAAGTACTGCCAGAAAAGATTAATATAATTATGAGAAAAAGTCTTATAATCACTATTTTTATCAGGTTTATACGATGCCTTGCGCCATCATAGCGTTAGCAACCTTCATGAAGCCGGCGATGTTTGCGCCCTTGACGTAGTCGATGTAGCCGTCGGACTCCTTGCCGTATTTCACGCATTGCTCGTGAATGTTCTTCATGATTTCGTGCAACTTAGCGTCTACCTCTGCCTCGCTCCAGCACAGACGGATGGCGTTCTGTGTCATTTCGAGACCGGATGTGGCAACACCTCCGGCGTTTACTGCCTTGCCGGGAGCGAAGAGTGCTTTTGCCGCGATGAACTTCTCGGCTGCCTCTGCGGTGCATCCCATGTTTGAAACTTCGGCAATGCAAATCGGCTTGTGTGCCAGAATAGAGTCTGCGTCATTGCCGTTAAGCTCGTTCTGCGTTGCGCACGGCAGGTAAATGTCTGCCTTTACTTCCCACGGTTTCTTGCCTGCTACGAATGTAGAGCCTTCGAACTGGTCTGCGTAAGGCTGGCAGATGTCGTTTCCGCTGGCGCGGAGTTCGAGCATATAGTCAATCTTTTCGCCGCTGATGCCGTTCGGGTCGTAGATGTATCCGTCGGGTCCGGAGATGGTGATGACCTTCGCTCCGAGTTGCGTCGCTTTCGTCGCAGCGCCCCAAGCCACGTTACCGAAGCCGCTGATTGCCACTGTCTTGCCCTTGATGTCTACGCCGTGGGTCTGCAACATGTGGTTGGTGAAGTAGAGTGCGCCGAAACCTGTTGCCTCCGGACGTATCTTCGAGCCGCCCCATTCGAGACCTTTGCCTGTTAAGACGCCTTCCCACTGGTGTGTCAGTTTCTTATACATGCCGAACAGGTAGCCTATTTCGCGTGCGCCTACGCCGATGTCTCCTGCGGGAACGTCTTCGCTTGCGCCGATGTTACGGTAAAGCTCGGTCATGAAGGCTTGGCAGAAACGCATGATTTCAGCATCGCTGCGACCTCTTATCGAGAAGTCGGAGCCGCCTTTGCCGCCGCCCATCGGCAGCGTTGTGAGCGCGTTTTTGAATGTCTGTTCAAAACCGAGGAACTTCAATATCGAGAGGTTTACCGACGGGTGGAACCTCAGACCGCCCTTGTACGGACCGATGGCGCTGTTGAACTGTACGCGGTAACCGATGTTTACGTGTACTTCGCCCTTGTCGTCAACCCAAGGAACGCGGAATGTGATGATGCGCTCCGGCTCGACGAGCCGTTCGATAAGTTTTGCCTTTTCAAATTCGGGGTGCTGGTTGTAAACGTCTTGAATGGAAATCAATACTTCTCTTACAGCCTGTAAGTACTCTGATTCGCCCGGATGCTTAGCTTCCAAAGCTTGCATGATTTTATTTACATCCATAGTATATGTGTTTTTAGTTAACGTTGACATTGTGTCATTTTGTAATCGCAAATATAGGCGGTTTTTAAATAACTTCCAAATAAATGTGGGTTATTTTTACACTGTTATCTTCCTTTTTGCACTTTTTTAATAAGTGGGCGAGCAATGGATGTGCGTGCCGCCGGAGGTCGGGTTGACACGTAAATGCAATTCCTTGTATCCGGGGTATGTGTCAGGGGTGTTCTGAAAGGCGGTCTTTTACCATGCAAAAGACCGCCTTTTATCATGTAAAAGACCGCCTTTTGCAATGCAAAAGGCGGTCTTTTGGAACGCGTTTGGTATGTGTCTGATTTTAAGGCGATTACCTATGGCACTTCTTCGCCGTCGTGGTCGCCGTTGTCAACGCCCGGAGCTGTCGGTTCATAAAGATCATCCCAACCTTCCATGTCCTTGATGACACTTCCGTCTTCAATCTTTCCGGGCGATCCGGCAAGCAGGTTATACTCAGCGTCTATCTTGAACAGCGCAATCTGAGGCTTGATATATTCTTTCTTATTGTTCATTGTTCTTCCTCCGTTACATTATTTAATAATAACCTTCTTGCCGTTCACGATGTATAATCCCTTGGGCAGACCGTTGGTGTCGGCGCTGCGGCGTACCGTCTGACCGTTCATGTTTACCACGCCGGTGTTGTTGATATGTGTGCCGATGGTGGTCGTCGCGTCTTCAACAATGTTGATTATGCCGGTCGTTCCGCCGTCCTCGTCATCTCCGCCGTTGGCTATCGTGAGACCTTGAATCATCGCTACGCCGTTGTCATCGGCGGGAGGTGTCAGATAAGAGCGGTAACCCTTGATGCTTACAGGCTTGGTCTGACGGTGCAGGTTGTTGTCGTTGCCCATGTAGTAAGAGTAAGCCGGCATGGTGGTCGGAGAGTAATTGCCCACGAAGGTGTAGATATAAGGTGACTCGGGGCCGTTGCCTACAATCTCGATCGGTTCGACACCCTCTATCGTCACGCGCTCAAACTTCAACGGTGTTGCCTCTGCCGCCTGCGTGTTTCCGTCCTCCGTGCTTGTCAGGGCAACGTCTATCGACGGCTTGACGAAGTACGGGCGACCTGCCTCTATCATGTGGTAAGCGTGCTGCGTGTAGTGAGCCGCAGCGTTGCTCATGAGAGAGTCGAACGTGATAATCATCGCGTCGTCGCCGAAGAGGCGCTTGAACTGTGTCTCGTTGACGCTGAACGGCAGGCAGAGTGCAGCCCACTGATCCTTCTTGAAGGTGCGGTTCAATGTCACGTTGACAAACTCTTTCTCTGTGTTGGCTTCTGCTTCTCTCGGCGTCTTGTTGTCGTTAAGAGCTATCTCTTCCGTCGGAGCATTTTCCTCGGCTTTGTATCCTGCGCCGTATCCGTCGGGAACGAAGGAGAAACCGCAGAGGTACAGCTTAGAGCCGTTCTGTGAGATGAAGTATGTCTTGCCTGATTTTACGTGCAGGGCGTAACGCGTGTAAGCCTTTGAAACGGTGACATAGCCGCCGCTTTGGGTCTTGTAGACTTTCAGACCGTGTGCAATATTCTTGCCGCCTTCGCTGTCCTTGTTGTTGTTCCAATCGTCGGTCCACATCTGTTCGATTGCCGTTTTGTCAGCCTCGGTGCCGTTTCCTTCTTTAAGGAATTCGGTGTTCCAGTCCCAACCGCCTGCCGCTTTAATGTTCTCATCGTCTATCGAGCAGCGGTAAATTCCCTCAGTATATTGGCTGTAAGTGCCTTCCTTGGTAGGCAGGTTGATACCTTCCCAGCTCTCGTTGGGTAGCAGTTCCACGTCCTTTCCTGCCTCGTCCATGATGAAGACGGGGTTCCATTTTATCTTTTTTCTTTCCACCGGCTTCGTCGACGGGTCGCCGTTGTACTGGCAGATACCGTTCTGGATCAGATAAACGATGAGCATTCCGCTCTCTTCCGGCTCGAATTTAGCGTATGTTCCGCGGCAAGGCACTTTGTAAGCTTGGCTCGTCGTGGTGCCGAAAGAGAATGATGCACCGTTTTCATCGAGCGGATTTTGCTTGCCTGATGTGGCAAATCTGAATCCGTCAATCGTTCTGTTGCGCTGTCCGGCGGAGTCCATCTTCGCGATGTTCCACTCGTCCAGCAGGTCGGTTTCTTTTCCGCCCTTGATGTAAGGACGCATCTCGTTTGCCAGCCAGCCGCCGAAGGTCATGTTGATGTTGGTCTTGATGTTGGTGGTCGACACCGTCTGACCAACTCCGTACATAAGTCCGTCTTCAACCCAGAACGACGGAAGTTCACTGATATACAGCTTGTAAGACGGCATTTTGAAGATGTCGATGTCGTAGTTCGACTGTACCTTGCCGCTGATTCTAACGTTGCTGTCGGCAGTTGTAGCCTTTTTAGGTGTCAATATACCGCTGCGAGCGTCGATTTCAGCGTATGACGGGTCGCTTGAAGAGAAGGTCACATTCTCCGAAGGGCTGTAAAGCAGCTTCGGGGTGGTGCCTGAATATCCGTTCAGGAACGCCGTCGCCTCGTCAAGGTTCTCGTAAGTCACGCGGTTCATGATGTACGCCGGGTCGTAGCTTATGCCGTGAACGTGGAGCGAGCTGCCGTCGGCGTCATAGAGATAGTAGGTCGTTCCGGCGATAAGGGCAAAGCGGAAACGGTGCTCACCCTTTGTGTCGGTGGTCGGTTTGAACGACTCTTTCCATATCGTTCCGTTGTTTTCGGCTATCAGGATGTGCTCGTGTCCCTCCGTCCATTTGGCGTCCACCGTGAGGTAACCATTGGTGTAAGGCATCAGTTTGTAGAACAGACCGCCCGTGGGGAACTCTCGTTCGTCGGCTTGTGCCGCTGCTCCGAGCATGAAGAATTTGGGTTTGCCGACTACATCCGAGCTTCCGAACTCTTCACGGTTCGGATTGCTCTCGTCTTCCTGCTGCATCTTGATGTCTGCCTCTTGACCTCCAACCTTGCCGAAGGTAACGTCAAGACCGGGGATACCGCCCTTGATGGTGTAACCCGGAGCGATGGTTTCACGCAGACCGATGAAGTGGAGCTTGCCCATCTCCTGGTCGGTGTAACTCAATTCGGTCACTTCGCCCTCAACACCGTTGTTGCTCTTCTTGGTCTTGATTATCTCATACCACTTTGAATTGTCGGTGCCTGCGGGCTGTTTGAGGTGGATTGTGTATTTGCCTTCGCAGCCTACGTACTTAGAGTCTTCGCCTCCCTTGGGCGTGGCGATAACCTTTACCACGATGTCGCCTTCGGCGTCTTTGCCCAAAGTCACTTTTCCCGTTGTCGGGTTGATGGTCGTTCCGGTTGTAGGATCTTTTATCAGACCGGTTTTAGGGTCGGGTGTGAGGGGCTCTCCGTCAACAATAATGGTGTAAGTAAGGTCGTAATTTTCTGTTATGTCATCGTCGAATACGTCTACAACGGTGGCGTCAGGCTCTTTGAAGTCTTTGTCGTCGCTGTACACAACGATTTCGTTGGGCACGATTTTCATATATCCCTTGATCTTGTCGCTTACGACATAAGTTACCGGCATTATGGCGCTGCCCTGTGCCCAGTAGTTATAGTTCCACGGATTTACGACATATTTAAAGTCGTATGAACCGGTTTTTGTGAATTTTATCGTCCAGTTCTGATCCGTGCCGAAATCCTTTGTCGTCGTATATTGGCACCAGACGACTCCGTTTTCGTCGGTTATCTCTTTGTAATGCTGCTCCAAGTGCGGGAAGTTCTCTACGACGATGATACCGTCGTCGGCAAGTCTCTTCTCGAAGGCGAAGGTGTAACTCATCTTGTTGGCGTCGTTGCTGTCATAATGGAGGTAAGTCCATTCCTCCTTGTTCTCGTCATAGAACTCGCCCACAACGTTGAAGCGGTTGGTATAGTCGATGGCTGTTCCCGCCGTAATCTCAATCGTGTTCGGGTCAGGAGTAATCTTCGGAGTGGGCACGCGAGGGATGATAAGGTGGTTGTAAGATATTTCCACAGGCTCGTAGACGCCTGTGATGCTCTTTAATTTATAATGTATCTCGGCGTAACCTTTTGTTCCGCTCATGGCGTTGTTAGGTCCCCAAACATACGTCGGGACTTTTGTCTCGCTTTCGTCGCCTGCGTAATGGTTTATGACTTCAAACTCAGGGTAACCGTATCGGCTTGTAACGTCGTTGCCGAAAGCGTCTTTAATCACATATTTCAGCGGCACGAACGCTTCGCCTCCCCATTGTCCGCAGTAAGAGAACTGGGGATAAGTCACCTTGTTACCATCTTTGTCCTCGATTGTCTTCTGCTTTGCGGAAGGTATGAAAGACGCTGTTACATGAACGGTTTCTCCTTTTATGATTTGTTTTACCTTGAAAGTAATGGTTTTTTCTACCGCCGTATAGGAGCCGACATATTCAGCCTTAGGCTCAAAACTGTAAGTGATTGTGCCGGTTGAATTGTCGTCAACGCCGTATTTTGCCGTTATGGAGCCGTCTGCGTTAACTGTGAACGGTGCGTTGTCAGACGGTTTTGCCGTCATGTCGTAACGGTCTATCACATCGACATCCGAGCCTCCATCGCCGTAAATAAGTTGGAAAATAGGTTGCGGAATGGTTTGTACCAGTTGATTACCATTTTCTCCTGTGCTGTAAGCAATCGTCGCGCCGTCTTGTGTCTCGGTCTTTACGACGGGGGTTACGGCGGGTATCTGTACGGTGTAAGACACCGTCGCCGACTCATAAAGTTTGACGTATGCGTCGGTAGGTTCAATCTTTACGTTCACTTTAAACGTTCCGCTCTTCTTTCCTATGAATACGGAGCCGTAGCGGGTCATGACGTAACTGCCTGTGACGGCGTCTGTCGAGATGTCTTTTCCGTCTTTGTCTTTCCCGAGAGTACCGCCTTCTATGGAGAATGTCTTTTTGAAACGGTAAGTCAATGCCGTGCTGCCATTCACTTTGATAGTGATTGTTGGCGTTGCGAAAGATTGTTGCCCGATGTACGCTATCCAATTTTTGCTTTCGTCCGGACTGGTTTGTACTTCTATTTCGGGCGTGATTTTCGGCGTCGTTTCGTCGGCGCTGACCGTCGTGAATAAGCCCGAAATCATTAAGAGCAATGCCAAAAAGGCACTGCGTCCAAGATTTGTTTTGTTCATATTAAATAGTAAGTTTGATAATCTGAATTACATTAAATCAGCCTTGTCGCTGATGATTGATTTTTATAGCCCATGAAAACTACCCCTCGTTGGCGAGCGGTAATGTTATTATTCGTAAGTGGTTGTTTATGTTATCTTTAAGTTTTATCTAGCTTCTTTCGCTGAAATCAGGGCAAATGAACGCCTTTTAATCGTTAAATCAAAATGTTTTTAAAGAAAAAGAGACTTTTGTTTACATTATTTAAATCGGGGGGGTGAAATTTTAAACTTTGCAAATAAAATTTTAACTAACGCTAAATAAATTTACAAAAAATAAAGAGCACGACTGAAAGTTCCGCCGCTTGAAATGTTTATGTCTTGATGCGGAACATTCAGCCGTGCTCTTGCACGATGTCTTATGATGTTTTCTTTTACTTTTCGAGAGCCTGACGCAGGTCGTCGATGATATCGTCCGGGTCTTCGATTCCTACCGAGAGACGCATCAGGTCGGGTGCGATGCCAGCCTCACGGAGCTGTTCGTCGCTGAGCTGTCGGTGCGTGTGGCTTGCCGGATGCAGGATGCAGGAGCGCGAGTCGGCAACGTGTGTCACGATGTTGACAAGCTCGAGCGAGTCCATGAACTTGACAGCCGCGTCGCGGTCGCCTTTCAATCCGAACGCCATTACGCCGCATGAGCCGCCGGGAAGATACTTCTTTGCCAGTTGGTGGCACTCGTCTCCTTCCAGACCGCAGTACTTTATCCACGCCACGCGGGGGTGAGCCTGCAAGAATTCGGCTACTTTCTGTGCGTTCTCACAGTGGCGTTTCACGCGCAGGTAGAGCGTTTCGAGACCGAGGTTGAGCAGGAACGCGTTTTGCGGACCGGGTATAGAGCCGAGGTCACGCATGAGTTGTGCCACGAGTTTTGTCATATACGCCATCTTGCCGAACGCCTTGGTGTAGGTCAGTCCGTGGTAAGACTCGTCGGGCGTGGTCAGTCCCGGGAATTTGTCGGCATGCGCGTCCCAGTCGAAGTTGCCGCTGTCAACGACGCATCCGCCCACCTGTGTGGCATGTCCGTCCATGTATTTTGTGGTGGAGTGGGTCACGATGTCACATCCGAACTCGAACGGGCGGCAGTTTACCGGCGTGGCGAAGGTGTTGTCGATGATGAGCGGCACGCCGTTCTTATGTGCTATGCGGGCGAACTTTTCGATGTCGAGCACCTTGCAGCCGGGGTTTGAAATCGTTTCGCCGAAGAGAGCCTTGGTGTTCGGTCGGAACGCCTTCTGTATCTCTTCCTCGCTGCTGTCTTGGTTGATGAAGGTGCATTCTATGCCGAGCTTCTTCATCGTCACGCCGAAGAGGTTGTATGTTCCGCCGTAAATCTCGGTAGACGTCACGAAGTGGTCGCCCGCCTGACAGATGTTGAACAGCGCGTAGAAGTTTGCCGCCTGTCCCGAAGATGTGAGCATGGCGCCCACTCCTCCTTCAAGTTCGGCTATCTTCTGAGCCGCCGCATCGTTCGTGGGGTTCTGCAATCTGGTATAGAAATATCCTGATTTTTTCAGGTCGAAGAGCATCGCCATCTCTTCGGTGTTATCATATTTGAATGTCGTGCTTTGTACGATAGGCGGCTGTACTGGTTCGCCGTTTTTCGGTTTCCATCCTCCGCGGACGCAGAGTGTCGATACTTTCAGGTCTTTTTTCATATTTATAATTATTGTGATGTCGATAAATAATCTTGGCGTTAGATATGATGCAAAGGTAGTATAAATTTATGACAGACGGCAAGAAAAAATACCCTTAAAAATGAATTTTAAGCCCCTCAGATTTCAATTTTCATGAAAAAAACGCCGTTTGCCGCGAAATTTGCAAAATTTCGGTATTTTTATTAACGTCTTGACATGCAACGCTTTACGCAAAATAGACTCCCGAAAGACAATCTTCCGATTTCCAAAAGGCGGTCTTTTGGAATGCAAAAGACCACCTTTTACATCACGAAAGACCGCCTTTTGCGTCATAAAACGCCGGGTTTTGGAGGCAAAAACGCCGCCTTTTCACACCTAAATCGCTGCCGACTGTGAATTAATCTTAAATATTTCATTGTTTCAGTCGCGCCGTATTAACATATATTTAAACTTTAATTTCTATTTTACAAAATATTTTTGTTGTGGATTTTTTACCAAAACGAGAGCCGCACGGATAGCCCCCGATAGTCAGTTTTTCACCCTTTTATTTTGCGTTTTGCGTGATATGATTTATCTTTGCTCTATAAAAAAACGAAGATATTTAAAAGGTGAAAAAGATAAAAGAGTGAAAGGGAGGTAGCGATATGGCTATTGTCCGGACTCCCGAACTTCTCCACTCCTGTACTCCTTATAACTAAATAATTCCCGATATGAACACAAACATGCCGCAACAGTGGGATAAATTCTACCTCAAAGACGTGTCGTTCCTTAATCTTATGACGCGTCGGATATTCAATGTGCTTATCGTCGCAAACCCATACGACGCCTTCATGCTCGAAGACGACGGACGCGTGGACGAGAAAATATTTAACGAATATACCGCCCTCGGACTGCGATACCCGCCCTCGTTCACACAGGTCAGTACAACGGAAGAGGCTGCCGAGGTGCTCGCCGGCACAAACTTCGACCTCGTAATCTGCATGCCCGGCAACGCGGACAACGACGCCTTCACCGTGGCAAGAGCCGTCAAGAACAAGTTTCCCGATATTCCATGCG
>CAJMQT010000040.1 GCA_905215655.1 uncultured bacterium | reverse complement strand
GGAGAATACGGCACAATTGACGCTCTTCTAAACAAAATTATCCCGAACTCGCGTAATTAATAGGAATTAAACATTGTAGTTATTTACCGGACATCAATAAAATCATATCTTTTACATTTCAATAGATAACCTTTTGCAATGTAAAATGCCGTCTTTTATCGAGTAAATTGCGGTCTTTTGCAATGTAAAATGCGGTCTTTTGGTAAACTGAATGCAGGTTAAAAAGCAATGTGGTGTTTTTCCGATACTCCTTAACTACCAAAAAAGATTTTTCCAAATCGTGTTTCACACCTTAACGGGTGTGTAAGTCGTTGCGTGACAGTAAGATGCGGTGAATGATGATGTCTCCGCCGTTCGTGTGTTCGTGCATAGTGTTTTTCATCCTTCACGGTAAAGTGCATGTAGACAGCTCGTTACGGTGAAACATGGTTTGGGCAAACTGTAATCGGTTATGAAAAGCCTTAGGAAAAATCTAAATTATTGCTGTTTCAAAATTAAAGAAAATCATTCAGACATAAACGTTTATCAAAGAAAAATCATTTTTCTAAAATCACAAATAATTATTCTTTAAGTTGTTATTCGCACTTCGGATAATCGTTGAAAATCTTAGTTGTGGCTTGATTTGCTATAACTCCCAACTCCTAATTTTTAATTCTTAACTCTTAATTTTTAATTTTTAATCAGTCTGCCTGACATAGTCGATAAGTTCGCGGAAGAGGGGATTGAGACGGAGGGTCCGCTCGTTGCCCGTCATTATCATCTGGCGGCGCGCCCGGGTCAGTGCCACGTTCAGTTTGCGGTCTATCGTGTGCCCGTTCTCGATGAAACAGTTGGCAGACAGGAAGTCGAGCTGCCACGGATTTTGTATCGTGAAAGAGTATATTATCACGTCGCGCTGGCTGCCTTGATACCTCTCTACGGTGTCTATCGACACCTGTTCAAGCTCCGGCATGCCGAGACGCTCTATCTCTTTGCGGATAACGGCTATCTGGTTGCGGTACGGAACGATTACTCCGACGGTCTTTGAGGCGTCGAAGGCGGCGCCTGTCAGCCGGTGGATGCGACGCAGAAGGTCGGCAACGATTGCCGCCTCGGCGGTGTTTGCCTTCTCGGAGATGTCCGGACGGCGGCAGTCGGGCGACGGAATGAATATCATCCGGCGGCTGTGCAGCAGTCGGTCGAGGTCGTCCGCCATGCCGTCGGCGGGGTATGACAGCGCCGTCTCCTGCTGATGAGGTAGTGGAACGGGCACAAGCTGCTCGTCGGCGTAGAACTCCCGGCACGGGAATGCCGCTATTTCGGGGTGCATCCTGCCGTGGCGGCGCAGCACACCGATAAACTCCTGCCGGCAGGCGGCACGCTCCGTGCGCAGCAGACGCTCGAAGAGAGAGTTGCGGCAGTTGTCAAGACCTATGCCGCGGAGCGCCTCGCTTCTGACGGCAGACTCCTCCTCGCTCTGCCTTACCACGGCCGGCAGCTGCTTATGGTCGCCCACCAGCACAAACTTACGTATGCTGCAACACCCCGTCTGCCTGCCTCTGCCGCTGTGGGCGGCAAGCAGTCCGATGATGTTAGGTTCGAGAATTTGTGACGCCTCGTCGATTATGGCGAGCGAAAAAGTCTTCAACCGGAAGATATATGACCGCGATTGCAGCATTGACGTCGTGCCCGTTATCACGCGGACGGCACTTATCCGGCCCTTTATTTCTGACAACCGGGGCGACGCTTTGACCGCCTCGGATACGAGACGCGCCTTAAACCGCGCGTCGGCTGAGTACTCGTTGCCGAGGCGCAGATAGTCGATGCCGGCGTCTTCGAGCATCGAACAAATCTCATTCACGGCGCGGTTGGTGTACGCCATGAGCAGAACGGACGTGCCGTCGGTCGTCAGTTCCTCTTCGACCATAAACCTCAGGGCGCGTGATGTCTTGCCCGTGCCCGGCGGACCCACCAGCAGATAGTAGTCCTTAGCCTGCTTGGCGGCGAGCAGGATGTCGTCGCACGACGCGTCGTAGCTGCGCGACAAGCTTACATCCGTATTCCTTTCGGGCGCCCGCTGACCGAGCAATAGAGCACGGCGGTCGGCAGGAGCCGTTATCAACTCGAACAGTCCGCGCGCTCCGTTGCCGCCCGCGGCGTCTGTTCCGGCATGTTCCACGGCGTAAAATGCCGCCTGTCGTTCGTCCACGGCACGCCCGTCAGCGTCTTGCGGCTTTAATATCTCCGGATTTTTCTGCCCGTCCGCCAGCACTACTGTTATCTCGTCCGTGCGCAGGCGGTCGATGTTCCCCTTGTAAAGAATGCTCCGCCTCACGTCAGGCTCCTGCCCCTCGGCGTAGCAATAGAGGTAAACCATGTCGCCGCGGCGGAAGTTTGGTAGAAAGTCGACACCCGTTTCGGGCACGCGCAGCGTTATCCTGTCATACGCTCCGTCCTCTTCCGACGCCTCCTTCGCCTTTATCGTCAGTCCGAGATATATGTTTCCCGTCTCTATCTTCTCCGCCACGGGCATGTTCCAAAGGTCTGCCGTGCAACTGTCATGCCCCTCGCGGCGTCCCACTTTGCCGAGAAGCTGCTCCTTGCTGACGAAGGTCATCATCCTCGAAAAATACTCGCGTTCCAGCGGCGGCATGCTTTCCAGCGGCTTTGTCACGCTCTCTATCTGCGGCCGGAGGTAGTTATGATAGAACGCCGAGCTGCATCCCGCCGTGTTTACAGCCGTCGGTGTCAGTTGCGTGAGCCATCTCTCAAAGCCGAAATCGGCGATGGAGATGCTTGTCGCGACTATTTCATTGCGCAGCCGGAGCGCCTCGCGGAATAGAGCTTGGTAGAAAGCGACAGCCATCAGCCCCTCTTCCGGCTTGTATTTCGAGTAAAGCAGGCGTATGTCCGTCCTGTCGAAACCCAGGTTGAAGTTATATCTCAGCACGCCGTAGTAAAGCAGCAGCTGGACGTAATGCGGCTCGAGCTGCATGCTGCCGTGGCTGCCTGTGCGGTGGAACTCGACGTTGCGGTTGCGTCCCGACTTCTGTTCGACGAGCAGACGGAAGTCGGTCGTCATAAGGTCGACACGTCCTTGCAGTCCGAGACGCTCGCAGACAAACGACGGTTCGAGCACCATGGCGCTGCGGTCGTAGCTTTTCAGCAGCACATCCACGCTTTTACGGATGTTAGATGCCTGCACCGCTGCCGCCTGTTTAAAGCCGGCGGCGTTGAAATCATCGCACGTTGCGTATTCCAGAACCTTCTCGCGGTAGTTTGAACGGACGGTCTCGGCGAGACAGTACTCCCCCTCCGAGTTTATCACATCGTCGAGAATGCCGCCCGCGAGGTTACCCAGAAGAATAGCCTGAGAGTTTGCACGCGGTCTCATCCGCTCGATGATGTACGTCAGCGCGTTGTGACCGTAGTCTTTGAAGCACGCCGCCAACGAACTGATGTCTATCAGATAATCAGGCTCCACGACGACAAGTCCCGGCATGACGACCATGTCCGCGACGCCGACAGTCGCCCCGCCGTCGCCCTCGTGCCCTGCAACCTTGCTGTCAAGGAGGTTCAGCTGCATGCCCGCCCGGAGCAAATCTTTCAGATAGAGCAGGTCATCCGCCGAATGATCGACGGCTATCGTCATGCCGTCAAAGCCGCTTTCGGCGGAGACATAAATATATCTTTCGTCCCAACGGCTGACGATGCAGCGCACGTAACGCATGTCCGCGCCCTCCGCTTTGGCGTAAGGTCGGCGTCCGTCGGGCAGCCTCGCCAGCAGTTCGCCCGGTATGTGCGTGCCCGTCACGGCGGAAGTGAAACGGCAGAGAGCCATGAGGTCGTACTTCAATTCTTCCTCCGTGAGCCGTTCGCGGCGGTTGGAGTGCCGCCGCATGGTCTGTATCTCCACCCTGTCGGCAGTCCTGATGTTATGGCGTTTGCAAAGGAAATCAACCTGTGAGAACAGGTTTCCGCAAGCGATACTCTCATCTTTCAGTCCTTCGTCGCAGACGGCGACCAGCGTCTCGTGCATCAGTTTGTTGATGTTTTCCGAGCCGTCGCTGTCCAAGAGCCGAACGATTGACAGGATGCGGGAGAAGAGTAAGCCGGCAGAAGCCCCCCGATCCTCACAAGAACAAGCCCCTCCCCAACCCTCCCGAGGGAGGGAGCTGTGGATTGCGCGACCATTTTCTGCCTTTCCGGAGGTATTGAGCTCGGATTTGTTTTGTTGTCCGTTATCGTTGCCTGTCATCGTTTTTATGATTTTAATATAAATATTCATCAACCACAAGGCACATATCCCTTCTCCCTCCCTCGGGAGGGTCGGGGAGGGGCTGTTCCTTCTTTGTCTTTCCGTGCTTGTGATGGTCGGCTCGGGGCTGTCCTCCTTTTACTGTCCTCCCAACCTTCCGAAGAACTCTATTATCTCCTCCCACGTCTTGAAAGTCTCGCTGCCAAGCACGATGTGAGTGCCCGTAAAGTTGGGCGCGCCGTTATCGGCAGACGGGTCGATGAGGTAATCTCCGTAAAGCAAGTCTTTACGGTTGGTGAATATCAGTCGGTTCCATGCCGGCACGTTGACAATGTCCTGCGTCCATGCCAGCACGTCGTTGAAGTACGCCGGGTCGTTTGTCGGCGAGTCGGCGACGATGAACAGCGAGTAATGCTCGAAGAGAATGCGGAACGCCTTCATGGCGCTTGACAGCTGACTGCCGTCCGCCGCGCGCATGGCGTCTATCGAGATGTATATTATCGGGCGCTCGCGCTGCTCCTGACGATCGTCAATCCATTGAATGACGGGCAGCACCGAGTGCAGCAGTATCTTGTCGTTCATGCGGTGCTCGCCGTGGAAGGATATGTCGTTGCGGTAATGTCGGGCGAAGATGTCGTGCGTGTTAACCGTCGGGTCGTTGTCGCCGAAGAGTCCGAACACCCTCTCGCGGCTCTCCTCGTCGGTCACCGCCGAGAAGCATTGCTCCGTTATCTGCCGGTATTCCTCTACCAACGCTTTTGTCACGATAAACTCCTGCACGCCGTCCTGTCGCGGGTTGCAGAACGTGTTCTTGCCCAGCATGCCGTGCTTTATCATCGTTTCGCCCATGCGGAACGCCGGATTGACCAGTATTCGGTCATATCCGTAAAGCATCTCGGCGTACATGCCGCCCATCGAAGTGCCGATGATGAGGTCGGGGTTCTCTCTGTCGCAGATGTCGCGCAGCAGGGTCATAGCCTCGTCGGGGTGCAGCGGCAGGTCGGGGGCTGTCACTTCGGCGCCCGGCAGCATTTCGCGTATCTTTACGACGGTGCCTGAGCTGCCCGCCGAATTAAATCCGTGGACGTATAAAATCTTCTTCCCCTTCATTATTTCGGGAAACTGTATGATGTAAGGGTTTTCCATATCAAGTTGTTTTTTAGAGTGTTATTCGCCATTCCTTGCCATGTATCTTTTGACTTTGTTTAAACTTTTGCAAATATAAGATCAGGAGGTGATAATGCGAGACGTTATGAAAGACAATTGTCTCGTAAAACTGTTTCATTCGCCAAAGGTTCTTGTCAGAAAATCCTTTTAGGTCGGGAGCAGTTTTTGAAATATACTCTGCTAATTGTGTGACCACGCCATCGCCCCACTCGGCAGATGATATTCTATCAGAAATACAGTGCCCCACATTCCAATATAAATCGATGAGTGCAGTATTGGCAAGACGTAACACTTTATTGCGGGCATTGCTGATAAGCTGAGTGATCTCAGCAAATTGCATATTAATATCGTCGCGGCGTTTAATCATAGATTTTTGATGTCCCATATAAGCGATGCAGGTTGTTGTGAGGTCATATATATCATTTTGACTTTATGACGCAAAGGTATAAATTAATTACGAGACTAACCTGTAAATACAACAAAAGAAATGTATTATGTCGTATGAGAAATGATATTTTCAAACCTTTGCGTTTACTGTTAATTTAGCCAATCCTCAAATATGAGATAGTTGATAATTATTAACTAACCCGCACTTTTCCTTGTGCTGAAAAAAAAGGATAAACGGGACGGAAAATGCCGTTTTTGAAGCCGACGGCACCGTCTGATGTTATCCGCCATAACCTGTAATTGTTCAAAATGTCGCCGTTTTTAACTGATTTTAACCAAAATCACCCTCCAAAAGCCGAAAAATATACCGTTCCCGACCGCCTTTTGCGCCTCGAAAAACCACCTTTTGAGTCCTGAAAGGCTGCCTTTTACACCCTGAAAGGTTACCTTTTGCAATACAAAAGACTGCCTTTCGCATTGTAAAAGGCGGTGTTTCGTCCTGCCGTATGCCTTCAACGGCAGCGCAAGAGGCAAAAAACGGCATGGTGAAGTGTTAATTTTAAGGATTGGAAAGGAGGATTTTAACAATCGGGAATTGCCTTTCAAGAGCCGACGGAGCAAAGGAGCCGACGGAGCAAAAACCAATGATTTTTAATTGAAATATTGAAAAATGGAAAAATTGAAAATACAATTTGTCACGTAAATAGCGGCGGTTTGAGCTTTATTTCGTAACTTCGCAACGAGAATAACAAAAGATCTTTTGCCTATGTTTACACCGGAAGAAAAGAACGCGATAATAGAACTGATGCGCCGTCAGGTGCTGCCCGCCATCGGATGTACCGAACCCATCGCCGTGGCATTGTGCGTCGCCAAGGTGCGCGAGACGCTCGGCACGCTGCCGGAGCATATCGACATACGCCTGAGCGCCAACATCTTGAAGAACGCGATGGGCGTAGGCATTCCCGGAACGGGCATGATAGGACTGCCCATAGCCGTGGCGCTTGGAGCCATGATAGGGCGCTCGGAACTGCAACTGGAAGTGCTGCGCGACGCCGACAGCGACGCCGTGGAGCGCGGACGCCGATATATCGCCGAAGACCGGATAAACATCAAGCTCGAAGAGGACGACCCCGACAAGCTCTACATCGGCGTGACATGCCGCGGCGGAGGGCATGAGGCGGAGGCAAGGATAAAAAGCAAGCACACCAACTTCGTGTTCCTGCGGAAAGACAACGAGATCTTGCTCGATAAAAAGTCCGTCGGCACGGACGAAGCAGGCGACGAGGAGGTGAGCCTCACCCTGAGAAAGGTGTACGACTTCGCCACCGAGACGGCTCTCGACGACCTGAATTTCATCCTCGAAGCAAAGCGCCTCGATGAGGAGGCGGCAGACTGCGGACTGCGGGAGAACTTCGGTCATCGTCTCGGAAAGACCCTTTGCAGCCCGCTCGGCAAAGGAATTATGGGCGACAGCATATTCTCCAAGATCCTCTCGGCAACGAGTTGCGCCTGCGACGCGCGAATGGCGGGAGCGATGATACCCGTCATGAGCAACAGCGGCAGCGGCAACCAAGGTATATGTACTACAATGCCCGTCGTCGTCTTCGCCCGCGAAAACCACAATACCGACGAGGAGCTGATACGCGCCCTGATACTGAGCAACCTTACAGCGATTTACATCAAGCAGCACCTCGGCTCGCTCTCGGCGCTCTGCGGATGCGTCGTCGCCAGCACGGGCAGCAGCTGCGGCATAACATATCTTATGGGCGGAGGCTACGAACAGATAACGTTTGCCGTGAAAAACATGATAGCCAACCTTACGGGAATGATCTGCGACGGAGCCAAACCGAGCTGCGCCCTGAAACTGACAACGGGCGTCAGCACGGCCGTAATGAGCGCCATGCTCGCCATTCAGAACAAACATGTCACATCGGTGGAGGGTATTATCGACGACGACGTGGACCAAAGCATACGCAACCTCACGGAGATAGGACGGCAGGGAATGGACGAAACCGACCGCTACGTCCTCGACATAATGACAAACAAAACGACAAAACAATAATGAAAACGCTGAAAACAACTCTTCTCACCCTGCTGCTCGCCCTGATAACCCTTGCGGCAAAGGCGCAGATGGAAGACCCGGTACATTTTAACGTAACACAAAAACAGCTGTCGCCTACGGAAATAGAGGTGATTTTCACGGGCAGGATAGACGCCGGATGGCACGTATATTCAACGGCGCTGCCCGCCAACGGTCCCATATCGGCAACGCTGACGACGGAGAAAGCCGAAGGCGCAAAAGCCGAAGGAAAGCTCGCGGCACGCGGAAAGGAAATCAACCGCTATGACCCGATGTTCAACATGAACCTGCGTTTCTTCGAGAACAGCGTCACATTCGTGCAGAAATACAGACTGACAGCCAAGACTTATCATATCAAAGGATACCTTGAATACGGCGCGTGTGACGACCAGAACTGTCTGCCGCCCACGCAAGTGGAATTCAGTTTCAACGGCAACGGACCATCCGACGCCCCCGCCGCCGCGCCCGAAGACACTAAGACGACGGCAGACACGGCGCTTGCAGCAGCACCGCCGGTCAACGACAGCATAGCCGCCGACAGCGCTCTGACCGTGGGCGGAGGCGACCTCTGGCGGCCGGTGATAACCGACCTGAAGGCTCTCGACGGCAACAGCGGCGCCGACAGCCGCTCGTGGATCTACATATTCCTTATGGGACTGGCGGGCGGATTTATCGCCCTGTTCACTCCGTGCGTATGGCCTATCATCCCGATGACCGTCAGCTTCTTCCTGAAACGCACAAAAGACAGGAGCAAAGGCATACGCGACGCCGTGACATACGGAGCGGCAATCGTCGTGATTTACCTCTCATTGGGACTCGTAATAACCGGAATTTACGGTGCGAACAAGCTCAACGAGCTTGCCACCAACGCCGTGTTCAACATCTTTTTCTTCCTGTTGCTGGTGGTGTTCGCCCTCTCCTTCTTCGGATGGTTCGAGATAACGCTGCCATCGTCGTGGACAAACAAGGTGGACAGCAAGGCGTCACGCACGAGCGGACTGCTCAGCATATTCCTTATGGCGTTCACGCTCGCCCTCGTCTCGTTCTCGTGTACCGGTCCCATTATCGGTTTCCTGCTCGTCGAGGTCAGCACATCGGGCAACTATATCGGTCCTGCCGTGGGCATGCTTGGTTTCGCCTTGGCGCTCGCCATGCCGTTCACGCTCTTCGCTCTGTTCCCCTCTTTGTTGAAACAGACGCCGAAATCGGGCGGCTGGATGAACACCATCAAGGTGACGCTGGGCTTCATCGAACTGGCATTTGCTCTGAAATTCTTCTCCGTCGCCGACCTTGCATACGGCTGGCACCTGCTCGACCGTGAAGTGTTCCTCTCGCTGTGGATCGTCATCTTCGGCATGCTCGGACTTTACCTTATCGGCAAACTGAAATTCAGGAGCGACATGGGCGCCGGCGAGGCCATGCCCGTGCCCTGCATAATGCTCGGCATGCTGTCGCTCGCCTTCACCGTTTATCTCATTCCCGGACTGTGGGGCGCGCCGTGCAAGGCTGTCAGCGCCTTCGCTCCGCCCGTCAGCACGCAAGACTTCAACCTCTATCACAACGAGGTGGAGCCGGCGTTCAAAGACTATGAGGAGGGCATGGCGGCGGCTCGCGCACAAGGCAAGCCGGTGCTGATAGACTTCACCGGATTTGGCTGCGTCAACTGTCGTAAGATGGAAGCGGCGGTATGGACAGACCCGCAGGTGGCACAACGGCTCAAAAACGACTTCGTTCTGATATCCCTTTACGTCGACGACAAACAGCCGTTGCCGGCACCCGTCGAAGTGACCGAGAACGGACGCCGCCGCACACTACGCACCGTGGGCGACAAATGGAGCTATCTGCAACGCTCGAAGTTTGGCGCCAACGCCCAGCCTTTCTATGTGATACTCGACAACGAGGGGCGTCCGCTCGCCCCGTCGTACAGCTATAAGGAGAGCGTGGGCAAGTATCTCGACTTCCTGAGCCGGGGTCTTGACAATTATCGGAAATGATACGGACTGTTTGATTAGTGTCAATAAAACTGCCGTTTTGATATAAACCGCAGGACATTATTACACGATGAACATGTATTAAAACAACGGAATACGCCAAAGAAGGGACATGCCTTCGGCGTATTCCGTTGTTTTTGATACATCTTCCTTGTGTTTTTCATGGTATCATCTTTAACTCGAAGATGTATATAAATCTTATATTTATAACAAAGAAAGTTTAAGAAAGACCGTTGTGAGGGTTAAAATATGTAACAACTGTATAAAGAAAGGAAAAATTCTTTTACTTTGTAAAACTGATAATCTTGTAAATTATAATAGGAGAAGAATCGAACAAGATAAATATAATCAATGTCAGGAATAAGTGTGACACCCGTATAAACTGAGGACACGGGGGCGGCACTCTTCTGAATTTTAATAATCATTGTCCTCAGTCAACAACAATCATGAGAAGAATTACAACTTCTTTGCTATTGGTTTTAGGAATGCTCGTGACGTGCATCTCCGCCTCGGCACAGACAGATAGAGTGTCGATAGCGGATGAGCTTGACGGTCAACAGGTCAAGAATGTTGCGGCAACGGTTCCCTCTTCTTTCAAGCCCGAAAAGCTAAATGCTGTATTAGAGCTGAAAGTTCCGGAACAAACCATTACCAAGGCTGAAAAGAAGCCGTCGCCGTCGAGAAACAAAAAGGTGGCGAAGGCAGGTGAACAGACATCAGCCGACATCAGCGGATTTTATGTCGGCACGTATCAAACTCTGACAAGCGGCGGCTTTGACGGTGGCTCACAGATGCAGATTGTGCCGGACGCCGATGGCGACTCGCTGACAATCAAAGACTTCTGGAGCGGAATAGCCGTCCGCGCTCATTACGACAAGGCAACGGCTACTGTTACAATTCCGCGTCAACACATGTTTGTCGACACTAATCTCGGACAGCTCGACCTTGCCGTGACACAGTCAACCGGCGCTCCGGATTACACCGCAAAGATCACAGGTAAGGTGATGGAAAACGGTGACATCGACTTTTCCGACTCATGGTGGGGTCTTTACGTACAGGCGGCAGGAACAAACAAAGACAAGTTTGCAGCGGCATACTACAACTTGGTCTTGGGCAAGCCGAACGGTACGATGCAGTACAAGAATTCAAGCGGTGCTGCCAACTCTTACTCGGTAATCATAAATCAGACATCGCCCAACATGCTGTCTGTCACCAACATCTTCAACCGCGGCTTGAATATTGAGATAAAGCTCAATCGTGATCGCACGGCCGAAATCAACAATCAGGTGGCACTCATCAACTCGAACGGTCCATACTCGACGATCAAATGTATCGCCTTTGACACGTCGGGCAATCTGACACAGTATTCTCCGATTATCACAACGGACGTTGCCGAGGCAACAAACAACAACACTTTGAAATGGACAGACTGGTCGCTGCTCAACGCAGAGGCAAGATCTTACGCCGGACATCTTACCGACGCTGTCCTCACGGCAGACAATTCTTGGGCATATCCCGAGCTCAGCGTCAGCGATTTTGAAGGCGAGGGAACGGTGGATAATCCTTATCTTATCTCTTCTCTCGACCACCTTATCCTCCTTTCGGACAAGGTTAACAACGACAACAACTATATCGGCGTGACCGGCACTCGCACCTATTCACGCACATATCTTGGCAAACACTTCGCTCTTGCCAATGACATCGATATGAAAAACTATTCGTTTGACGCCATCGGTAATACATCGACACAGCATTTCGCAGGTTCTCTCGACGGTCGCGGACACACCATCAAGGGGCTTAACGTGAACGGAGGCTCATCTTATTATGCCGGTCTGTTCGGTTATTGCGACACCGTCAGCGTGATAAAGAACGTTGTATTGGACGCTCCGGTCGTACAAAGCACAAAGAACTGCGCCGGCTCGTTGGTGGCTTGGACCTGTGGTTCGCTTGAAAATATCACGGTAAAAAATCCTTCCTTATCGGCAGCGAACGGTGGTAACGGCGGTGTTGCCGGCATCGTTCTCGGCAAAATCGAGAACTGCCACGTGGTGGATGGTGTCGTTATGGGATCCGGTTTCCACGGCGGTCTGGTCGGTGAGGTGCACGGCGGAATTCACAACTGCTCCGTCACAGGCACGAGGGTTTACATTACAGGCGACAGCAGTCCTGCCGGCGGTGTCGCAGGTAACATCCTTGACGCAGACGGTTCCGACCTGTCGTTCAGCGGTCTCATGACATACGCCAACCTGTCAAATGATAATGGACAGATTATCGGCGGCGTGGCAGGTGTCTTGCAGAACGTTGCGCTTAGAAACTCTTTCTCATCCGGCGTGGTTCGCGGTTACAGCGCGCAGTCACAACTCGGCGGCGTGGTCGGTATCATGTCAAGCGGTACGCTCGAAAACTGTTATTCGTCAGGAAACATACATTGCTACTCCAGAATGGCTGGCGGTCTGATCGGACAGATACAGATGGGCTCTTCAAAACTCACCCCGAAAGTAACCAACTGCTACACCTCGGCAACGGTAGAGGTCGAGACTTATCAGTACGACCGCAACAACTGCAATGAGGTAATCGGTAAAATCCTTGACGGCGTAGAGGCTGAACTTACAAACGTTTACTACGACAAGAAAGTAACTGACTTCGGTTCAACGCGCTTTGGCACGACAACCGCGGCTTTGACATCTGCAACCGGTCCCGCCGGTTTCTCTTCCGACGTATGGACATTCACGGCGGGTGCTTATCCGCGTATCAAGAGCATGGCTGAGACAGAGGCTTCCAAGTTCAGTGCTTCGGCAGTTGTTATGGGCGAGAGCGACAGTTTCAAGAAAATTTCAAACAACACACCGCTCACGGCATTGGGCAACACGGTGTTTGCAATATCAAAGGGTACGAACCTTTACACCGAGGGCAACTACTCCAATATCAAGGACAACAACATGCTCGAGATAGGCACAGAGTTCGGTGTCGACACCCTTTATGTTGTTAACGGCAACGTTCAGACCTATCACTTCATCAACATCGCTCCCATTCCGTTTGAGGGAGCAGGAACGGCTGACGCCCCCTTCCTCATCAAGACAAAGGCAGACATGATTGCGCTGTCTGAGGCTACCACGGTCAAGAGGCAGATGTTTAACGACATGTACTTCGAAATGACCAACGACATCGACATGGAGCATGACCCGGCATTCGACGGAATTAACGCCGATGAAACATCAAGCGCCGCATCAATCAAGTTCCAAGGCGTATTTGACGGTAAGGGACATACCCTCAACAACGTGCTTATCAACCGCGTGGCATGGTCGACAGCACCGACAGAAACAACCGTCGGCACGCTTAACACAACCAAGTGCCGCTCGATGGGAGGAGTCTTCGGACGCCTCGGCGAGAACGGTATCATTCGCAACCTCAACATCGGTGCCGGTTCTAAGTTCGAGATGTTCGGTAACAGCGCCGCTGTTGCGGGATCAGTGGACGGACTCATAGAGAACTGCCGCAACTATGCCGACGTGACGGGCTACTCCTGCTGGGTAGGAAGTATGGCCGGTCAGTTGAACAAAGGCGGAAGAATTGTAAACTGCTATAATGCCGGAAACATCCGCTCGGGATATGCCAATGTCGGAGGTATCGCAGGAACCACTTATGGAATTATCGAAAACTGCGTGAACACGGGTGACGTCTTTATCGGCAGCATCTGTACCAACTTCAACACCCAGCGTCAGCGTGCCGGCGGTATTACCGGTGGATGCAATGGCGGAGACCTGAAAAACTGTGTTAACTTCGGTACTGTTTATGCGGAAAAGAATAATGTAGGAGGTATTGCCGGCTCAATGGACGGCACTTCAACATCAGGTTCGGGCAATAACAATCTTGTCAGCTGCGCCAACTTCGGAAACGTATATTGCGGCAATCCTGCAACGACAGGTGCTGTACTCGGACTGAAAGGTACAAAGAACGTGCAGAATGTTTACTTTGACGCACAGACAATCGGTGTCAAGGCAGGAGAAAATACCAACGTCGACAACATCGTAGGCATGGAGACCGCAGACCTTATCTCCGGTCAGCCCATCGAAGGTCTCTCGGCAGACATCTGGGATTATCAGGCAGGCATGTACCCGACTCTGAAATCTTATGCCGATGAGGCTAAGACCGTTGCCGCACGCAAGGTTATCGCCAAGGCTGCAACAGGTGAAATCTTCACCGAACTTCTGAACGACGTTGAACTGGGCGAGAGCGCTACATGGTCGCTCGTTGACGGCACGACGTTCAAGATTGAGAACGGAAAGCTCATCGTTCCGAAGAACGTTTCTGAAATCGTTACAGACACGCTCGTTGCCGTAAACGGCGCCAACGTCCGTCGTCCGATGTTCGTACAGGCACTTCCGAGCATACCTCTTACCGGAGAAGGCACGGAGGCTAATCCTTATATAATAAGCAACACCGACGAATGGAATGCCCTCGCAACATTTATTGACAAGACCGGCAAGACTCTTGAAGGACAATTCGTCAAGATTACAGCCGACCTTGACTTCACCGGCAAGACTCCGGCACGCATCGGTGCAGACGGCGTGACACCGCTTGCCGCCACCCTCGACGGAGACAACCACACGATAAAAGGACTTGCCCTCACCTCCAAGGCTAATTTAAGCTGCGGTCTCTTCGGCACAATCGACGTGAACGGAACCGTGAAGAACCTTATTCTTGAAGGAAAGGTTAACGGCACATACACATTTGCCACAGTTGTGGCTGACAAACTCTACGGTACTCTTGAAAACATTGTTTCAAAGGTTGACGTAACCACTAACAAGGCAAGCGTATCAGGCGTTGTAGGCAACGCATATACCGGCGCATTGTTGAAGAAGGTTGTTTACAGCGGAACCATCGAGAGCAATCAGACAAGCATCGGTGGTCTGGTGGCAACAGGAGCTGCCGGCGTGACATATCAGGGTTGCGAGTTCAACGGCAAGATCAAGCACACCGCTTCTTATACCAAGGCAACTGATGCAATCATCGGCGGTCTGGTGGCTGTTCAGGGAGCTTCTACATTTACCGATTGTAAGAGCGCCGGCGAGATTACCGTCGCATCGACAGCCTGGGCAAAGACCGTTGCAGGATTTATCGGCAACGCTTTGGGTGCCAAGGATAACGGTCTTTACACCTTCACCTCATGCTCTAACAGCACGCCTGTCACCGCAGGAGGCAAGATTGCCGGATTTATAGCCGGCGGTCCTGCGACAAGTTCGGCTGCCGCTAACGCCCAGTATGTAATGACCGACTGCTACAACACGGCAGACATTACAGCCAAGGCTACCAAGGCGATGAGCTCTTGTCCTACGGGAGGTCTCGTGACATTCTTCACACCGGGTTCTTCGTTCACCCGTTGCTACAACACAGGTACGATTACATCCGACTTTAACGTTTATGCCGCAGGTATTGCCGGATACACCCAAGGCACACCGGGCTCTACGTCAACTCCTGCCGGTGTCGAGTTCACCGACTGCTACAACGAGGGAAATATCGTTGCCAACGGTAACCAAGGCGGCGGTATCACCGGCTCGGCATCGGGCAAGGTTACCTTCACCCGTTGCTACAACAAGGGTAAGATTGAAGGAGTACGCATGCTCGGCGGTATCACATCGGCATTCTCGGGCAACGGTCCGCAGATGATCAACTGCTACAACACGGCTGACGTCACCGCCAAGGAAGACCGCGCCGGCGGACTTATCGCATGGGGCTCTCCCACCAACGGCAACGGTCTTGTTGAAGGCTGCTGGAACACCGGTAACGTATCGTCACTCAGCACGGTTCAGTCAAATATTATAAAGGATAAACCTTCTTACGAGATTGCAGGACTTGCCGCCACCTCGGGAGCGACATTCAAGAACTGCTACAACGCAGGAACAATCAAGGGTCTTGCACGTGTTGCAGGTCTCGTTGCAACACCTGAGAAGGCAAAGACACATATCATCAACTGCTATAACGCAGGTAAGATTGACGCGCCGGCAGACTCTTGCGGTTCAATCGTGGGTGTTTCCATCACCAACGGCAAACAGTGGACAGCCGACAACAAGATGGAGAACACTTGGTATCTCGACATCAACACGAACGACCACGACGCTGATTTCAGTGCCAAGAAAGCAACGGCAAGAGAGCTTGCCGCTCTTGACCTTGGCGAGGCGTTCACGTCAATGGATGATTATACTTATCCCATCGTGAAAGCGACCGACAATAACGAAGTAGCGATATTCCATGCTGCCGAGCTTATCCTTGCAGAGGACGACACCTTCGATAAGGTTACGAAGGGCTTCAACGTCGGAGGTACGCCGACAGTACAATGGACAAGCGACAATGACGGACTGACGTTCGACGGCAATACGGCAAAATTTGTAAAAGACTTTACCGGAAAGGTCGTTGTCACCGCCACCGTCGGCGAGCTTACCAAGACCTACGAGCTTACAGTAAGCTACACCTCGGGCATTGACAACCTCGGTTCTGACGCATCGGATGTAGTGAGCCGCAAATTCTTCAACACCGCAGGCGTTGAGGTTTCCGCTCAGCAGACATCAGACGGACAGGTTTATATGGTTGTGGAGAAGCTCACGGACGGTTCTACACGCGTGATCAAGATTGCTAAAAAGAAGTAATCGGAAATATTGACAGCCAAATTCAACGGGGGCGCAAC